>NZ_JAWPOX010000017.1:0-117861 GCF_033344475.1 Vibrio sp. 1288
TACATGGAAGTTACTGAAGAACTTAATGAAAACAGGATGTTAAGTCTTCAGCAACAATTAAAGGGAACATAGCCAATCTATTTGTTTAAACACTCGAGTGTCAAATGCGGAATAAGCACGATAAGGTATCGGATGAGGATAAATAAACGATGCCTAAAGCATAAGGTTTCTAAACGATCGCAATTATAGTAAAGAGATAAATACAATTTTTGATAGAGTTTGGCAGAATAAAGCCATGATCAAATGAGTTTAAGCTCTGTGCTGTTCATTATGCATACAAACCGAGCCCCTCATTATTAGAGCGAAAATTTATAACGATTTGTGTCATACCTATTAGGAAAAACATAAACCTGGCAAAATAATCACCAAAATCAGCGTAATACTTCGCAAAAATGCGCATTGATTCACACAAACAACACACATTCAATTAACTACCTCACAAAAAATAGAGCTAGCGATATAAAATAAATACTAAATACCAATTCTGTTTATTTATAGACGTAGTTTGCAGGCTTATTAATTCATTTCTCCGATAGAAGTATAAATAAGAGATAGATCACTAAAGTTTCACATTAATTCCGTATATTTCACGCCGTAACAATAACAAAATCACAAAGAAAGGATCCCTTATGAAGTTTTCCAAATCTCTTTTGGTAGTGGCAGTGGGCGCTGCGCTAGCAGGATGCGGCTCAGACAGCGACAATTCTCCAGTAACCTGCGAGACTGCAGATTCTTGTACTAAGTTCACCGTTCTCCACACTAACGATAACCATGGTCGCTTTTGGCATAACAGCGACGGCGAATACGGCATGGCTGCGCGTCACACTTTAATCGAATCTATCCGCGCAGAAGTCGAAGCAAAAGGCGGTGAAACCATTCTGCTATCTGGCGGTGATATTAATACCGGTGTACCAGAATCAGACATGCAAGATGCGGTTCCAGACTTCGTAGGGATGAACCTACTTGGTTACGATGCAATGGCTGTCGGTAACCACGAATTTGATAACTCACTAGATATTCTCGATATGCAGGCCGAGCTAGCTGACTTCCCTATGCTGGCTGCGAATATCTATAAAAAAGATACAAACGAGCGTTACTTCGACCCTTACAAAGTATTTACTATCAACGGCCTTAAGATCGCTGTTATTGGTCTAACAACGCAAGACACTGCGAAGCTAGTCAATCCAGACAACGTATCAAACATCCACTTCGAAGACCCTCAAGTAGAAATCAAAAAGGTACTGAAGGAAATCGAAGAGAACGAAAAGGTAGACCTAGTATTTGCAACGACGCACATGGGTCACTACGAAGATGGCAAAAACGGTAGTGAAGCACCAGGTGACGTTAAACTCGCTCGCTCTCTTGAAGAAGGACAGCTAAACGCTATCATCGGTGGTCACTCACAAAACCCTGTATGTATGGAACCAGGTACCAATGAGTATGCTGATTTCAAACCTGGGGATGATTGTGCCCCAGACCAACAAAAAGGCACTTGGATTATGCAAGCGCATGAGTGGGGTAAATATGTGGGTCGTGCTGACTTCGAATACTACGACGGCAAGCTTCACTTAGCGAATTACGCACTGATTCCTGTAAACCTTCTAGACGAAAACGATGAAGTTATCGGTGAACGAATTCAACAAGATGCAACAGTAAAAGCGTTACTACTGCCATACCAACAACAAGGTCAAGAGTTATTAGATGAGAAGATTTCTAATACGACGGGTAAGTTAGAAGGTGATCGTAACGTAGTTCGCTCTCAACAAACTAACCTAGGTCACCTACTCGGTGAGGCATACCGTACTTACAAAACGGTAAATGCTGACTTTGGTGTGATGAACTCTGGCGGCGTGCGTGATTCAATCCAAGATGGTGATATCACTTACCGTGACGTATTAACGGTTCAGCCATTTGGTAACTTCGTGACTAAAGCAACTATGACAGGTAAAGAAGTTAAAGAATACCTAGACGTGGTTGCGACGAAATCTGCAGGCTCTGGTGCTTACGCTCAACTAGATAACATCACTTTAGATGTAAATTGTGATGCTGGCTCAGTAACCATTACCGATATTAACAATAAAGGCTTCGATCTAGACGCAACGTACACATTCTCTGTAATCAGCTTCAGTGCTGCTGGTGGCGATAACTATCCAATCATCGATGTTCAATCTACACAGCTAACCGATGCATACGTTTTGCGCGAGTTCTTCGTAAACAAACCACAAATCTCTGCGGATAACTACAACAAGAACTTAGAGAACATCAAGTACTTCAGTAATGGCCAACCAGTAAAAGGCTGTCCTGCATCTGGTAGCTAATACTCAACACCTTACCCCTGGCACTAAGAGCTTTTACAAGCAATTTCGTCAGGGCTTTCCTCAAAACCGAAGCTTTGTGCTTCGGTTTTTTATTTTCGATAAATTACTGAAAACTCTCCACCTTCACAATATGTTCAAAAATTGTTCATTTGTGTTATTGACGCCCCTGTGTTGGGCTTCTATGTTTGATAAGGTCTTTTTAATATGCAGGTTCATCGGCTAAATTTCGCGAAACATTTTTAATCGCATAGTCAATGATTCTGAGAAAGATGTGAATGGCGTTACAAACACTGCTCTCAAACAATTTGTCTTTGGACTTCAAACGATGGTGATGTGCCTCCACGCGCACACTAATGAGCAGCGATCTGGACGTCAATGTGTTCAAACTGCTGCCATCGAGTTCTGGAGGTCAAAAATGAAACGAGCCAGCAATAGCTACAGACTCCAAATGATCAAAGAAGTAGTTACCCGTAGAGAGCGTGAAGCTTGTACGGATCCTATGGCGAGATATATTCATCAACTGATGGATGAACGCCCAACAAGTAAATTAGATGTTGAATTCAATCATCGATTTTCAGGAAATCACTTCGACGAACAAGCGGGAGGCTGGGTTAGCGACCGTTGGTCGATGAAATAACGCCAATTACCGCTCTATAGGGAAAATGGATAGGAGATTCCCGGTTCTTAAAGGACACCTTGCCGGACCGGGAATATGTAAAAGCCTAATCAGAACCGAAAGCGAAGGCGTAACCCCACAGACTGAACAAGAATTCTAGAATAAGTCTTGCTGAGGCGATGACTCATCTTGAAGCTGTTCTGGCTTCGTCTTCCCTGCCAACATCTTTCGTCTGTACCTTTGACGACACAACTTAATAACGTGCAACTGCTGAGCGGGGGTTAAGTTAAGCCAATTAAACCTTTCCTCTCTCTTTCTCATACACCCCTTGCAATACCCTTTTTCATCGGAGGTACATACTCCAACACAAGGGCTTGGGACAGTAAAAAACTCCAGTTGCTCCATACTAAAACCGCTCTTTCCATATTAGGGCGTATTGGCCTAGTTTAAATAATGAGAAGATTAGTCAGCAACAAAACTTGCTATATGCTTCGTTATGTCAAAAACATACGAAACCATAACCTTATGCTGACAAAAACAGTGTTTTATTACTTATACTTACCGCGTTTATAAAAACGGAGTCTATAAAATGAAGCTTAGCCTAAAAACGTTAGTTACAGCAATCTCTCTCCCTGTTCTTATGACTGCTTGTGCTAGCAACGGTGATGATGTGAAAGAAATAACGGCTCAAGATTTGCAGCACCACAACTGGGAACTTGTTCAAGTTGATGGCAAAAATATCGTTCTAGACGAACACCAAAAAGCGGCTCGCCTAGAAATCGGTGAAAATCTAACCGCAAACGGCAACGCAGGTTGTAATAACTTCTTCGGTCAAGCCGAGCTGAAAAACAACCAACTACGCATCGAAAAAATGGGCATGACCATGAAGATGTGTATGGAAGATCAAATGAAGATCGAAAACGCAATGACACAAACACTATCTAACTGGAGCGATATCACGCTAACTAAAGATGGTCTTGTTCTGAAAAGTGCCGATCACGAATTGACGTTTACACTACGTGACTGGGTAAACTAATCCCAACTAAGTAAACCAGATAGTATCTTAAAGCAGCCAAACGGCTGCTTTTTTATATCGATGAATCGTTAGTCATGCATGCTAAAGTCATTTAAATGGCCAACTTTCTTTCTCTTTTCGCCCTCAATTCCATGCTTTAGACATCAATTTTGCTCTGTAAAACAACCTATTCATATCTCTGGGGACAATAATTTTCAATTACTTGAAAGAATATCCTCAAACAAACGGTCCGCTCCTAAAATGACACCAAATTTGTCCTTTATTCGTTTTGCTTCACATTGAGAGTAATTCTTTGAATCAATGAGTGATTCCGTTTGGGATTGGCATTGATAATAGAGAGAGATGAATTACTATCCTTGTAACAGAGCGGAACGACTTGCGAAAACGTCAATAGAAACGAAAGCAAGAACCAAAAGACATAACACGGAATAGATATGAAAAAGCTACTCAGCAGCATTGGCATTTTAGCCACGACTTTTGCGACACCTTCTTTTGCCGATTCATCAGTGAATAGCGAATGGCAAAAAATCGAACAGCAAGCCGACGGGCAATCCGTCTACTTTCATGCTTGGGGCGGAAGCCAAGAAATTAATCGCTACATACAGTGGGCGAGTAGAGAGCTAAAATCACGTTATAACGTGACGCTAAACCACGTTAAAGTAACTGATATTTCTGAGACCACTACTCGACTTATCGCAGAAAAAGCGGCAGGCAAAAACAGCGGTGGCAGTGTTGATATGGTTTGGATCAATGGCGAAAACTTCAAATCAATGAAGGATAACCAATTGCTATTTGGTCCTTTTGTCGAAGGTTTGCCAAGCTGGCAATATGTGGATAAATCTCTACCAATTGATGTGGACTTCTCCGAGCCAACAGAAGGTCTAGAAGCACCTTGGGGAGTAGGACAATTAGTGTTTATCCATGACGAGCAAACCCTCCATAACCCTCCAAAATCATTCGCAGAAATGCTGAGCTATGCAAAAGCGTTCCCGAATCGTCTGACTTACCCTCGACCACCAGAGTTTCATGGCACAAGCTTTATCAAAGCATTACTCATTGAACTGTCTAACAACGCCCCTGAGCTGCAACAACCAGCTACCGATGACACGTTTGAGCAAGTCACTCAACCGCTGTGGTCTTATCTAGATGAGTTCCATAAAGTCGCTTGGCGCGGTGGTAAGCAGTTTCCAGGCGGTACAGCAGAAACCCTTCAGCTACTAGATGATGGTCAGACTGACCTGGCGATTACCTTTAACCCGAACGCGGTTTTCTCTGCGCAGTCGAGCGGTAATCTTGCAGAGAGCACCAAAGCGTACGCAATGGACGCAGGAGCACTCTCAAATATCCACTTTTTAGCGATTCCTTGGAACGCAAATGCCAGTGCTGGTGCACAAGTTGCGATAAACTTTTTATTGAGCCCTGAAGCACAGTCTCGCAAAGGTAACCTAAACATCTGGGGCGACCCTTCGGTACTAAGCAACCAATACCTAACTGGTTCGGCCAAAAACACTCAACAATTCAAATCTATCGCTGAGCCACATCCAAGTTGGCAAGCGGCGTTAGAAAAAGAATGGTTGAAACGCTACGGGAATTAGTAAGAATCCATGTTAAGAGCGCTGTATTTAGTCATTATCGCAGTTTGTATTTTGCCTACCATTCCGGGACTATTTGGAGTGGTGGTCTCTGCGCTCGGTTATGTACCTCCTATCGGTCTACACCACTTTTCTTTTGATGGCTTCAATGCCGTCTTTGATTGGGAAGGTGTTTGGACATCCATCGGGCTTACTTTCTACTCCGCCATTTTCAGTAGCTACTTGGCTTGCTTCATCACGTTTGCCATTCTACAGGCGTCTTGGGGCAGCAAGTTTTGGCGAAAAATTGAAGTTAGCCTTTCCCCACTTCTCGCTATGCCGCACGTCGCTTTTGCCATTGGCTTTGCGTTCTTATTTGCCCCAACGGGTATGGGCGTTCGTGTTCTCAACCAACTGTTTGGTTACGACCCGAATGCACAAACGGTGAATGACTTAGCATTGCTGATTAAAGACCCACATGCACTCGGTTTGGTCATCATGCTAGCGATTAAAGAAGTGCCGTTTTTATTGTTGATGAGTATTCCGATCCTTCAGCAATTGAAAGTCGATAAGGTTGAAAAAGTCAGTCACTCGATGGGCTATAGTTCGGCGCAAGCGTGGTGGAAATGCGTATTTCCGCAATGGTTAGCAAAACTTCGTTTCCCAATGCTGGCGGTATTGGCTTACAGTTTGTCCGTTGTCGATGTCGCCCTGATTATTGGCCCTACCAACCCGCCGACGTTTGCGGTTTTGGTATGGCAATGGTTTAACGATCCAGATTTATCGCTCCTACCAAGAGCGGCCGCTGGGGCAGTAATACTGTTTGTGATGGCTAGTCTTTTGATTGGTTTCGCTCGATTGGTGGAATGGTTAACGACCAAAGACTTCAAACGCTGGCAGTACTCTGGTCGAAACGGGTTTCGTTTACCCGGTAAAACCCTATTTTCACTGATTGCGCTACTTGCACTTCTAATGATTCCACTCATGGTGCTGTGGAGCTTTGCCCAACGTTGGCGCTTTCCAGATTTGCTCCCAAGCCGTTACAGCCTGCGTTTTTTGGAATACGAATGGCACAGTATTCTAGGGACTCTAGAACAAAGTATGTCAATCGCCCTAATCAGCGCGACTGTCGCGCTAGTTCTTGCTTTAATAGCACATGAGTATCGTCTCCGTTATCGCTGGCAGGTGCCCGGTTACATCATCGCCATCCCAATGCTGATTCCTCAGCTATCCGTGCTATTCGGTATGCAAGTAGTGACGCTGTACTTAAACAGTAACGCGTATTTCTTTTGGGTATGTTGGGCGCATGTATTCTTTGCGTTCCCATTTATTTACCTCTCGCTAGACGGTCCGTGGCGCAGCTTCGATAACGGCTTAACTCGCGTCGCACTCAGCTTGGGTAAATCACCGATGCAAGCTTGGTTAAAAGTGAAACTGCCAATCCTCCTGCCTGCAATTGCATTCGCGTGTGCTGTCGGTATTAGTGTCAGCCTAGCGCAATACCTACCTACATTAGTGCTAGGGGCTGGGCGCATTAGCACCATCACAACCGAAGCCGTTGCACTATCCAGTGGTTTTGACCGACGTGTCACCGCTATTTACGCCATTTGGCAAGCTCTGCTGCCATTCTTGTTCTTCTCTTTTGCGATACTGCTTAGCCACTTGCACAGAAAGTATCGCCGCTTGTCTATAAAAGGTTTACTACTGAATGAGTCTTTGTCTCGAAAACCTCGCCATCCGTAAAACCAATGGCGACGCGCTTTTCTCGGCGTTCAATATGACCGTAGAAAAAGGTGAAATCGTTACCCTGATGGGGCCTAGCGGTTGTGGTAAATCCACTTTGTTGGATGCCATTGCCGGGCACCTATCCGCCGAGTTCTACTACTCTGGATCCATTACGCTTGATAACGAAAAGTTGGATGCCCTCCCTGCCCATAAGCGTCAGGTCGGTATTCTATTCCAAGACGATTTGCTCTTCCCTCATTTAACGGTGTGGGAGAACCTTGCCTTCGCGCTACCAAACTCAATCAAAGGTGAAGAGCGTAAAGCTCACGCTATGCAAGCACTGAAGAACATTTCATTGACCAAACTAGCAGAGTCCTTTCCTGACCAAATTTCGGGAGGGCAACGTGCCCGTATCTCATTGACTCGTATGCTGCTAGCAAAGCCGAAAGTTGCGCTACTTGATGAGCCCTATAGCAAGCTGGATAAAGACCTGCGCGTGCAATTTCGTAATTGGGTGGCCGAACAATTGCAGCAAGCGAACATCCCTACTTTGATGGTAACGCACGATGAAGACGATATTCCTGATGGCAGCCGCTGCCTAAACTGGCCGTGGGAGACAAATCATGCTTGATAGCCTGAGTATAAAGCTCATCCGCAAACCGCTGGCACTCAGTGCGACATATCTCGATAAATGTGGTATCACTGCAAATCAGACGACAGTGTTTGGTTTTGTACTTGGCTGTTTTGCCCTGCCTGCTTTGATCGCCGAACAGTACTTGTTGGCGTTGCTGTTTATTTTGCTGAACAGAATCTGTGATGGGTTAGACGGTGCACTGGCAAGGATTCAGGGCATTACCGATGCGGGTGGTTTTCTTGATATCAGCTTAGATTTTTTGTTCTATTCGTTGATTCCTTTTGGCTTTGTGCTTGCCAACCCAGAGCACAATGCCGTTGCAGGCGCATTTTTGATTTTTTCCTTCATCGGCACTGGTAGTAGCTTTTTGGCTTTTGCCATCATGGCAGGAAAACAAGGCATCGATAATCCGGTATATAAAAACAAATCGCTTTACTACATGAGCGGCTTAACCGAAGGTACAGAAACCATTGGCTGCTTGGTTTTATTTTGTTTGCTACCGCAACACTTTGCCGTCATCGCGTATATCTTTGGCGCGGCATGCTGGTTTACTACTTTTACACGTATTTATTCAGGGTTTCATACGCTTAACGATCATTAATACTGCTTAGACAATCGCGTTTCCTTAAGGGACAGGCCGCTAAGCCACTGTTTTATAAAGCACCAAAACGCAGGTTAAATTGGGGTATATACTCTTTGAATGAAGAAACCATTCGGAGGCTATATGAAAAAACAGATCAATTTAGGCATGTTGCTCACCATTACTTGTGCGCTCGTGCTTGGCGGCTGTAGCTCACCTAACCCGTACGGAGATGCATACGGCTCATCCGACACTCGCAAAGTTCAGCAGGTTTACTACGGCACAGTAGAAAAAGTAGAACCCGTAACCATTGATGCCTCTACCCAATCCAATGCCATTGGCACCATCGCTGGTGCTGCCGTGGGCGGGATCTTAGGCTCAAAAGTTGGGGGCGGTTCTGGCTCGGATATCGCTGCCATTGGTGGTGGTCTATTGGGTGGCTATGCAGGCAGCAAAGCGGCTGAAGCAACCGCGAAAAGAAATGGCGTGAATCTGACCATTCGTTTAGAGGACGGAAAGATTATCTCTATTGTTCAAGAAGCAAATCCAAACATGATTTTCCAACCAGGCCAAGCGGTCCAAATCAATGTTTCTGGTAATGACGCTAGAGTCGTTCCTCGTTAATTCGGACGAACCAAACCTTTGGCCTGCTTTAATTCAAACACCTAACCCGCGCAAGCTTACATCACTGGCTTGTTAACTTGCGCGTTTCTTTTCGTATCAAACTTGATCGTCGTCAATGGAACATCAATCTCCCACACCTTTCGATGTTCAAATGACATCAAGTTGCTAGCATGAGCCCATTCCAGATAACTTTGGGCTTGTTATGACTCCGACTGTTGACCACGTACTCCTTAATATCGCGCTAAACCTCAGCTCAAATCGCTCTCACGAGCAGCAATATCAAAATCTCATTGATGGGGTCGCGCAAGTATTCCCATGTGATGCGAGCTGCCTGTTTATCTTCGATGAGGATGGTTTTCTAACTCCTGTCGCGGTAAAAGGCTTATCCAGCTCGGTCTTAGGTCGTCGCTATTTCCCCAAGGCGCACCCTCGTTTAGATGCCATTATTCATAGCCGTGAACCGGTGCGTTTCGATGCCGATTGTTCACTGCCGGATCCTTTCGACGGCACACTATTAACTGAAGACCAATGCATTGATGTTCACGATTGCATGGGCTTTAGCTTGTATGTCGAAGGCCAACTTGTTGGCGCACTAACGATGGATGCACTAACGGTGGGCGCGTTTGATGGCATCGATCCTGTCGCTATCGAAACCTTTGCGGCTTTGACCGCTGCGACATTGCGTAACATTGCGCAATTAAAAGCACTCAAAGCACAAAACCAGAAGCAAAAAAGCGTCACTCAAACCCTTATCCAGCAAGCCCGTTCTCAACATGGCGAAATGGTGGGTTTGAGTCCACAGATCAACCAGTTACGAAACAACATTGCGACTGTTGCTCAATCAGATTACGCAGTACTTATCACAGGAGAGACCGGTACTGGTAAAGAACTGGTCGCGCACTCAGTACACGCGCAATCTCATCGTAGCGATAAGCCGATGATTTACGTCAACTGTGCGGCCCTGCCTGAAGGTCTGGCTGAGAGTGAACTGTTTGGCCATGTCAAAGGCGCATTTACAGGTGCTAATAGCCACCGTGCCGGTAAGTTTGAACTGGCAGACGGTGGAACGATTTTCCTTGATGAAGTGGGCGAACTGCCTATGATTTTGCAAGCAAAATTGCTGCGCGTAATTCAGCAAGGCGAGCTGCAACGTGTGGGTAGCGATCAGCATTTGATGGTCAATGTGCGCATCATCGCCGCGACCAATCGACAATTAGAAAAAGAGGTCGAAGCTGGCACGTTTCGAGCAGACCTTTTCCACCGTTTAAACGTATTCCCAATCCAAGTTCCCCCACTTCGTGCCCGTGACGGTGATATTCCCGTTTTAGCCGGATATCTGTTAGAAAAGGTACGCCAACAATTTAATGCGCCCAATCTTCACGTTCACCCTAAAGTGTTGACTCAACTGGAGTCTTTACCTTGGTACGGAAACGTACGCGAGCTCGAACACACTTTAACTCGCGCGGCTTTACACGCTATTCAACAAGGTGCAAGCACGATCATGCTTAACCATTTTGACACCTCACTGGCTCTCGATGATGTAAAAAACACATCGCATTATCTGCCTAAAGAAAGCCAACCAATGCGAGAGCTAATAGAAAGCTATCAACGTGATTTAATTGAACATGCTTTGAGCCAAACTGGTGGCGTTTGGGCAAAAGCAGCGGAGTTTTTACAAATGAATCGCGGGAACTTATATCGGATGGGTAAAAAGCTCGGGATCAATAAATAACCGACCACAAGAAGTCGATGTGATTAAGACATCAACCCCGTTGTCTTAATTACATCAACCACTCTCCTAAATCTGATAAAATTCAATATAAATCAACAAGATAATAATTGGCACACATTCTGCTCTCTAGTGGTCAACATCACGACTATTAAAACAATCACTGGAGAACCCAATATGTTCTGTATTCAATGTGAACAGACAATTCAAACCCCAGCTGTTAAAGGTTGTTCTTTTGCACAAGGTATGTGTGGTAAAACTTCTGAAGTATCTGACCTTCAAGACGTGTTGGTTTACACACTGCAAGGGGTTTCTTTTTGGGCATCAAAAGCACTTGAATTCAACATCATTAACGATGAAATCAACCAATGGGCACCAAAGGCATTTTTCTCTACATTGACGAACGTAAACTTTGACCCTGAACGTGTCCTAGAGCTAACTTCTCAAGCGGCAACGTACAAAGCATTGCTAAAAGAGCAAGTAATGTCTGCTGCAACTTTGTCAAACACCAACCTTACTGACATTCCTGCCGTTGCCAACTTCGAGCTACCAAACAGCGCAGAAGCGATCTTAGCTTTTGCTCCTCAAGTCGCGGTTAACCGTGGTAAAGACCAAGTACATGAAGATGTTATTGGCCTACGCCTACTTTGCCTATACGGACTTAAAGGTGCAGCCGCGTACATGGAGCACGCACGTGTTCTTGAGCAAACCAACAACGATATCTATGCCGAATACCATGAAATCATGGCGTGGTTGGGCACAGACCCTGAAGATCTTGGCGAACTACTTGATTGCTCAATGCGCATTGGCCTGATGAACTACAAAGTGATGGAAATGCTCGACCAAGGTGAAACAACGACCTTCGGCCATCCAGAACCAACCACGGTGAACGTCAAGCCAGTAAAAGGTAAATGTATTCTTGTTTCTGGCCATGATTTGCATGACCTAGAAAAAATCCTGCAACAGACCGAAGGCAAAGGCATTAACGTTTACACCAATGGTGAAATGCTGCCTGCACACGGCTACCCTGAGCTGAAGAAATACTCTCATCTTGTCGGTAACTACGGCAGCGCATGGCAAAACCAGCAGAAAGAATTCGCAAACTTCCCTGGCGCAATCGTAATGACGTCAAACTGTTTGTTGAATCCAAATGTGGGTCAATACGCAGACCGTCTATTCACCCGCAGTATTGTTGGCTGGCCTGGAGTGGCTCACATCGAAGGCGATGATTTTAGCCAAGTGATTGAATGTGCTCTAGCGCAAGACGGTTTCCAACACGATGAAATCGAACACCACATCACGGTTGGTTTTGGTCGCAATGCACTGATGAACGCCGCCCCTGCGGTTATCGACCAAGTGAAGCAAGGCAACATCAAACACTTCTTCCTAGTCGGCGGTTGTGATGGTGATAAAGCGGAACGCAGCTACTACACCGATTTTACGGCTGAAGCGCCAGAAGACACGCTAATCCTGACCTTGGCGTGTGGTAAGTTCCGCTTCAACAAGAATACGTTCGGAGATATCAACGGCATCCCTCGCCTATTGGATGTGGGCCAATGTAACGATGCTTACTCTGCAATCCAGCTTGCACTTGCACTGGCGAAAGAGTTTGACTGTGATATCAATGAACTACCACTCACGCTTGTGCTTTCTTGGTTCGAGCAAAAAGCGATCGTTATCTTGCTAACGCTATTTGCATTGGGCGTGAAAGGCATTTACACAGGCCCTACTGCACCGGCATTCCTAACGCCAAACCTAATCGCCATCATCCAAGAGAAGTTCGATATGCGCAGTATTGGCAATGTTCAGGATGATCTAAAAGCCATCCTAGCAGCTTAATAAACTTGCTTGTTACGCGCCTCCTTACGCGGAGGCGCTATCTATTTCGAACCAAAAATAGCCACAACCAAAGAGATTGTTATGTTTTTTGAATGGCAAGGTAACCAACCCGTCACACTCCGTTGCATCGACAAATACTTCGAAACACACGACACCGTCAGCATCAAATTGGCTGAACTAACCGAGTCACTTCTGTTTCAGTTTAAGCCTGGCCAGTTTATTAACTTAGGCGTGGAAATTGATGGAAAAATGGAGTTTCGCGCCTATTCAATCAGCTCGATCAATGAAGACGATCACCTTCAACTCACCATCAAACGAGTATCTGGCGGTAAAGTATCGAACTACATCGTTGACTCGCTGCTGCTCGGTGATACTGTTCAAGCATTACCACCAGCAGGCGAATTTAACTGCATCGACCATCCACCCGTGTTACGTGATGGCGAAACAAAAGCCTTGCTTATCAGTGCAGGTTGCGGCGTCACGCCCGTATTTTCGATGGCAAAACACTGGCTGAGTAATCAAGATGAAAACGAAAACGATGTGGACATCGCATTTCTTCATATCGCACGCAGCCCAGAAGAGACGATTTACTACGATCAGCTAGAAACGTTAGACGCCGTATATCCCAACTTCCATTTAAAGCTGTTGCTGAAAAACCGCGAAGGAACGTCACACCCACAAGGTCGTTTGAATGCCGACTGGATTAAAGAGCTTGTTCCTGATTTCAAGCAACGCACCGTTTACCTGTGTGGTCCAAGCCAGTTTATGCAAGATGTTCACGGCTATTTGAATGATCTTGGTTTTGAAATGACGAACTTCTACCAAGAGAGTTTTACGCCAGCGACTGGCGCAGAATCATCGGTCTCCGATGAGACGGTTAACGTTTCTGTTCCTGATTTTGCTCAAAGCATCGATGCGCAAAAAGGTCAGGTACTGGCCGATGTGCTCGAAGGCGCAGGTTTACCATTAATCGTCGCTTGTCGAAGCGGGATTTGTGGCTCGTGTAAATGCAAGGTTCGTAAAGGCAACGTCTCTTCCACCAGCCTAGAAACATTGACGCAAGAAGAAATTGAACAAGGCTATGTGCTCGCCTGCTCATCAACCATCGAAGCGGATATTGAAGTGCAGATCGGTTAATGCTGCTGGTATCGATCTTTTATTGTTTCCCGTCATTCCGACGAGCCTAGGCGAGATCAGGAATCTAATATCAGCGTGTTAGGAATAACTCACTCTGATAATAGACTCTGAATCACACTCGCGTCTCGCTATTCAGATTAACGGGGTATCGTGGAAATGCCAGCCGTACTCAAACGGCTGGTATTATAGATAGGCACAACTTTCGTTTCGTCTTCATTGCTTCTCGCTAAACAGCAACACTTTCAATGCTGCTTCGCTGTCTACGTCTATAAACTCTGGTGGGTTATCCAGACGCTCACGGAATGTCAACTCTGGCGCTTCTTCTTTCATGCTCTCAATCAAGAAGTCGCTTGTCACAGATGGTGAGTTCACACATGCCATCACTTGACCGCCTTCTGCCAACAAATCCGGCAATCGACGTAGAATCTTTTTGTAGTCTTTAGTCAGCGCAAAGCTGCCTTTCTGGAATGAAGGCGGATCGATGATAATCAAGCCATACTGACCAGATTTTTTAATCTTACCCCACGATTTGAAGATATCGTGCCCCATAAAGCTTACCTGGTTGATGTTATGACCATTTAGCTTGTGGTTCTCACGACCTTTAGACAGCGACGCTTTTGCCATGTCGACGTTAACCACTTTATCTGCGCCACCCGCAATGGCAGCGACAGAAAAGCCACAGGTGTAAGCAAACAAGTTAAGCACGTTTTTGTGCTTCGCATTTTCGCGAACCCAATCACGACCGTAGCGCATGTCCAAAAACAGACCGAAGTTTTGGTTGCGGCCAATATCCAATTGGTATTTCAAACCGCTTTCTTCAACGACAGGGCGAGCGTCTAATTCACCGACAAGCACTTCTGAAGGCGTACCATCGGCATAACGGTGCTGAAGAACCATAGTACGACCTTGCTTGTCTGCCCACAACTGCGATTGTGCCAACGCATTGAGGCCGCTTTTCAGCTCAGCGAGAAACGCGTCGTCGACTTCTTTAAACAAGTTGATGATCAACTGACCTTGTAACCAGTCACAGGTGATTTGCTCTAGACCTTCAAAACGACGGCCACGACCGTGAAACAGTCGACGAATTTCATTCGGAGCTTGCGCGAGCTCGGTTTCTAGATGCTGAAAAAACAGCGAAAGTTGTGATGCTTGCATCGAGTTCTCTTATTAGTTTTCTTTGTGACGGTTATTTGATCGTAGGCCAGTTCAGTTCCCAGGGGGAAAGCCAAGTATCCAAACCCTGAGAGACGATTTCACTGTGCCATTTGTTACCAAGCACTTTGTATTCTCGTGGATCGCAAACAAAGCGATATTGCTCATCTCGGTATTGGAAGCAAAGTGAAAATGCATGCAGGTAACCGCGATCAGCCTCATTGCCTGCATTGTAAATCGGGTCGCCAACAATACCTGAGCCAACCGATTTTAATGCCACGCGGATTTGATGCGTTTTACCAGTGTGTGGCTTACATAAAAATAGGCGCTCTCCGGGCTCTGCCGCAAGAGAGAAAAACTGGGTGACGGCTGGGTTATTTTTGCTGTTGACCAGCTTCCATGATGAACGGCGCGAACGCTCCATATCACCAACGACCAAACCTTGTTTCTTTTTCGGCTTTTTAGAGCCAATCGCTAGGTAGAACTTTTCTACTTGGCGGTCAGCGAAGGCTTGCGATAACGCACTGGCCGCTTTGGCGTTGCGTCCGAGGAGCAGAATACCCGATGTCATTTTATCCAAGCGATGGATAAGATAGAGCTGCTGATCACCACTCTGCTTAGCCACTTCTTGCAGCAGCATTGTGTCGCCATCGTCTTTATGAACAGAGACGTTGGGATGCTTATTGATGATCAGAAAATCGGGATGGGTATGTAGAATATCGAACATAAAAAAACTGGCTCCACGTTTGGAGCCAGCAGTATACATAAGTTATCGGACAAAGCTATCGAGGCTTGCCCTAAGGCCTGAGCTAGAGCTTTCTAGAGAAAATACCAGCAAGACCAATGATTGCGATACCCAGCAGCATGATTTCACCTTTACCACTATCAAAGCCAGACTTAATCCCCATGAAGGCAACAATAGCAATCGCAACAGGAATCAGGTATTTAACTAGGTTGTACCACAATCCAAATAGCGGGAAGGATACTTCGCCGTCATTAGTGATCTCTTTTTCTAGCTCAGCACGGCTTAGGCGCCATCCAGCAAAGATACAAACCAACATACCACCAACCGCTAGGAAGATTTTGTCCGTTAGCAAGTCGAAGATATCAAAGGCACCGGTACCAAACAGCGTTGGTCCCATTCCACCTAACGATAGTGACGCAAAAATACATAATGCCGCCATAACTGCGCTTGCAGACAGAACTGCGTTAGAGCGCTTCATGCCTTTCTCGTCGATTAGGTAAGACACGACAACTTCCAATAGTGATACTGAAGAAGTTAATGCCGCCACCGTCAAACCGATGAAAAATAGCAACGCGAATAGCAACCCAATCACTCCGCCCATTTCAGCAAATAGCTGAGGAACGACAACGAATACAAGACCAGGGCCTGCTGCAGGCTCCATGCCAAAGGCAAACATTGCTGGGAACATAGCAACACCAGCAAGAATCGCGACACCAGTATCCATCGCTGTAACCATACCGGTTGTTTGAACTAGATTCTCTTTCTTCTTCAGGTAAGAACCGTACGTCATCATACAACCCATACCTAAGCTAAGTGAGAAGAACGCCTGTCCTAGTGCAGCAAGAACCACGTTGCTGTCGACTTTAGAAAAGTCCGGCATGAATAAGAACTCAAGGCCAGCCATTGCACCTGGCAGCATTAAGCCCTTAACAGAAACAACGATTAGGATTAAGAACAGAAGCGGCATCAGAACCTTACCGGCTTTCTCAATACCACCCGAAATCCCTTTCATCACGATCATGACGTTAAGGAACAGGTAAACACCCATCCACATTAAAGGTTGAATCGGATCTGAGATGAAACCGCCAAAACTGTCGCCAATTGCTTCTGGCGCGCTGAGTAGACCACCACCCACTTTAAAGATGTAGGCCAATGCCCAACCACCAACCACAGGGTAGAAGCCCATGATCAAAAGACCACTGAAAACTCCCATAACGCCAGTGAACGTCCAGCGTCGGTCAGTTGTTTTGAATGCACCTACGGCAGAAAGACCTGTCTTACGACCAATAGCGAACTCTGTCAGCATCACGCTAAAGCCGATAAAAATTACAAAGATAAGATAGATAGCAACGAATGCACCGCCGCCACTCTCACCTGCTGTGTAAGGGAATTTCCATATATTGCCTAAACCGACAGCGGAACCCGCTGCTGCCATTACGAAGCCTAGTTTAGACCCCCACGTATCACGTGGTGCTGCTGTATTAGTTGTAGCCACGCTTTTTCTCCAAAATTAGTTTGTTGTGTATGCATAGAGATAGGCGTCTAAAAAGTTTATGTAAAAATTATTGTACACTTATAAAATAAGCGTTCGACGCACTATATCTAGAAAGTAAAGCAGCTCCCCTTTAAAATTGGAACCCCAAAAAAGTACATTTATCGCACAAGTGTCGAGTTACGCAGGTTAAATGCTGCTTTTTTGTTCAAAAGTTAAAGAATGACCTTATTTTTCACATTAAAATAACAGAATCAGCTGTTATGAAATTCGTTCCTCATATAAGGTCAATCCCACGTCTAAATGGGAAATCTATTCCCCCAACCCACTTTTATGCTTAATATCCTAGAAGGGCATATTACTCTGAGCGTATATGGACAAGTTTTATCACTTTCTTACTTTAGCTGGCATCGGGCTATATTGGTTACTGGTCGCAGGTGTGACCATTCGTGTCGTTTTAAAGCGCCGTGCAGTGAGCGTGTCTTTAGCTTGGCTAATGATCATTTATATCCTTCCCGTTCTGGGTGTCGCATGTTATTTCCTCTTCGGTGAACTGAACTTAGGCAGAAAGCGAGCCGAACGTGCGAAAGAGATGTTTACACCATTCGAGAAGTGGTTCAGTCAGCTTAACGACTGTAACGCGCACAACCCAGAAACGATGGGAAGGCACATCTACCGAATTGATGAACTTTGTAACAACCGCCTTGGTCTTCCCGCATTGAGCGGTAATACATTGTCGCTGCAACAGTCACCTAATGAGATTTTGCATTCCATTATTGAAGACATCGAAAACGCGCAGAGCAGTATTCGAATGGTATTCTACATTTGGCATCCGGGTGGTTTGGCTGACTCTGTCGCTTCTGCGCTTATTCAAGCGGCTAAACGCGGCGTAGATGTCAAACTATTGCTCGATTCAGCAGGTAGTCCACGTTTTTTCAGAAGTCCTTGGTATCGAATGATGCAGGATGCTGGAATTGAAGTTATTCAAGCGCTAGAAGTGAAGATGTGGCGTATTTTCTTACGTCGTCTTGATCTTCGCCAACATCGCAAGATCATCGTAATTGATGATGAAATTGCTTATACAGGTTCAATGAACTTGGTTGACCCGGCTTACTTCAAGCAAAATAGTGGCGTTGGGCATTGGGTGGATATCATGGTTCGCATTACAGGACCAACGGTAAACGTATTGAGTGCCATCCACTGTTGGGATTGGGAAGTCGAAACTGGCGAACGTCATTTACCAAGACTACCTGAATGCAAGATCGATGAGAGTGAATTCCAACACCCTATTCAGGTTGTGCCTTCTGGCCCAGGTATGCCGGAATATCTGATCTATCAAGTATTAACATTGGCAATAAACCAAGCCAATCGCTCGGTACGAATCACAACACCATATTTCGTGCCCAATGCTGATTTACTCGAAACGTTAAAGATGACAGCACAACGAGGCATTAACGTTGAACTCATTATTCCCCATAAAAATGACTCTATGATGGTGCAATGGGCTTCACGCGCTTTTTATAGTGAGCTCTTGAGTGCAGGGGTCAAGATTTATGAGTTTTATGGTGGTTTGCTGCATACAAAATCTGTCGTAATTGACGACCAATTCTGTTTAGTTGGCACCGTAAACATGGATATGCGCAGCTTGTGGCTGAACTTCGAAGTGACCCTCGCCGTTGATGACGAAGAGTTCACCAAGCAAATGTCTTGGTTACAAGATAGCTATATTAAGCAATCTCACACTGTTGTATTGGAAGAATGGGAGAAAAGGAGCCTATTTTCTCGGTTCTTAGAGCGAGTGTTCTATCTCTTCAACCCACTCCTCTAATACCTCAAATACACAGGCTAAAAAACCTCCAGCGCTACATGCATCCTGCTGGAGGTTTGTTCTTTTAGCTCCCTATCTACACGATACCTCTCGACATCATTACCTGTTCATCTTGGCTGTTATTGGCTGATAGTTGACTTTTCCCTTGCATAACCTACGTCGTCCATGTTTTAAATATTCAAAACCGCAATATTTAAGACAGGGAACTTTTATGTCAGAGGGAAAAAAAACCAAACTCATTACCGCTGGCCGCGATAAAAAGTGGACAAATGGTGTTGTAAACCCACCCGTTCAACGCGCTTCAACCGTGGTATTCAATACCGTTGCAGAAAAGAACCAAGCCACCATTAATCGTGCAAACAAAACATTGTTTTATGGTCGCCGAGGCACCAACACGCACTTTGCTTTCCAAGACGCAATGGTTGAGATTGAAGGTGGAGCTGGTTGCGCGCTTTACCCTTGTGGAACGGCAGCAATTTCAAACGCCATCCTCTCTTTCGTTGAAACTGGCGATCACATTCTAATGGTGGACACTTGTTACGAACCAACTCGTGACTTTTGTAACACCATCATGAAAAAGATGGGCATCGAAACCACCTATTATGACCCAATGATCGGTGAAGGTATCCGAGACTTGATTCAGCCGAATACCAAAGTCCTTTTCTTGGAATCTCCTGGTTCAATAACCATGGAAGTCCAAGATGTACCTACATTAGCGCGCATTGCCCACGAGCAAGATATCATTGTGATGCTTGACAACACATGGGGAGCTGGCGTGAACTTCTCTCCTTTCGAGCATGGCGTAGACATTTCCATTCAAGCGGCGACTAAGTATATCGTTGGACATTCAGATGTCATGCTAGGTACTGCTGTGGCTTCTGAAAAGTATTGGGATCAGCTTCGTGAACAAAGCTACCTGATGGGTCAGTGCGTTTCTCCTGACGACGCATACCTAGGTCTTCGAGGTATTCGCACGTTGGATGTTCGCCTAAGACAGCACGCAGAAAGCAGTTTAAAAGTCGCTCAGTGGCTCGCTTCTCGCCCAGAAGTTGATCATGTCCGCCATCCAGCTTTAGAAACAAGCCCTGGCCATGAGTTTTTCAAACGAGACTTCACAGGGGGAAACGGCTTGTTTTCATTTGTTCTCAAAACGTCTTATCCAAAAGCGACGACGGCTCTGCTTGATGGCATGAAACACTTCAGTATGGGTTACTCTTGGGGCGGTTATGAAAGCCTCATTCTAGCTAACGAACCTAAGAGCTTTAACAGTCTGAGAACCGTAGCTCACCCACACTTTGAAGGTACTTTGGTTCGTATTCATATTGGCTTAGAAGACGTAAATGACTTGATCGCTGATTTAGAGGCTGGTTTTGCGCGTTATAATGCCTTAATGCTTGAAAAAGAAGTCTCCCTATAACAATGATTGAATCGCCCTGCATTGCGGGGCGTTTTTATAACTCCCTGACTTAATTAGAATTAACTAACATTCACCAGAACTATTAATTAATGTTAATCATTTGTGTTGTTTTTCAATTGAGCAGTCACAGAATGAAATAATGTGCCACAAATAGGCTTTCCAAATTTAGAGTTTCTCTCCTACTTTTTATCATTCATAAGAGGTCATACCACAAGGAGATAGTTTTGAAACTCAAATTTATAGCGCTAATGCTTTTTACCTTAGTTACCGTCCCAATAACCTCCGTATACGCTGCAACAGGTTATACCCAAACCAAGTATCCGATTGTTCTGGTTCACGGTTTGTTTGGTTTTGATACCCTGGCAGGCGTTGATTACTTTTTCGGAATACCACATTCCTTAACAAAAGATGGCGCTACGGTTTATGTTGCACAGGTATCCGCGACCAATAGCAGCGAAGTTCGAGGGGAGCAACTGCTTGCTCAAGTCGAAACCTTACTTGCAGCAACAGGCGCAGAGAAAGTCAATCTCATTGGTCACAGTCATGGTGGTCCAACAACGCGCTATGTTGCCTCTGTCCGTCCTGACCTAGTCGCATCAGTTACGAGTATAGGAGGCGTTAATAAAGGGTCTAAAGTGGCAGATCTAGTTCGTGGCACCGTATCCGAGGGTTCGGGTAGTGAGCAGCTCGCGGTAAAACTGGCGCAAGGCTTAACTACTCTTATTAATCTTCTATCAGGTGGTTCTGATCTCGACCAAGACCCTTTAGCCTCACTAGCAGCATTAACCACGGAAGGATCATTAGCGTTTAACCAACACTACCCGGAGGGAGTCCCTACCAGTGAATGTGGTAATGGTGACTTGCTAGCTTCAAATGGCGTTTATTACTACTCATGGACCGGATCATCCACTTTTACAAACGTTTTCGATCCGACCGACGCTGCCATGATGGTACTTGGCTTAGCCTTTGATGGGCCAAATGATGGCTTAGTTGGTGCGTGCAGCACACATTTGGGCAAAGTCATACGTGATGATTATCAAATGAACCATTTGGATGAAATTAACGGCCTACTCGGTATTCATCATCTTTTTGAAACCGATCCAGTCACGCTTTATCGCCAACATGCAAATCGTCTCAAACTTCAAGGTTTATAAGAGGTCATCACAATGAAGAAAGTCGCTCTCACCACTTTTATCCTGCTCTCGATATTTGGCGTGGGAGCACTTTCTCTGTTGCAAAGCGACAAACAACAAGAGATAACCTCTAACCATTCGCAATCTCAGCAAGATATAGCCGCCGATGTCTCTTCCCCAAAAGACTTCTTCGAATATTCTCTTAGCCGGCTGGGCGAAGAAGATCTCGATACGATCAAAGCGGAAGTCAATGATGACACTTTAGCAAAGCAAACTCTGAATATTGATGCCACACTTTTTCAAGCCTACCTTTCCTACAAGCAAGCACTCACTGCATTAGAGCCTTTTGAGCACAACCACCTAACGCTTGAACAGTTAACCATGCTGAATGAAGCAATACTGAACTTACAGCTTCAATACTTTAACGAGGTGCAGATAACCCAATTGTTTGACGAAGAAAACCGACTTCGCCAACTTGCTTTAGAAAAGCTGACGATTAAAACGCAGGCATCGGATATCGAGAGTCAAGCACACCTTCTCAATCAAGCGTTATCAGAACAACCGGATTACATACGAGAAAGTGAACGCAATAACGCATTAGCAGAGCAGCTCGAGCAAGCTTCTCAGCTTGATTCACAAGACAAGTACATCGCCCGTGTTGCTCTGGTAGGAGATGCCGGAGCGCAGAGGCTGCAAAAGCTTGATGAGCAAAGAGCATCATTTGAGACTCAACTCGCCACTTACTTAAAGCAGCGTCAAAATATTCTGAATAGGGATTTTCTAGGGCAAGACGAAAAACAGGCAGAAATCATTTCTTTAAGAAAACAAAGCTTCGATGCCACTCAATGGCGTCGAATCGAAGCTTTGGAACGTATTCATGATAGCCAGAACTAACAACATTAGCTTAATCGCCAAACGTTACTTATTCTGCTTTTTAGGACATCCAACGATATGGTCATCCACCATGCCGACGGCTTGCATGAAAGCATAACAGATGGTTTCACCGACAAACTTGAAGCCTTTCTTTTTTAGGAATTTACTCATGGCTTTGGATTGCTCTGTCGAAGCTGGTACGTCACTCATATGTTGCCATTGATTAATGATTGGTTCGCCGTCCACGAACTGCCACAACGCGTCTGATAAACTCCCGTATTCAGCAATTAACGCTTTAGCCGCTTTGGCATTACTGAATACCGAGTTAATCTTTCCGCGATGTCTCACAACATCGAAGTTTTCCACGATGTATTCAGCGCGTTCTTCATTTCTTTGTTCCAACGCATCTAGATCGTAATTCTCGAACGCTTCTCTGTAACCTTCGCGTTTTTTAAGGATGGTGATCCAGCTAAGTCCAGCTTGCGCACCTTCCAAAGTAATAAATTCAAACAGGACTTGGTCGTCATATACTGGCACGCCCCATTCGGAATCATGATATTCGCGCTCTAATGGGTGATTCATCGCCCACGCACACGTTTTTTGTTCTGTCATTATTCTTCCTTAAAAAGCGCCTCTAACTGATGAGCTAGAGGCGCAATACTTTTCATCGTTATATCAGTAGCACTAAGCCTGTTTCGGTACTGCCACTTTATGGAACAAACGATACAACACTGGCACGACAATCAGTGTCAGGACTGTCGCAAAACCCAAACCAAACATAATCGTAACCGCCATTGGTTTGAAGAAAATATCTGGCAACAGTGGGATCATACCAAGGATCGTCGTGATAGCAGCCATACAAACGGGACGGACGCGACTTACCGCAGCATCAACGACCGCGTCATAAGCCTCTTTACCGGACTTCATTTCAATTTCAATTTGGTCCAGTAATACGATGCCATTTTTGAGCACCATTCCCGATAAGCTTAAGAAGCCGAGCAATGCCATAAAACCAAACGGCGTGTTGAGCGCCAACAAACCGGTAGTGACACCAATTAACGCCAGCGGCACGGTAAGCCAAACAATGAGTGGCTCTTTGATAGAGTTAAATAGGAATACAGTGATCAAGAACATGAACAAGTACCCCATTGGCATGGTAGTAAACAGCGACTCTTGAGCATCACCAGAAGATTCGTATTCACCACCCCACTCTAGTGAATAGCCAGGAGGCATTTGAATCGCTTCGATTTGGGGCTGTAAACGTTTTTGCAACGTCGATGCGGTTTCTTCACCTAGAATATCAGGGTCTGCCATCACAGTGAGCATACGCTTACGGTTCTTACGTACGATGATAGGATCCTCCCAACGCATGTCGTAACCCATTGTGACTTGTTGAAGTGGGATAAACTCACTCTGTGCTGGACTCCATATTTTCATGCCTTCGATGTTACGAATATCAATGCGCTCATCTTCTGGTAAACGAGCCACTATAGGCATGAGCGTCGTGCCGTCTCGGTATAAGCCTATCGTCATTCCAGAGAATGACATGGACAAGAAATCATCGACGTCCGATTTGGTAATGCCATAGCGACGTGCCTGACTCTCGTTAAACTGAGGTTCAAGAACTTGGGTTCGTTCACGCCAATCATGCCTGATATTTGTTGCCTGAGGGTCGGCGTACATGATGTCCTTGACCTGAGCGGCTATCGTACGAAGGACGGTTGGATCTGAGCCAATAATACGCGCTTCAATTTTTGCACCACCACCAGGGCCTAACTCAATCTGTTTGAGCTTGTAATTGATTTCTGGATAGTTGGCTTTTAAATACTCTCGAAACTTCGCCATTAATGGTTTCAACGCTTCGTAATTTTCCATACGAGTGGTTATCTCACCATAAGCCGCATAACTTTTCTCTGGCGCGTACGTTAACATGAAGCGCTGTAAGCCTTTACCCGCGGTCGTCGTGATATGGTCAACATGCTCTTGCTTAGCTAACCAACTTTCTAACTCTTTAAGCGTTGTGTTGGTTGCTCGAATATCAGTTCCTTCTGGCATCCATACATCTAACTGAAAAATCGGCGTTGTCGAAGATGGGAAAAACGCTTGCTTCACAAAGGTGAACCCGTAAACACTTGCCGCTAATCCCACAATCAGCACCACAACGGTAAACCAAGCACGACGCATACAAAACTGAAGAAACTTTTTATAAATAACGAAAATAACCCCGTTATATGGATCATTTTCTTCCCCTTCACCTTGTTTAATCTTCTGGCCTTTAAAGAAGATGTCAGCAAAGAATGGTGTCAACGAGATAGCGGTAAACCAGCTCAACATTAAAGAGATCAGCAGAACCGTAAATAAAGTGCCACAGTATTCGCCCGTCGAGTCTTCAGACAGTCCAATTGGCGCAAATGCAGTTACCGCAATCACAGTTGCCCCAAGTAATGGCCACTTTGTTTGGGTAACAATGTCGGTCGCTGCTTGGAGTCGAGTTCGCCCTTTTTGAGTACCAATCAAAATCCCCTCAACCACAACGATTGCATTGTCCACCAGCATACCTAACGCGATAACCAAGGCACCTAATGAAATCCGCTGCAAATCTATCGCGAGATACTTCATGAAAATGAACGTACCCAATACCGTCAGCAGCAAGATTAAACCAATAAGTAGCCCCGAACGTAGCCCCATAAAGAACAGAAGTACGATAATAACGATACCGACTGCTTGAGCTAAGCTCACAACAAAACCGCTAACCGATTTATCCACCTCTTTAGGCTGACTGTAAATTTCGGAAATTTCGATACCGACAGGTTGTTGGTACTTTAGCTCGGCAAGGCGATGATCAAATGCTTTTCCGACTTCAACCACATTGACGCCTTCAGCAAAAGAAACGCCGACGTTTAGTGCAAGACTTCCGTTAAAATTAATAATATTACTCGGTACTTCTACATACCCGCGTTTTATTTCCGCCACATCTTTCAAGAAAATGAGCCCCTGAGCGCCCGACTCAGTAATCAACAAATCACCCAGCTCCTCCACACTCTGGAACTCGCCAGTCGGCTGAATTCTGATGTACTCGTCACCAATTCTGATCGCTCCTGCGTCAGAAACCACGTTTTGCGTCGAAAGAAGATTAAACACGGTATCCGGAGCAAGACCTATACTGCTCAGCTTTTTCATCGATACTTCGATGAAAACTTGCTCTTGCTGTTGCCCGGATACCGAAACTTTACTCACGCCATCAACCAGTTCGAGCTCTCGGCGTAAGTAATCGACGTAATCCAGTAGCTCTTTATAGCTATAACCGTCGCCAGTCACCGCTAACAAAATCCCGTAAACATCACCAAAATCATCGATCACTTGAGGTTCATTCACACCTGGAGGCAACGTCCCTTTAAGGTCGTTCACTT
This sequence comes from Vibrio sp. 1288, assembly GCF_033344475.1. Classification (NCBI taxonomy): domain Bacteria; kingdom Pseudomonadati; phylum Pseudomonadota; class Gammaproteobacteria; order Vibrionales; family Vibrionaceae; genus Vibrio; species Vibrio sp. 1288. The sequence continues at coordinate 25,860 of NZ_JAWPOX010000017.1, forward strand.
TACGGCGCAACTCATCCCAAATTTGTGGTAGATCATCAGGGCCATAATTGTTCTTCATCGTGACCGTGATTTGAGATAAGCCTCGGCTAGAAATCGAATTTACTTCATCAACATAAGTAAGCTGCTGAATCGCTTTTTCGATTGGATACGTCACTTCTTCTTCGACTTGTTGCGGTGTAGCACCAGGGTAAGAGGTCACTACCATCGCATCTTTAATAGTAAAAGCAGGGTCCTCAAGACGCCCTAAACCAAAGAATGCGGCGATACCACCAATCAAAAATATCAGTGCAACCATCCAACTGATGACGCGATTTCGGATGAAGTACGCAGCAATACCGGTCACATCATCATCACTTTGAGGCACTGATTTATTAAGATCGCTCATAGACCGGCCTCCTGCGTAGCCATTTCCTGTATCACTTCCACTTTCATGCCATCCCTTAATCGAGAAACACCGGCAATCACAACTTTGTCTTTGAGCATGAGACCATCAAGGATTTGAATGGACGTTTTAGATGCCTTACCTGCTCGCACCTGTTTGCGCGATACCGTATTGTCGTCATTCAGTACCCAAACAAATTTGTTTTCGCGCCCCAGCTCGTCACCGTCCGCATTAAAAATGGCTTCGATAGGGACATTAATTCCTAGGTTGAGATCAAGCCCAACATTCTCGTCTTTAGACGTTACCTCAACAGCCATACCATCTAGGATGTACTCTTCTTCCGGCATAGGAAGCGACAGTGTGACAGTAAACGTACCTGTTGTTGGATCGGGTTCGGTCGTAAATTCTTTTACCGTCGCGTTATATTCGTTACCGCTGGGCACGCGCACCAATGCTTTGATCGCTGTGAGTCTTTCTTCCGTTGGCGGTTGGTTCACATAGAGGCGGTCTGGAAGCTGAATCAACACTTCGACTCGCTCCAAGCTGTGAATATTAACGATATGCTGTCCGACTTGAACATTTTCGAATTGGTCGATATTAACTCGCGAAATAATCCCATCCACGGGCGCTTTTAAGGCAGTAAATGATAGACGAAGTTTGGCTAACTGAAGCTCAGCTAAGGCGATTTGTCGTTGTGCTGCAATTTCATCAAACTGAGACTTAGCTAATAGGCCTTTATCAACCAAAGGGCGTGAGCGGCGATACTGACTGTCGACAACAGAAAAACGCGCACTCGCATTATCTACATCCAACTCATAGTCAGTGGGATCTAGCGTTGCAATAACATCACCCTTCGTGACTTTGTCGCCCTCTTTTACCATGATGCGGCTGACTTCTCCTGCCACTCTGAAGCTCAAATGAGAGCGATCCGCTGCATTCGCAACCGCAGGGAAGTACAAGTTGTCGTCCACCTTGTTTCCCGCTAATGACGTAACTCTAACTCGTGGCGTTTCGAGCTCTTTTTCTGGCGCCTTATCCCCACAGCCAACGAGAAAAAGCGTTGAAAGTAAAGTCGCTAGAGAGATGATTCCTTTCATATTACAACCCTCTTTCCTTAATCCACGCTCTTACCTTAATTCCGGGTTCAATTACACTGACACCCGAGATAATGATTTGGTCGCCATCGTTAAGCCCGGCTAACACTTGATTTTTGTCATTCATCTCAATTGCGGCTTTGGACACAATGCCTTGCTCATCGACACGCCAAACGTATGTTTTGCCGTTCTCTTCTAGCAACGCGGAGTTAGGAATCTTTGTCGCTCCTGCACTTTTGGACAGGAGGTAAGCATTGCCAGACATTCCCGGCAAAAGGCCTATTTCTGCTGGTCGCTCCATGACCATCGTAACTTTGTAACTGCCCGTTTTAGGGTCGGCTTCAGTATCGATTTCCTGAAAGGTTAAGTCAAAGGCTTGCTCGGGGAACGCATCAAATATCATTCTGGCAGAGACATCGCTCCCCTGCGTGTAACGATTTAGAAGATAGTCTGGGATTTGGAATATCACTTTGAGGAGTTGGTTGGACTGAATATTCATCACCCCTTCTTTCGCGGCAACATATTCATGGTTTTCTGCTGGAATGTACGAAATGGTGCCATCATATGGCGCGACAAGTTTGGTATATCTTAAGTTTGCCTTTGCTTGATTCCATTGAGCTTTTGCCGAGTTGTGGTTCGCTTTTGCCTCATCAAAATCTTGCTCAGATACTACTTGGTCTTTACGTAGCTTTTGGTATCGCTTGTATTGCACATCTGCGAGCAAAAAATTTGCCCGAGCTTGCTGTTCGAGCAGAGAATATTCATCTGGGTTTAATGACGCCAAAACATCACCTTTACTGACGACTTGACCTTCATTCACTTCTATCGTTTGAAGAAGCCCTGGAACTCGAAATGTCAGTACTGCTCTATCGCCAGCTTCCGTCGTGGCAGGAAAATGTCGCTCAAACTGGGCATTGCCAACAGATACTGTAAATAGCTTCGCAGGACGCGATTCAGGTTCAGGAACAGGAGGAAGTTCTTTGCCGCACCCCGACAAGACAGCCGAGATGGCAATAGGAATGAGCAATTTTCTCATTACATTCATCCATAAAAATTGGGGGATTATTTTTAAAGTAGATGAATTTTGAACGAACTTCCAGAGTAGAAAAGATTAATAGTGCTTTAAAATTAGTAATTTGTGATAAAAAAGCAGGCTTTATGCCTGCTTCAGTTAAATCTTCTTTGGATACAAAATGCCTAGAGCTTACTGAATTCTCTGTTCACCCTATATGTATCAGACGTAACATAAGCTTCCATGTTACGAATTTTGCCATCAAGACGGTCAAAATCCCTTTCCAACACACTGAGCAGTTGATCAGGGCTTTGCCCTTTCTGCCAAGGCTTACTTTTGAGCGTATGCTCTTGCTGCGCTCTGATATTTTCAGAATACGTTACTGGTTGCTTTTCTAACATAAACGCCATCGCGACGTACGCTAACAATACCAAAAACGTACCACCTAGCAGCGCTGCAGAAATCACTACAATACGAATCAACCAAACTTCTGCACCAAAGTAGTTGGCAATACCGGCGCAAACACCGGAGATTTTGCCATTTACTGGATCACGATACAGTTCTCGATTATTCATACTTGCGTCTCCATGTTGGTGACTCAGCATCCAAGATGCGCTCCAATGTATCAACTCGGGACTGCATCGCTTCCGCTTTTTCAGATAGTACCTGAAGGCGCTCTAAATCTTGGCTCGACAGTGCACTATCTGTTTTGCGTTTGCTGCGATAGTGTAAGAAGAGCCATAGTGGAGCGACAAAGATTAAAAAGACAATCACTGGTCCTGCTATAAAAAATGCCGACATAAATGGCTCCTTTCTTATTTATCTTTCGATGACATCTGTTCTTTCAGTTTTGCCAACTCTTTTTCAATTTCGTCTTGTGCCTGCAACTCTGCAAACTCTTGTTCTAGCGATTTAGCATTACCAGTTTGAGCATACAGGTCTGCTTCCGCTTCCATTTCATCCACTTTACGTGAGTACTGCTCAAATTTCGCCATCGCTTCATTAGTGCGGCTAGTGTGCAGGTGTTTTTGCACATCACGACGGTTAGATGCAGTTTGGTTACGAATTGCTAGTGCTTGCTGTTTTGCGCGCGTTTCAGCAATTTTGCTTTCCAACTTACCAATCTCGCCAGTAAGCTTATCGATCGTTTCTTCCACTAAGGTTTGCTCAGTGTGGAGGCCTTTAATCACTTGCTCTAGCTTTTGCTTTTCAATTAACGCTGCACGAGCTAGATCTTCACGCTCTTTCACTAATGCTAAGCTCGCTTTTTGGCCCCATTCGCCAATTTGCTCTTCTAACGTTTCAACCTTACGAGCCAACTCTTTCTTGTCTGCAATCGCTTTAGCCGAGTTAGTACGCACTTCAACAAGTGTGTCTTCCATTTCTTGAATGATAAGACGGATCATTTTTTCAGGATCTTCCGCCTTGTCCAGTAATGCACTGATGTTTGAGTTAACGATATCTGCAAATCGAGAAAAAATACCCATAACGGAACTCCTCTTTTTTCCTATTAAAACTCGACAAGGTGGTGATTAACCTTGTGTCTCCCTGAATATATAACAAGTAACGTGCCAACTTATAATTTTCTTTTAAATCAGAGTGTTATTCATTTTGTTGTCGTTACACACTATTGTGCTATGATGTTTTTCACCAACTGTTGGTGAAATTTACCAACTCTATCCCTGAATCATGGCTCGGCTGTTAAATAAGAAGGACTTTATGAAGCAAAACCTGATTGGTGAATCACCTGCTTTTCTCGCTGTACTAGATAAAGTATCACAACTTGCACCCATTGAGCGCCCTGTCCTCATCATTGGTGAACGAGGTACGGGTAAAGAACTCATCGCTCAGCGTTTGCATTATTTATCAAGACGTTGGGATAAACCACTACTATCACTCAACTGTGCGACATTAAGCGAAGGGCTAATAGATTCCGAATTGTTTGGACATGAATCCGGCTCCTTCACGGGCTCTAAAGGTAAGCATAAAGGGCGTTTCGAGCGCGCCGAGGGCGGTACTTTGTTTCTTGACGAACTGGCAACCGCACCACTTTTAGTTCAAGAAAAGCTATTACGTGTCATTGAATATGGTGAATATGAACGAGTTGGCGGTCATACCGCTCTCAATGCGGATGTTCGACTTGTTTGTGCAACCAATGCCGACCTACCAAAGTTGGCAGAGCAAGGTGATTTTCGTGCAGATCTGCTCGACAGGCTAGCCTTCGATGTCATTATGTTACCCCCTCTTCGCGAGCGCAAAGAAGACATTCTCTCTTTAGCAGAGCACTACGCGATGAAAATGTGTCGTGAACTGCAACTGGAATACTTTGTCGGTTTTACCCCAAAAGCGCAGCAGTCGCTTATTGAATATGAATGGCCCGGTAACGTCCGCGAACTAAAAAACGTGATTGAACGTGCGATTTACCAACATGGTCTGAATGCTGACCCAATTGATGAACTGATTTTCAATCCTTTTGAAACGGTTTGGCACAGCGCGCTTGGCCATAGTGCAAAACAAGCAGAACAACAAGAAGAGGAAGCATCAAGCAACACCATCCAATTCCCTCTAGACTATAAACAATGGCAAGAGGAACAAGATATCCATTTACTCAATCGTGCATTGGAAGAAGCCAAGTTTAATCAACGACAAGCAGCCGAGCTACTTGGCTTGAGCTATCACCAATTACGAGGGATGGTTAGAAAATATGGTTTGGTCGGACAAAGCTAACTTGACCGAGAGTACTCAATCAATACACGAGCTCGTGACTGCGCTCTAATTCGCATGCATTTATGGCATAACACCTTACAGTGTATGGATTTTATGTTTGGAGCGAGTTCACAAAGGTGATAAATTAGCGAGATCATTTTCGCTTGTTAGCTTTGAAAGAGTAAGATCAAACGAAACGAGCAAGATCCAATGAACATTTCATATTATGAATGCTTTTATAAGATTATCGCTGAGCCTTATTGGGATTAGCCTACTGACCGCTTGTGGCGATGAAATTGACCACAATGATATTCGCAAAGCTGGCTTTGTGTTTTGCGGGCAAGGTAAGCCGACCACGTTTAACCCTCAGCTTATTGATAGCGGTATTACCGCAGAGGCTCTGAGCCCGCAGCTGTACGATACGCTGCTCACGCTCGATCCTAAATCACATCAGCCCGTGGCAAGCATCGCCGAGAGTTGGTCAGTAAATGAATCAGGGACGGAATACACGTTTAAGCTTAAACGTGGTGTTAAATTCCAAACCACGCCTTGGTTCACACCCACTCGCCCATTGAATGCAAAAGATGTGGTATTTAGCTTCAAGCGAATCATCGATGTAGACCATCCTTTTCACCAAGTAGGTGGTGGTTTTTATCCATGGTTTGCAGGGTTAGATTTTCAAAACCTACTCCAAGACGTGGTTGCAATAGATGAGCATACGGTAAGGTTTACGTTATCTCAGCCAAACTTTTCTTTCTTGGCCAATATTGCCACCAGCCATGCGGTTATCTTGTCTGCGGAGTACGGACAGCAATTGGCTGCAAAAGATCATAAAGAAGAAATCGACCAACTTCCTATCGGTACCGGCCCTTATCAATTAAAAGAGTACCAAGTGAACGATTTGATTCGATTAGAGCGTCATTCTAATTACTGGAAGTCACCAGCAAAAATGGAACAAGTGGTGTTCGATATCTCTCACAGAGGCACGGGTACACTAGCTAAACTTTTAAGAAACGAGTGTGACGTACTCTCTTCACCTATTTCGAGCCAAATACCTGTCATTCAAGAAAATGACAACCTTGAGCTGACGGCTACACCAGCTAACAACGTTTCCTTTATTGCGATAAACACAGAAACCACCGCGCTGAGTGATACTCGAGTTCGCCAAGCACTTAACTTAGCGATCAACCGTCAAAATATTTTAGATTCGGTTTACTACGGAACTGGCTCCCAAGCTTATACCTTGCTACCACCTAATTCATGGGCTTATCAAAAAGATAGCGTAAAAATTCGTTATGACCGGAATTATGCATTGGCACTACTTCGAGATGCAGGCTACGAAGACGGCCTAGAATTGACCATGTGGGTACCACTTGAACCACGTGCTTTTAACCCAAGCCCTCGTAAGACTGCGGAGTTAATCCAAGCGAATTTTGCCGATATTGGGGTTAAATTAACGCTACTGACCGATGATAGGTTTGAACGTGTGGATTTGGAGAACATCAACGATATCGATTTACTTTTAACAGGTTGGATTGGTGATACCGGGGATCCTGACAACTTTTTCCGCCCTTTATTATCTTGCGAGTCTGACCGCGTTGGCCTTAACGTGTCCATGTGGTGTAACGATGACTTCGATTTCTTGCTCGATTTGGCGTTAGAAACTCAAGAACCGCGTTACCGTTTGAACCTATATCGCCAAGCACAGAACATTTTGAATCAAGAGTTCCCGGTTATTCCTCTGGCGCATGGCGTGCAGTTCCGTGTGCACGACAAATCGCTGACAGGCTTCAAATCAAGCCCTTTCAATGCCCAACCGTTTGATAGAGTTGAGAGAATTCACTGATGTTTTGGTATACCGTTCGACGCTTTAACCTATTTATCATCACTTTGATGATCCTTACATTAGTGGGTTTTTCTCTGCTGCGCCTTGACCCTCTCTCGCACTGGGCAAACGTTGATTTTTGGTCTGGCTGGCAAACTTACTTGATCAACCTTTCTCAACTCGATTTTGGCATAAGTAAAAACGGCAATGCGATTTACGACGAGCTCGCCGTTGTATTCCCAGCCACTTTGGAATTGTGTTTCTTTGCCTTTTTGGTGTCCCTTTTGATCGGCATTCCACTTGGAACCGTGGCCGGGATGAAGCAAGGTAAATGGCTCGATACCAGCATTTCATTCATGTCAATGTCTGGTTATTCCGCCCCAATCTTTTGGGTAGCTCTGTTACTTATCATGGTCTTTTCATTGGAATACCAACTCTTTCCCGTTGCGGGACGGTATGATTTACTTTACGAAATTGATCATGTAACCGGGTTTGCCATTATCGACGCATTCATGGCGAAAGGCGAATACCGCGCTCATGCACTGCAAAGCGTTATTGAGCATATGGTGCTGCCATGTTTGGTGCTCGCTTTGGCTCCAACCACCCAGGTTGTCGGACTAATGCGCTCCTCGGTAGCGGAAGTGATGAGCCAAAACTACATCCGTGCAGCGAGAATCAAAGGTCTTTCTAACCGCGAAATCGTAACTCAACATGTATTGCGGAATGCGATACCGCCTATCATTCCCAAAGTTGGTGTTCAACTTTCGAGTATGATTACCTTAGCTATCATCACGGAGTCTATTTTTAACTGGCCAGGTATTGGTCGTTGGCTTTTAGATGCGCTGGCAAGCCAAGACTATGCATCTATCCAAGCTGGCGTGATGGTACTTGCGACTTTGGTTCTTACCGCTAACATTCTCTCGGATTTGATTGGCGCGATGATTAACCCTTTAGTTCGAAAGGAATGGTATGCTAACAAATAACGTTTATCAGGAAGAGCGCATTCCAACACAGTTTGAGCGTTTTTGGCGAAGCTACCGCGCCAACGGACTAGCCATGTTTGGCTTGTGGTGCTTGGTGTTTATCGTCCTTATTACCATTTTTGCCCCCCTACTTGCACCATTTGACGCCCAAGCACAGTCAGGTGAGTTGCTTGTGCCGCCATCATGGGCCCCAGCAGGAACGGTTGATTACTTTTTGGGGACCGATGACTTAGGTAGAGATATTCTTTCGCGCCTGATTATGGGCTCTCAGCTGACATTTGGCGCTGCTGTCGCCATCACCGCAATTGCTGCCGTTGTAGGCTGTTTAATTGGCGTATTGGCAGGTATGACGAAAGGCTTACTGTCGAGTACTCTCAACCACTTGCTCGATACCGTCATGTCGATCCCGTCGCTCTTATTAGCAATCATTTTTGTGGCATTTCTAGGCTTTGGTGGGTTCAATATTTTACTCGCAATCTGCTTGGCTTTGATTCCGCGTTTTATTCGCTCCGTTTATATCGCAGTCCACACCGAAGTTGAAAAAGACTACATAATGGCAGCACGCCTTGATGGCGCTAATGATTTCTACTTACTGTGGAGTTCAATTCTTCCTAACATTCTGACGGTCATTGCCGCTGAAATCACACTCGCGCTCTCTGCTGCGATTTTAGATATTACGGCACTGGGTTTTCTTGGCCTAGGCGCACAGGCCCCAAGCACCGAGTGGGGAGCAATATTAGGTGACTCTGTCGAGCTTATTTATATTGCACCTTGGACAGTGACCCTACCCGGCCTGACCATCATGTTTACTGTTATTACCCTAAACTTAGTAGGTGAAGGTGTACGTCAAGCGCTTAATGCGGGGATCGAATAATGCCGTTGTTAGATATTCGACATTTGACCATTGAGATCGAAACACCTCAAGGGTTGGTCAAAGCCGTTGACCGAATGAGCCTAACTTTGAACGAAGGCGAAATTCGTGGTCTTGTAGGTGAGTCTGGTTCAGGGAAAAGCTTAGTTGCAAAAGCGATTGTCGGGGTAAGTAAAGATAACTGGCGCATCACCGCAGACCGTATGCGCCTTGGCAATATTGACTTGCTTCAGCTTACACCAAAAGAGCGTCGGCGCGTCATTGCTCGTGATATTGCGATGATTTTCCAAGAACCTTCAACTTGTCTTGACCCTTCAGAGGAAGTCGGGCGTCAATTGATTGAATCCATTCCATCTCGCGCATTTGAAGGGAAATGGTGGGAGCGATTTAAATGGCGTAAAAAACAGGCCATCGCGCTTTTGCATAAAGTGGGTATTAAAGATCACAAGCGTTTAATGGGTAGCTACCCTTATGAACTGACTGATGGTGAGTGTCAAAAAGTCATGATTGCCATGGCGATAGCGACCAAACCAAAGTTGCTGATCGCAGATGAGCCAACCAACGACTTAGACCCGATTACCCAATCGCAAATTTTGCGTCTGTTGAGCCGCATGAACCAACTTAATAACACAACCATTCTGCTTATCGGCCACGACTTAGCGACCATAACACAGTGGGCAGGACGTATTACGGTAATGTATTGTGGTCAGTCGGTGGAGTCTGCCGATACCAGTAAAATCATTGCGGCACCCAAGCACCCGTACACCGATGCCTTGCTTAAAGCGATGCCTGACTTTAATGATTGGGTACCACACAAGCAAAAACTCCAATCCCTACCGGGCTCGATTCCGCCATTGCAGCATCTGCCTATCGGTTGTCGCCTCGGACCACGTTGCCCATATGCGCAGAAACAATGTGTAGAAATTCCACACACCAGACGAATTAAGAATCATAAATTTAACTGCCACTTTCCATTGAACACGGAGAAAAAGTCATGAGTGCGTTACTTGAAGTCGATAATTTATCGAAGCAATTTGTTACGCGCTCCCGTCTGTTCAAACGTCAGGTTAATGAGGCAGTGAAACCGGTAAGCTTTACTTTAGAGCCAGGACAAACTATTGGTTTTATTGGTCAAAACGGGTCAGGAAAATCCACACTAGCTCGTATGCTTGCTGGCGTTGTTGAACCAAGCTCCGGAGAGATCCGTGTGAATGGCGAACGATTGGAGCACAAAGATTACGCGACACGCTGCAAGCTCATCCGCATGATTTTCCAAGATCCAAACACATCGTTAAACCCACGTATCCAGATTGGTCGTATTTTAGAAGGTCCGCTAAAGCGAAATACCAACATGCCGCCAGATGCGCGCATGCAGCGTGTAAAGAACACCTTGCTCCGCGTAGGATTGCTGCCTGAGCACGCCTATTTTTATCCACAAATGCTAGCTGCCGGTCAAAAACAGCGCGTATGTTTGGCTCGTGCACTTATTCTTCAACCTTCCATCATTGTCGCTGATGAGGCGTTAAACGGTTTGGATATGGCAATGCGCTCGCAGATCATTAACTTATTCCTCGAGTTGCAAGAAGAGATGGGATTGTCATTTGTGTACGTGTCTCAGCATATTGGCATTGTTAAGCATATTACTGATAAAGTGATGGTGATGCATGAAGGTGAAGTGGTCGAGTTTGGCGAGACCAACCAAGTACTGACTCATCCCGAGCATCCTATTACTCAACGATTAGTCGAAAGCCACTTTTATAAAGCGCCAAGCCATCAAACAAAATAGCTTATCAAAGATGTAATCGTGCAAATGTAAAGAAGCCTGCTTTAACGCAGGCTTCTTTATTGCATGGGTACTAATCAAAAAACTAACGGCGGCTCGCTTGTTTGCGCAGTTCAAAATCAAACTCGTCAGGAAACAATACGACCCCTTCTTCATTTTGATTTGGGAATACAACAATCGATAGCTCGTCATCCTCTAGACCAGAGGTCCAACGGCTGTGCCACTTGTTTAGAGAGATCGCTTCTGGCTCGCAATCTTCCCAATCACCATTCGCCCATTGCAAAGCGAACTCTTCGTTTGGCCATACTGGTACACAATCATCATCTTCTGTATTTAACATGACACAGCCATGTTCGTCTTTCAGAATCCAAACCTTACGATTCGCCACAATCTCTTTTACGCAGTACTTTAAACGTTGCTCTTCGTTGTAGCGATTAATGGTATCCATCTGCTCTTGGGTCAGTTGCTCAGACATATTCGTCTCCTATTTCCCATAGAAAAATGCCCGCAGCTAGGCGGGCATTTAAAGTATATGCTAGAAAATTAAGCTAGCTCAGTTTGAAGCCAAGGCCAACCTTGCTTCTTACGACTTAGCGTGTTTTCCATCATTAGCATGCCGTCTTTTTCGTGCTTAACAAGCTTCTCAGCCCACTCACCTTTGTATAGAAGACGAGTTTGAGCAGTCGTGATGTCTGTTAGCATTACAGCAGCGAACGCTAGGTTATCTTTCTCACAACGAGATTCTAGGTCTGCTTCTAGTGCTTCGATCATACCGTCAACTTGCTCAAGAGTTGCAAGTTCAACTTGACCAACCACTACGTCACGACCGTTGAATGGGTAACCTTTAAGGTCTTTCTCAACAAGCTCAGCCGCTGATAGACCTTCGATGTTTGTTTTAGCAATTAGAAGATCTTTAGTGAACGCGTCAACATCTTGTACGTCTGCGATTGCCGCTAGTTCAGCAACGGCATCTTTGTCTTTTTGTGTACAAGTTGGAGAAGCAAAACCTACTGTGTCAGATAGAATTGCTGACATCATTAGCTTAGCAATTTGTGGAGTAATCGCGTGACCTTCAATCTTGAACATGTTGAATAGAACAGTGTTGGTACAACCAACAGGCCAGATCCATGCTTCCATTGGGTTTACTGTCATCACGTCACCTAGACGGTGGTGGTCAACAATACCCGCAATTTCAGCTTCTGCGATATCGTCTGGTGCTTGTGCTAGATCTGAGTAATCTACTAGCCAAACGGTCTCACCCGCAACTGATGTGCGAAGCTCAGGAACTTCAGCGCCAGCAACTTCTAGGATGTGCTGAGTTTCACGGTTGATTTCGCCTTGGCGAATTGGCATAGCTTCAACGCCACGCGCTTTTAGAAGTTCAGTTGCAACGAGTGCACTACAAATACTGTCACTGTCTGGGTTCTTATGACCTACAACTAGAATCATGTTTCTTCCTATTCAAGTCAATTTTATACGCCGCCTAATACAGTTAATTAGGGCGTGTTTGCTCACAAAGGCCGATACTTTACCTGATTTCAGAGAGTTTGACACGAAGAAAAGTTCACAATGCTATTGCGAATAAATCTCATTTACATATAATGATAATTATTCCTATTTGCATTTGAGTAAACGATGAACGCGACCCAATTTTTACACTCTGCACAACAGTTGTTTCAGCCTACTCAGTTTCGTTTAGCTTATAAGCGATTGCTGATCCCTATCGTCATGCTCATTTTGCTAGGCAATGAAAATACACGTGACGTTGCCGTACAGACGCTATCCGACTCATTCTGGGCAGTGTCATGCTATGTTGCTGCCACATTGGCTATTTATCATTATCTTTCAAACTTTATGTCGAAAACCAATCGAATTACCGAGCTATACCATCGCTCGCGTAATCATCAGGTTTTCTTTGCTTCTTTATTGGGTGCTTTGCCTGGCTGTGGTGGCGCTATTGTTGTGACAACGCAATTTATTAGTGGCCGAGTGGGATTTGGTGCGATTGTCGCGGTACTTACTTCAACAATGGGTGACGCTGCCTTTTTACTTCTGGCCGCCAAACCAAGTGTTGGATTAGGCGTGGTTGGATTAGGCATTATCGTGGGTACTCTTTCAGGGTTAGTCGTTAATGCTTTTCATGCTGATAACTTTCTGCGACCAGAACCAAAAGAAGCACCTCAGACACATGCTTGTTGCCAACACCAGACAGACCGACATACACCCCTTGAACAACGTGCAATCAATCTACAAGGCGCATTTTGGAAATGGCTTATTGTGCCTGCTAGTGTCGTTGCTGTGTTAATGTCTTTCCAAATCGATATTAATCAGTTGCTATCTTTGAAAGCCAACACCATTGAATGGCTGGGCGCTATCTTTGCAGTGATCACAATGTCGTTGTGGGCGATGACAAAAGAGCTCGGCGATTATCAGTCAACAGTCTCTGAAGATGAAAAAATTGTGGACTCGCACCCAATTCAAAAAGCGGCTCAAGACACAAACTTCGTCAGTGCTTGGGTGATCGTGGCGTTTCTGGCGTTTGAACTGACGACCTATTTTTCTGGACTCGACCTTGTAGAAACCTTTTCTCATTGGGGGATATGGATGCCATTAGCTGGCTTAGCCATTGGTATGCTACCTGGTTGTGGTCCGCAAATTTTAGTCACTAGCCTGTACATCTCTGGTGCAGCGCCACTTTCTGCGCAACTGGCCAATGCGATTTCTAACGATGGTGACGCCCTATTCCCCGCCATTGCAATGGCACCGAAAGCTGCTTTGGTCGCGACTATTTACTCGTCCATTCCTGCGTTTATTGTTGGATACGGGTATTACTTTTTATTCGAGTTCTAACGCCCAGAGCATCAAAACGAGAAAGGAGCCGCAATAGGCTCCTTTCTTGATCTTGGTATTGGGCGATTTACTTCACGTTATGCTGTAACGATCGCTTTCGCATTGAGCCCTTTATCAACGCTCACCATTAACAACTGGCAAGGTTCTTGGTTTAGCTTTTCCCCTGTCCAGTAATCATACCAGTCCACCGGTTGATCAGACGTCAGCGTAAATTCCATCGCTCCGTAACTCGCATAATTAAACAAACAATGGAGGTCATTCTTCGTCGTTAGTTTTAAAAACGCGTGATTTAAACTCAAAGCGGTAAACTTTGCAGATTGTTGGTTACGTTGTTGACGTAACATGAGCTTAGACAGTGTCTTCTTAGCAAACGGCGTAATCTCAGGGAGCGGGTCACCAGACAGCAGCAAACCACCACTCGCTAATAACACCGTGCGATGAAATTCATACTCTTCTCTGGATGCAGATTGATTAGCTAATGAAGTGAACGTGGCGCAATCCGGGTCAATTTGCCACAATTTTCGATGCTGCCAACTACGGTAAAAGGTTTCTTTGGCTATCTGCTCGAATCGACGACTATGACGCTCTACATCGTCAGAAACACGCATTGCATCCACAAGTCCCAGAGATGGCCACATTGGCGCGTTACAGCCTAACAGCCATGCATCCCCTGCCCCTTTAGCGATCGCTTCCATACCCATGCGGTAGGCTTCTACACCGGTGACACCCGATTGGCTTCGTTTACCTTTTAACGTGCCCCAGTAGTTTGCGTCTAATTTGAATAGCTCAACGCCCCACTCTTGACGCATAACAGAGACCACATGAGTTAGGTGATCTTGCACTTCAGGGTTTGAAGTATCGAGAATGTACCAAGGCGTGCATCGCCAACCACCGTATGTGACATCTTCTGCTTTAAGTAAGCCACCATCCTTGTGGCGAACAAACCAATCTGGATGCTGTTTGAAGATCTCCGACTCAGGCTGTGCAATGAAAGGCGCCATCCAAATCGCCGGCTTTTTGCCTTTTGCACGGATACTATGAATGAGCTCTTTCACACCACCAGAAAACTTATCCGATGGGATTAACCAATCGCCCATAAAGGCTTGATAGCCATCATCCAGAAGTAGCCACTCTAGGTCTTCGAGCTTATCTTGCATGCAATCAACGTTCTGCATGATGTTTTGCTCTGTCACGTCTGCGTAGTACGCATACCACGAACACCAACCAACAGGCGCATCTTGTGTCACACCTTGGCGAACAGGATGATGCTCTGCAATCATCTCGCCATAGGTTTGATAAAGCTCGGACAGCGATTGACCACAGAGTACCGCCACGGATTCAAGTTGATTACTTTCCCAATCCGCCACTTGAGTCAACTCACCATCAATTGCGGCTGATAAAACCCAATGCCCATCACGCAGTACAACATCAAAATAGCCAGCAAAGCGATGACATGATGTGAAGCCAAATAATGTGTAGCCCGCTGAACCTTCCACCACTAAATAGTTGTAATAACGCTTAGGGGCATCTTTAGGGTAGATTCGATAAGAAGGATTATTGTCTGGGCAGCGACCAATATCAACGGGGTGATTGATCGTTCCCGCCGTTTGCGCCAACATTTGAAAACCATCCCCAATTACGTTGGCCTCGTGCTCGTACAAAAACGGCATTTCGAGCAACACTTCACGGTCGGTAAAGGTTTTATTGTGGAGACCAGCAAAAGAAAAATGTAATTGATTACCCTCGACTTCAACTTGGAAGTCATTGTTATTCACAGTGATCTCAGTGTGATTTGCCAATTGAATGCTCTGAGCCATAAAGAGTCTACTCACTTAATTATTATTGTTTAGCTTGGCGCATTATCTCCTGCTTGTCTCACCCAATTCGTTACCATCATCACGAATACCAGTCTCGTTTAACGTTATGAAGTTACTATTGAGACAACGCTCACTGAAATTTTGATAAAAAAATACCAGCCCTGAGGCTGGTATTTCGATTTATGCAAACTGCACTAATTAAGCAACTTCGATCGGACCACCAAATGAAGTGACTGGTGGCACTTTACCTGTGAACTTCTCGAAGTCTACGATACATGTGTTCGCAGAAGTCGCCTGTGCAAGCTCAGAAGAACCGATGTCTTGCGTCAGCGTGTTAGGATCACCGTAGGTACAGATTGCGCCCTCTTTCTCGTTTAGAGGACCGTACCATGCACCTTCTTCGATACGAACAACGCCACGTGGGTAGCTGTCAGTCAAAACAGCACCAGCTAACAGCTGACCACGACCGTTGAATACACGTACCAAATCACCATCTTTGATGCCTTTTGCTTTGGCATCCGCTGGGTTGATGTAAACCGGCTCACGACCTTGTACCGCGTAAGTCGCGCGGAACTCTTCAGACTCACACATCTGAGAGTGCAGACGCTTATCAGGGTGGCAAGACTGCAACCAGAATGGGTATTTATCTGAACCAGGACCACCGTGTGAACGCTCTGATTTTTCGAACCACATTGGGTGCTCTTGACAGTGTTCGTAACCGTAACGGCCGATCTTACGAGACGTGATCTCGATGAAGCCAGACGGCGTACCTAGTGGATTCAGCTCAGGGTCTTTACGGAAGTCCGCATGACGAACCCAAGGTTTACCTTCACCGAAGTCTAGTACGCTCTTCTCCCAGAACTCGTTGAATTCTGGCATTTCGAACTTACCTTCGTTCGCTTTTTTACAATCGTTGTAAAGGCTTTCGATCCATTCCATCTCGCTCATACCACGAGTGTATTCTTCGCGGCGACCAAAACGCTGAGTTAGTTCACTCATGATTTGGAAGTCAGGCTTAGATTGGAACAATGGATCAACGAGGCGATGCATTGCAATCAGACCTTTGTTCGAGTATGAACCGTATACGTCGATGTCGTTACGTTCCCATTGCGTACACGCCGGTAGAACGATATCTGAGAAACGACATGTCGCAGTCCAAGCAAACTCGATCGTTACAACCGTTTGAAGCTTGCGGAACGCTTTCTTCATGCGGTTACGATCTTGATGGTGGTGCCATGGGTTACAACCCGAGATAACCATCATCTTGAAGTCTGGCAGTTTCACTTTACCGCCGTTGTAGTTGATCTCTTTGCCAGGCTCTAGCAGACAGTCGATCCAACGTGCAACAGGGATAGTACGACTGTAACCGTTAAAGTCGTTGTTGTCCCACTTCGGTTTCATACCTTGGTCAAGGTTACGAGGGAAACCACCAGGGCCCGCGAAACCAGTAGAAGGCACACCGATACTTGAGTAATGGTGACCGTAAGAGATACCACCGCCAGGTAGACCGATTTGACCAACCATTGCAGCAACCACAGCCGCTGCCCAGTATGGCTGCTCACCGTGCTCTTGACGCTGGATACACCAACCCATCAGGATCTGTGTACGACCGCTGACTAGCATGCGTGCGAATTCACGGATCTTGTCCGCTTTCACGCCACAAATCGCTGCTGCCCATTCGGGCGTCTTCTCTACTTTGTCTTTTGTCTTACCTTGAACGTATTGAATGAACTCTTCAAAGCCTAGACAGTAAGTATCAATGAATTTCTTATCGTACAGGTTTTCGTTGTACAACACGTGTGCCACAGCGAGCATGAACGCTACGTCTGTCAGCGGGTTGATGTACAAGTGATCGTTCTCTAAGTAGCGCTGAGTTTTGTTCTTCACTGGGTCTACAGATAGAACGTTGATCTCACCTTTTGCCACTTTTTCTTTTAGTTGTGCAAGGTACTTAAACGACTCATGCGTTTCACAGTTCCAACCTACTTGAAGGTTTTTCACTGGGTCGTTAGCCCAAAGAACGATGTTGTCAGAGTTTTCTAGGATCTCAGACCAAGACGTACCTTGTGCATAAACTTCGGTTGAGCCTAGCACGTACGGCATAATGGTTTGACCTGCACCCGTCGAGTAGTCACCTACTTTAGTGATGAAGTTGCCATGCATACCTACTGCACGTTGCATGTGCGCAGTACAGTTGTTAAATGAACCCGTTTGGTTCCAACCTGTTTGACCTGCATGCAGCGCCCATGGGCCGTAGTCTTTTTGAATACGTTCTAGTTCGCGATAAAACAAATCTAGCGCTTCATCCCAAGTTACTCGGATGAAACGGTTGTTACCGCGAGTATCTGCGCTGTATTTATGTTTCTTCAACCAATCTAGACGAACCATTGGGTAACGAACACGTGAAGGGCTGTAGATAATACCCTTAATGCCGTTCAACATTTCTGTTGGGTTTTTGTCTAGCTCTAGCGGCTTGATCTCTTGAACTTTACCCGCGTAGATGTGGGCGCGAAACGCGCCCCAGTGAGAACCGGTTACTTTCCAAGTACCTGTCGTCTCAACGGCATTTGCAGAGGCGGACGCCAATAAGCTAGGACCAATTACTGACGCTGCACTTGTGGTTGCTACACCTTTAAGAAAACTTCTTCGTGTAATAGCCATTTAAAATTACTCCAATCCGACGCTTATTAGTGGTGACCTTCAGCATAATCTGAAGAGTGTTTCTGTAGATACTTCAAGATCAGTGCTTCACTGTCTGTATCTAGGTTAACGAACGCCAACATACCGTCGAACATACCTGGCCAGGTGTTCGCGTCGAAGTGCGCTTCCGCAGGTTGAGTGTGACATACAGAACAATTGGTCTTGTAGGCTTCACGAGATTTTTCCCAAACAGGATTGATGTCGTTCAGCATAGACTCTTTCTTAATCCATACTTTCGCCGCTACTTTTTCCCAAGGAAGGCCTGTTAACTCATCCACTTTTTTCTCACCAGTCGTCACAATGTTGCTGTCTGTTGCTGCTTCTTTCATCAGAGACGCAGTCGCAATGTTCTTACCGAAGTCTTCTTGAATTACACGACCAAAACCTTTTGCTTTGCGCCAACCGTCAATTTCGATCTCAACAAACTCGCCTTTGTCTTCAAGAACTTTAACGGTCGATGCAGGATTAAGAAGACCAGCTTCTTTACTGCCTTGCGCATCAAAGTAAATTGGTAGGTGACGAACGCTCACGAGTTGCTGACCAACGCCGTAATCCGTGTTAGAAGTCATACCCTCTAGATCACCCACGATACCGCCAATGCTGTCCATGCCTGCTGGTAGGTTGTGCGCAATACCCTTGTGACAGTCAACACAGCTTTGATCTTTCTCAGCGGCTTGCTTCATTTGGATACGAGCCGTAGGAGACATTTGCTCGAAATCCATCGATTCGTAGTTGTGACAGTTTTTACACTCCAGAGATTTGTTTGCCGAGAAACGATCCCATTCGTGTTTAGCAAGTTCGATACGACGCTCTTCGAACACACCCGGTTCGTCGTAGTTGCCAAATACTTGTGCAAATACTTCTTTAGAAGCTTGCATCTTACGAGCGATCTTATCTGTCCAGTTATGTGGAACGTGACAATCAGGACAGGTAGCACGAACACCAGAGTGGTTTTTCCAGTGCACCGTTTCTTGTAGCTCAACGTACACGTTGTCACGCATTGTGTGACAACTAATACAGAATTCTTCTGTGTTGGTTGCTTCTAGAGCGGTGTTAAAGCCACCCCAAAAGATAACACCAGCAATAAAGCCGCCCATAGTCAGCACACCTAGGCTGATATGTACAGCTGGGCGCGTCATGGTACGCCACAGTTTAATGATTAATGATTTCATTATTTGCTCTCTTAAAATCTTTTCAAAAGTGTGGTTATGAGCTCACTGGCTTACATGCCGTGCGCGCCTGGAGGTCCAAAGAAGAAGACTTGCAACATCCAAACGATGAACCCGTAGCCGCCAACAAAGGCCACACTCAGAATTGGGAAGAGAACAACTGCAATGAAGAGGAACGACTTCCACTCCAGGGAGCGTTTTTCACCACTCTCAATTTTATTAACATCACTCATACATTTGCCTATTTTGTATCTAGTGTTATTGAAAAGCCCGCGTAACCAAGCTTAAGTTTTTTACAATCTCTAATGGAAAATGTTAGACCATACTAATAGTAGGGTTCAATCAAATAAGCGACCTCAGACCTTGTAATTCAACACTTTTTTGAGCTCATCCAGAGATATGATGGATTGATGTTATTTATTAAAAAACATGAACAGATGTGACAAAATAAGTCTTTTAAGGAGTTGTTAAATAACCAACATTTAAGAAACATCGATCACATTTAAATCGTAATTACCATGCCATAAATCGACTTAAAAACTCCGAAAAAGATATCCACTTGTAAACAGAATGCTGCGTATTAATGTCTAAAATAGCACTCAAGGTTTACTTTAAGAACAGCAAAAAGTGCACATAGTGGTTCATATAAAGGGGAGGCTTAGATACAATTATTCGCGTATTTTCAAGGAGCGATTATGGATAGCGTGGTGGATATAAGCTTGGTCAAACTGGCACTGTTTGGTTTGATTTTATTGGTCCCCTTCTTTATCAATGCCCGCTACAAATTAGGGATAGCAAAAGACACCATAATCAGTGTTATCCGAATGACACTTCAGCTCATATTGATTGGCGTGTATTTAGAATATCTTTTTCAATTAAACAGCTTACTTGTCAACATACTTTGGCTTGCCATCATGCTACTGATTGGTGCCAGCTCAATTGCGGGAAAAGCTCACTTACCTAAAAAGCCACTTATGCTTCCGCTACTAACGGGCCTTATCTGTGGTCTAATACCACTTCTGATAGCAATTACAGCAGGCTTAGTGCAACCATCCCCTATTTACAATGCGCAGTACATGATCCCACTTGCTGGTATGTTATTGGGTAACAGCTTGAGTAGTAATATCATCGCTCTTCAGAATTTGTTTACGGCTTTTGAGCAGAGACAAGCAGAATATGAGGCTGCAATCTCACTTGGAGCATCTCCTCGCTACGCATCCTTCCCCTTCATTCAAGAGTCTCTTAGAAAGTCCCTTGCCCCGACTTTAGCTTCTATGGCCACTACAGGGCTGGTTACCTTACCGGGTATGATGACCGGTCAAATTCTAGGTGGCGCGAGCCCGATGGTTGCGATTAAATACCAGTTAGTAATTATGCTGGCTATTTTCGTCATGTTGAGTGCCTCCGTAACCATAACGTTAGAAATGACATTGCGCTGGGTACAAACCAAAGAAGGCCGAATCAAGATAAAAATCGAGCAACCCGAATCGACCAAAACTCACGGTTAGTTGGCGCTTGTGGGTAAAGACCGTTAAACAACTTATATTGCCAAGTCGAACGTACTTATAACTGAATAACTCAACTATTCTTCGAGCACTCATCAAGACGCTTTCAGATGAAAAGTCAGGCAGAATTCTTTTTGATATAAGCCTCTAATTTTATGAAATTTTCTTTGCAAGTTTAGATACGCACGACCTTTGATACAGGTTATCCACAGAAAATGTGGATAAGCCCCCAAAACCCATACGCAACCAGAAACATAGCAACATAAGTGATCAATCGAATCGTCATGCATTGATCACGTGACTGACATGTTCTAATTTTAAAGTAAAGGCAGTGACCACAAACTTGGAGAGACGTACATGGATGTCTTAATGATCAAAGAAAATTACGATGAACTCCTGTCCGATGCACCTCTGGATTGGCTCGTTCAAGAACCAAAGGAAGTAACTTCTCATTGGCTCCCAACCGATTTTGGCATCAACGAAGAGTTGATTTAGCATGACTCGACTTGTTTGACATTTGCAGAGACAAATAAAAAGAAAGGCGAACCATCTAGTTCGCCTTTCTTGTGATCTTCTAAACTTATCGCAAATGGTTATCTTCATCGCGTAGATAAATCATCCAATACCACATGCCAACAAATACGCCACCACCAATAATGTTTCCTATCGTAACAGGAATTAGGTTGTTTACGATGAACCCCATCATGTTTAAGTCCGCGTAGTTTGCAATATCTGCCCCTGTCATTTGCCAAAACGCTTCTGGCGCAAAGTACTTAATACCAATCGCCATAGGTACTTGGAACATATTCGCAATACAGTGCTCAAAACCTGCCGACACGAACATAGCCACAGGCAAAATCATGACCGCTATTTTATCTGTCAATGTTCGCCCACTAAACGTCATCCAAACTGCAATACAAACTAATACGTTACACATAATGCCAAGCGCAACAGCGGCAAAGAAACCATGATGTAATTTGTGTTGGGAGATCGCCATCGCGTTGAGACCAACTTGGCCATGATCAAACATATATTGCTTGGTAACTAGCATACAGGCCACGAGCAAAATGGCCCCAACCATATTGCCAAAGTAAACCACCAACCAGTTTTTGATAAGTGCTTGCCAAGAGATTTTTCCACTCGCACGCGCAACTAGTGTCAGCACAGAGCTAGTGAAAAGCTCGCCGCCAGTAACCACCACCAAAATCAAACCAAGGCTAAATGCCAGACCACCAATGAGTCGTGTAATGCCCCAAGGCAGCTCGCCTGCGCCTGTCGTTACTGTGGTATAGAAGATGAAAGCAATACCAATATGAAGCCCCGCAGAAATGGCGAGCAGAAAAGATTTGATTGGAGCTTTCGTTGCTTTGCCTACCCCCACTTCAGCCGCGCGTTCCGCAGCTTGTGGCGGTAATAGTGAGTCAAACTGATTAAAGTTCATTCTGGTGTAACATTTAGAAACATTTAAAGAGGCGCGGATAATCGCTCTATTTCCCTATTTTTTCAAGTGCTATTTGGCGTGTTTACTAAAATCGTTGTTATTGGGAGATCAAGCAATAAATAGCGCCTATCATTCGCTACCGTAAGTATCATTGATACTTAACAAGTATTCGGCCTTTCGAACAAAGATCCTGCGTTATATCAGCCTGATAGCGCCATACTTAACACTTCTTGTCGTTGAATGTTGCCCAACGCTACTTTTCAGACTAGCTTGGTAAAAAAAGCGCAAAGGAATCATTTATGAAATATTCAGCTGAACATATCGCCGAATTGAATCTACTTCTTCAGTTCGACCTAAGTAGTGCTGCAACTGGTATTAAAGTTCATACAGACGCGTCAGAAGAAATGCAGGCAGCCGTTGCTCGTCTATATGAGAAGCAACTTTGTACACAGCCTGACGGTGGTTATCTAACAGACGAAGGCATTGAAGTTGCAGAACATGCAGATAAGATTTTAAGAGTTTTGTCTGTGTAATTTGAACAAAAAACGCCACCGAACTCGGTGGCGTTTTTTAGTCCTATATTTTTCCTGTCGATGCCTGCGGCAATAATCGCTTTTTCATTTTGCTAAATGGTTGAACCTTGTCATACAACCAGTTAAAACCAGTGGCATAAAATAGGAAGAAAACGAGGAAGCCGGCTTCCAGCATTAGAGCTTGAAGAAGCGTAATTTCTAAGAACCAGGCAATCACAGGTAGAGAGATAAAGATTAATCCTCCCTCGAAACCAATAGTGTGTCCAAGCCGCATCGCTAAACTTCGCTCAGCTCGATTGTCACCAAACCACTTATCAAAGTACAAGTTGTAGATGTAGTTCCATAGCACGGTATACATGCTCAACCCGACCCCAACCAACGCAAGATCACTAGAGCCCTTTCCAGTGATCAATGAAGCCGCTGGTACAATAATCGCGAGTGCGATTAACTCAAAAAGTACTGCATGAAAAATTCGTTCGTTACGAGTCATATTTCTCTGTCCAAATAGTTCTACTCAATGCTTAGAATTTTATCTATTATTTAGATAACCAAAAGTTAGATACCATCGGTTTAAGCGATATGTTTACCATCGAACAACTGCAAGCTTTTATTGCTACATCAGAAGCAGGATCATTTTCAGGAGCAGCTAGAAAGCTGGGGCGAGCTCAATCTGTAGTGAGCCAGCACATCATGAATATGGAGATCGACTGTGGCGTTGAGCTTTTTGATCGATCAGGCAGGTACCCTAAATTAACTGAGAATGGCCTCGCTCTCGTACCCTATGCACAAGCAACAATCAGCCAACTCGACCGCCTAAACAATAGGGCATCGCAGCTCTTTTCCACGCCAACGAACAAATTAGCCTTAGCTATTGATGAAGGGATTCCTCTGACTCGCTTGCCGGATGTGCTAAAGAAGTTAGAGCAACGCTTTCCACACTTACAAGTTGAATGCTTAACGGCATCAAGCCCTGATATCATTGAATTGGTTAAGTCGGAACGCGCCACGACTGGGATTATTTTGAGTGATTTACAAATGCCAAGGCACATCGATTTCACCAATCTTGGCAATATTGCATTTGATGTCTATGTCTCTTCAACGCATCCTTTAGCAAAGCAGCAAATCACTCACATTGATCAACTAAAACAACATCGTCAATTGGTCATACGATCCAAAAGTGCAGAGCCATGTGGTCTCAATCAAGCATTTAGCCCAGATATCTGGTACGCTGATAACTACTATATTTTGTTGGAATTGGCGAATAAAGGGTTTGGTTGGTGCTTTCTACCACAGCATTTAGTCGCGTATTCACCTAATACATTAAAAAAAGTTGGGGATGATTTCACAAAACTGGCTTGGCAAGTCAATGTTGACCTTATTCAGCACCAGAAATGGCATTCAGATCCCCTCCATCAACAAGCTAAAGCAGAACTGCTCAACCTATTCGGGCAGACATAAGTAAGTAGGAAGACCCAAATGGCAAATACATTGATCGTAGGTGCAGGCTGGCTCGGAACTCCGCTAGCAGAAACATTGATGAAAGATGGACACTATGTTGTCGTCACTCGTCGTAGCCAAACTCGATTAAAAGAGTTACCCACCTCATTAACTCACTCCGCATTGTTCGATTTCAATCAATTGAACGCCACAGCACGGCTAGATGAGCTGCTCAAACAGCATCAAATTACGCACGTTATCGGTGCTTTTCCTCCAGGATTTCGTAAAGGACGCGGTCAAGAATATGCACAGCAATGGCAAATACTTGCCAACGCAGCTAAGCAAAACAACGTTGAAAAACTTCTCATGATCAGCTCTACCACGGTTTACCCTAACCTTGCTTCCGATATGGAAGAAGCTGACGCGTCACTCTCGTTAGCAGCCGAAAGCCCTTATTTCTCTGACAATGCACGTATTATGCTTCAAGCAGAGCAGCATGTTATCGACTCGAATATTAACTTTGTTATTCTACGTTGTAGCGGATTAATCGGGCCAGATAGACACCCATCTCGCTTTGCAGCAAGGCTTCAACAAGTTAGTCGTAAAGCACCAGCTAATATGCTTCATCAAGATGATGCTGTCTCGGCTGCGAAATTTGCCTTAGGCAATTTAAGCAACCAAGTCATTAACGTTACTACACCTCATACTGTCAGCAAGGCTGAGTTCTACCAAGCTGCCATAAACAAAATCGGAAGTGAGATACCTCTTCCACCCGTCACAGAGCAAGCTGACAAGCGTATTCTTGCTGACAAACTACTCTCACTTGGTTATCGATTTCACTTCAATTCAACTTTGGATGCGCTATGAGACTCTATAGACATATAGAAACGCTTTGGGATTACATGCAACTCAAACATGAACTGAAACCTGCGGACTGTTTGTTTGTGATGTGCAGTAATGATGTGCGTGTAGCGGAGCACGCTGCCAAGCTCTACCACCAAAAGTTGGCACCTTTGATTGTATTTTCAGGGGGTGAAGGTCGCTTCACAGATGGACTGTTTGAAAAAAGCGAAGCAGAAACCTTTGCCGAGATTGCAAAGATGTCGGGCGTTCCAAGTGAAGCAATTTTGCTCGAAACTGAATCCACAAACAGTGGAGAAAATGTTCGCTTTACTGAGCAACGATTAAAAGAGGAAGGAAAACAGTGTTCCTCGTTTATTCTGGTACAAAAACCGTTTATGGAGCGTAGAGCAATCGCGACATTTGAAAAACAGTGGCAGTCACCCTACACTCAGCTCCAAGTAAGCTCTGCGGCTCTTCCATTTTTTGAATACATTAATGAAGACATGCCATTAATGATGGTGCTAGAAGCACTAATGGAAGATTTCTCTCGCGTAAAAAGCTATCCAGAGAAAGGATTTCAAACCGAGCAGAACATCCCTCAGCAAGTCGAATCTTCTTACCAGGTTTTACTCGAGCGGTTTGGTTTTGACTTAGTCTAACTTTTTCTAACCGACAACAAAAAGCCACCAAGTTCGGTGGCTTTTCTGTATCAATACGGCTTATTTACCGAGCGCTTCTTTGTAATGTTGGCGGCATACGGAGACATACTTATCGTTACCGCCGATCGCAACTTGATCGCCTTCTTTAATTGCCACGCCGTGTTCATCGGTACGAATAACCATATTCGCTTTGCGGCCGCAATGGCAGATTGTTTTGAGCTCAACCAGCTTGTCTGCCCAAGATAATAGATACTTACTGCCTTCAAAAAGTTCGCCTAGAAAATCGGTGCGAAGGCCGTAACACAATACTGGAATATGCAACTTATCAACGACTTCAGTAAGTTGATAAACTTGTTCTTTCGACAAGAACTGACACTCATCAACAAGAATACAGTGACGTTTTTCAACCTCATTCAGAGCTGCGATCTCCTGATACAAATTGGTATCCTGACGAAATAAATGTGCGTCAGATTGAAGACCAATACGAGAGCTCACTTTACCGACACCAAAACGATCATCTAGCGCAGCCGTAAAAATAACTGGCGTCATGCCGCGTTCTTGATAGTTGAAAGAGGATTGAAGAAGCGTTGTTGATTTACCCGCATTCATTGCTGAGTAATAGAAATACATCTGAGCCACAGAGCATTACCTAAAGTTAAAGTTTTAATTTATGGAAATGGAAAATAAAAGGGCTGAATTATCAGCCCTTTAAAAATGAAAATTCAATTACTTACGACGCCACGTTGTGCCTTCTGGACCATCTTCCAGAACAATGCCCATTTCGGTCAGCTTGTCACGAGCCATATCTGCATTCGCCCAATCTTTCGCAGCGCGAGAGTCATTACGTAGCTTGATCAGAGCTTCGATTTCAGCCACTTCATCATCGTTACCCGCATCACCTTTTAGGAAGGCTTCAGGATCTTGGTGAAGAATACCGATCACGTCAGCCAGTTCACGCATTAGCGCACCGAGTTCGCTCGCTTTCTCTAGGTTTTCTGTCTTCAGGCGGTTAACTTCTCGCGCCATATCGAACAGTACTGAGTACGCTTCTGGTGTATTGAAGTCATCGTTCATCGCTGCTGTAAAGCGAGATACGTACTCTTCACCACCAGCAGGAGCAGCATTTAGATCCAAACCACGTAGAGATGTGTACAGGCGCTCAAGCGAAGCACGTGCTTGGTTTAGGTTATCTTCGCTGTAGTTTAACTGGCTACGGTAGTGACCAGACATTAGGAAGTAACGAACTGTTTCAGCATCGTAGTGACCAAGAACGTCACGGATAGTAAAGAAGTTACCTAGAGATTTAGACATCTTCTCACGATCTACCATTACCATGCCGCTGTGCATCCATGTGTTCACGTATTGTGTATCGTGTGCACAGCATGATTGTGCGATTTCATTTTCATGGTGTGGGAACTGAAGGTCAGAACCACCGCCGTGAATGTCGAAGTGGTTACCTAGGATTGAAGAGTTCATTGCTGAACACTCAATGTGCCAACCTGGACGACCTGGACCCCATGGTGACTCCCACGTTGGTTCACCCGGCTTTGACATCTTCCAAAGTACAAAGTCTAGAGGGCTGCGTTTTGCTGTTTCGATATCAACGCGCGCGCCAGCTTGAAGCTGATCAAGGTCTTGCTTAGAAAGCTTGCCGTATTCGTTGAATTTACCTACCTCAAACATTACGTCACCGTTATCTGCAACGTATGCAAAACCGCGCTCGATTAGCTTCTCAACCAATTCGATGATTTCAGCAATAAACTGTGTCGCACGAGGTTCAACGTCCGGACGTTTCATGTTCAGCGCATCAAAATCAGCGTGCATTTCACCAATCAAACGCTCAGTCAATGAATCGCAAGACTCACCATTTTCTGCGGCACGTTTGATGATCTTATCGTCGATATCTGTGATGTTACGTACAAACGTCAGATCGTAGCCCAAGTAGCGAAGGTAACGTGATACAACGTCAAAAGAGACGAAAGTGCGACCGTGACCAATGTGACAGAGATCGTAGATGGTAACTCCACAGACATACATACCGACTTTGCCAGCTGTAATTGGTTTGAATTCCTCTTTCTGTCTTGTGAGTGTGTTATATATCTTTAACATGATCTCTATCTATGATTGTGAATGAATAAAAGAAGATGAGTATATCAACTCCAACCTAGTTAGGTAATAGCAATTAACCGATAAAACGATAATCGGCTAAACTTCAAGCACAAAACGAAGAATTTCCTCTTCCTGAGTTTTTAAAGCACTAGAACTTAGGCTAGAATCTCGGGCTCAACACAACAGAGTAAAGGAAAGTAGCATGATCACCCTTCACACTAATTTTGGTGACATCAAGATTCAACTAAACGAAGAGAAAGCGCCAGAGACAAGCGCAAACTTCCTTCAGTACTGCCGCGACGGTTTCTACGACAACACGCTTTTCCACCGTGTTATTGACGGCTTCATGATCCAAGGTGGTGGTATGGAGTCTGGTCTACGTGAAAAAGCGACTCGTGCACCTATCAAGAACGAAGCAAACAATGGCCTTAGCAACAAAGTGGGTACACTTGCTATGGCACGTACTATGGAGCCGCATTCAGCAAGCTCTCAGTTCTTCATCAACGTAAACAACAACACATTCCTAGACTTCCGTAGCGAAAGCCTAGATGGTTGGGGTTACTGTGTGTTCGGTGAAGTAATCGAAGGCATGGACATCGTAAATAAGATCAAAGGCGTTAGCACTGGTTCTTACGGCATGCACCAAGACGTACCTCTAGAAGACGTAGTAATCACTGGTACAACAATTGAAGAGTAATTCTTAGGAATTATTTTTAAAAGATAAGTTAATGGGGAGGCATAGCTTCCCCTTATTTCTATGACGACATTATTTATTTCCGATCTTCACCTTACCCCATCACGTCCTGATATCACGGAATGTTTTGTGACGTTCATGCGAACAGAAGCAACAAAAGCTGATGCACTTTATGTACTCGGCGATCTGTTTGAGTTCTGGATTGGTGACGATGACAACACCCCTTTTGCAGACCAAATCCGCGCAGAATTTAAAGCACTGACGGATGCGGGTGTGCCAACTTTTTTCATCCAAGGCAATCGAGATTTTTTACTCGGCAAACGCTTTTGCAAAGAAACCGGTATGACATTACTCGACGATGTCTGCACGATTGATCTTTATGGTCAAAAAGCCGTAATCCTACATGGCGATACGCTCTGCATTGACGATGTGAAATACCAAGAGTTTAGAAAAACCGTTCACAAGCCATGGCTACAATGGTTGTTTAACCGTATTCCTTGGTTCATTAAGAAGAAAATTGTCTCAAAAGTTCAATCCGATATTCGTGATGATAAAATGAGCAAGTCATTAGATATCATGGACGTCAACCAAAATGAGGTCGAGAAAGTGATGTCTCAGAACTGCGTCAACTTAATGATTCATGGTCACACGCATCGCCCGAACACACATTTTTTTGACGTCGATGGCGTTAAAAAGACCCGAATTGTTTTAGGGGATTGGTATACGCAAGGCTCAGTTTTAAAAGTAAATTCTGATAGTTTTGACCTACAAACGAGACCGTTCATACAGAATTTGCGTTAAGCATGTAGAGCGTGTAGAAGATTCACGCTCAAGTCGTAGATATTTTGTAAAAAATCGCTATTATCATAATACTAAGTTAAACAGAACGAAGTACCTAATTGAAGTATTCTTACGTAGCTCGCCAACCGATTCTGGATAGAGAAAAACGAACCATAGGTTACGAACTCCTCTTTCGAGACGGCCCTAAAAATACCTTCCCTGAAGTAGAACCAGAGCTGGCTACTAGTCGACTGCTATCCGATCATTTTTTGTCGACGCATTACAACACATTAGGAAACAAACTTGGCTTTGTTAACTTTCCGCATCAAAGCTTGGTGAACTTGGTCCCAACTTTGTTCCCTAAAGAATCTCTCGTCATTGAAGTCCTTGAAGACTGCGAACCGACAGAAGAACTGTTAGAAGCCATCAAGCACCTTCATGAGTGCGGATACAAAATTGCTCTGGATGATTTTGTTCCGACGAAAGCTTGGAAGCGTTTTCTTCCATACGTTTCCATGATCAAGTTTGATATTAGACTTGTGCCGATTAAGAAAGCTGCCATTTTTATTCAGGCGTTGAGCCCATTTAAAATCGACTTTCTTGCGGAAAAGGTAGAGACCTATGAAGAGTTTGAGCAAGCTCTAGAAGCCGGTTTTAACTATTTTCAAGGGTATTTTTTTAGCAAACCTGAGATGATCCAGAAAAAACGGTTGAACCCCGCGTTTCTTACCGTCATCCAACTTTGTAAAGAGATTGCAGATAAGCCCATCGACTTCAATGAGGTTGAACGTCTGTTTTCGATTGATGTGACGCTGTCATACAAGCTGCTTACTTACGTTAATTCAGGCTATACATTAACGACCAAGATTAAGTCGTTCAGACAAGCGCTTATTTATCTGGGTGAAGAGCGACTACGACGCTTTATTTCCTTAGTTGCAATTGCGTCCGTTCAAGAAGATAAACCTGACTCTCTTTACTCTTTAGCGATTCAGCGTGCACGAATGTGTGAACTGCTACTTAGTCAAATGAACACTAGGTATGACCCTGGGCAGGCTTTTTTGACAGGCATGTTTTCTTTACTCGGATCTTTGCTCGATCAACCGCTCTCGGATGTCATTGAAGATATCCCCGTTGACGAAGATATAAAACTCGCATTAACCAGTCGAAAAGGCGTACTTGGTCACTTACTTTCGATGACGATCGCCTATGAACAAGCGGACTGGGAGTTAGCCGAGCGATATTGCACCGTTCTTAAATTAACCGAACCTCAATTAGCGGACGCTTTTAATCAATCGACGGAATGGGCTCAAGAACTGCTGTCTCAAACGCCCTAAATCGCTATAATGCCTCACCCCCAGCCTCGCAATTGTGAGGTTGTTTGTTTTTACCGCTTAATTAATCGAGATTTCATTTTATGGCTTCTTCTTGCCCTTGCGGATCTAACCGCACCTACCAACAGTGTTGTGAAATGGCCCACAACAACCATGCTGACGTCACCACTCCAGAGCAGTTAATGCGCTCTCGTTACAGTGCGCATGTGTTAGGTCTAGTCGATTACGTGGTGAACACGTACCACCCAAGCTGTAATGCAGAAGAGCAACGTGAAGGCATTGCCCAATCTATCGACAGCGATTGGTGCAAACTTGAAGTTGTAAAAACAGAAGCTGGCAGTAATGACAATGAAGGCTTTGTCGAATTTAGCGCTTATTTTGATGAAGACGGCAAGCGCTACTGTATGACAGAGCGTTCTCGCTTCGTAAAAGAAAATGAGCTTTGGTACTACATTGACGGCACATTTCCTGAAGAAGAGCCAGAAGAAGAACCAGAACAGGATCCACGATTGAGCCAGCCAGTGAGTAGCCTAAAGCTAGGTCGTAACGATCCGTGTATCTGCGGAAGCGGTAAGAAGTTTAAGAAGTGTTGTGGGTAAAGGCATCCACGCCTAGCTTATTGAGTTCGCTTTAATGAGATTCCTGACCTCACCTAAGCTCGTCGGAATAACGTGAATATATGTACCTGTTTGAAGTAAATAACTCTACTGCAAGCACCATTAGAAAATATACCGTCATTCTGAACGGCGAGGAACGAGTGTGATTCAGAATCTAATCGCTACTAGCACTGTTGCCGGTTTTTACCCCGAATCAAGAACACTAAATTAAAAAAGCCCCTAGGCTCGAGAGCATAGGGGCTTTCACTTATCTATAGCAAGCTTACTTATGACGCTCTTTCAGTTTGTTCACTACGTCATTCATCGATAAGCCTTGGTCTTGAAGCAATACCATTAAGTGATAAATCAAATCTGCTGATTCACACACTAACTCCGCCTTATCGCCCGACGTCGCCGCAAGCGCGACTTCAACGCCTTCTTCGCCCACTTTTTGCGAAATACGCTTGGTGCCACGGGCATAAAGACTGGCAGTATAAGAGGAATCTGGGTCGGCACTCTTGCGGGCAGCCAATAGCTGCTCAAGTTGATGAAGCCACACCATTTGTGACTCCTCTTGAGGGTCCACATCCCAGCAAGTTGTATTACCCAAGTGGCACGTAGGACCAATGGGATTCACCTTAACCAGTAGCGTATCGTTGTCGCAATCTAGCTGCATGTTCACCAATTGCAATACATTACCGGAAGTCTCACCTTTCGTCCAAAGACGCTGTTTAGTTCGAGAGAAAAACGTCACTTGACCCGTTTCGCCCGTTTTTGCCAACGCATCTTGGTTCATGTAACCCATCATCAGCACTTGGCTTGATTGGAAATCTTGTACGATGGCAGGTACCAGACCATCCACCTTTTCCCAGTTGATTCGCTCAGCTAGCGAACTTACTTCGGCGGCTTTCACACTCATAGTCGTACCTCAATGCCTTGTTGTTTCAAATACTGCTTTAGTTCACCAATATTGATGACTTGCTTGTGGAATACCGATGCGGCAAGCGCGCCATCCACATTTGCTTTTTGGTAGGCTTCTGCGAAGTGCTCCATGGCACCTGCACCACCCGATGCAATCAATGGCACGTTACACACTTCACGCACCATATTAAGTTGTTCAATATCGTAGCCGTTACGTACGCCGTCTTGGTTCATCATGTTCAGTACGATTTCACCAGCGCCGCGTTTTTGTACTTCTTGCACCCAATCACGCGTTTCCCATTGAGTTGCTTTGGTGCGTTCTTCATCGCCAGTAAACTGGTAAACCTGATACTTGCCGGTCTCTTTGTCGTAGTATGAATCGATACCAACGACGATACATTGCACACCAAACTTATCAGCAAGGTCAGTAATCAATTGCGGGTTCGCCAAGGCAGGTGAGTTGATAGACACTTTGTCTGCACCAAACTCAAGAATGCGCGCCGCGTCTTCCGCTGATTTAATACCACCAGCCACACAGAAGGGAATATCAATCACTTCAGCAACGCGAGCGACCCAACTTTTGTCAACGACACGCCCATCACTTGAAGCAGTAATGTCGTAGAACACAAGCTCGTCTGCGCCCTCTTCCGCATAACGCTGTGCCAGAGGAACGATGTCGCCAATGATCTCGTGATTACGGAACTGAACGCCCTTTACCACTTGTCCATCACGAACATCAAGACATGGAATTATTCGCTTTGCCAGCATGCAAATGCCTCCTCTGCTGTGAACTTACCATCTAACAGCGCGCGACCAACAATCACGCCAGCCACACCGCTGCCTTTTAGTGCTTCGATATCCGCTAATGAGCCGATGCCGCCTGAAGATTGGAACTGCACTTGTGGGTACTGTTTACATAGGTCGACATAAAGCTCTACGTTTGAGCCTTCTAGCGTACCGTCACGAGAAATGTCTGTACAAAGCACATGCTGCAAACCTACCGTCAGGTAATCGTTGATCAGAGCTTCGATAGTCACGCCTGAATCCTCTTGCCAACCAGAGATCGCTACTTTACGTGTGCCGTCTTGGTCGATGTTGATGTCTAGCGCGAGAACGATTTTCTCCGAGCCGTATTTTTCCATCCAACCTTTCACAAGCTCTGGCTGTTTTACTGCTGTAGAGCCAACCACAACGCGCTGAGCACCCGCTTCTAGCAGATCAATCACGTCTTGCTCGGTACGCACTCCGCCACCGATTTGGATGTTCGCTGGCGTGCTTGCTAGTAGCGTTGCAATCAAATCAAGTTGGCGTGCTGTCGTGTCTTTCGCGCCAGTTAAATCCACCAAGTGCAGCCAGTTAGCACCCGCTTGGTGATACAAGTTGAATTGCTCTGCTGGGTCGACTTTGTACTCGGTTACTTGGCCGTAATCACCTTGATAAAGGCGAACCACCTGTCCTTCAATTAAATCAAGAGCTGGAATAATCACACTAAATCCCTTTTATAATTCTAAGAAGTTTTGAATAAGCTTCGCGCCCGCTTTTGAAGAACGCTCAGGGTGGAATTGCACGCCGTAGTAGTTACCGCTTTGTACTGCTGCTGTGAACGGGTTGCCGTACTCGCATTCCGCAATCGTGTAATCCCCAACTGGCATCGCAAAGCTGTGCACGAAGTAGAAATACTCTCCTTCTTCAATACCTTTGAAAAGTGGATTACCTGCTTTTGCAGAGACCGTGTTCCAACCCATGTGCGGCAGCGGCAAATCGCCAGTTTGTAGTAGCTTCACTTCGCCATCACAAAGCCCAAGACACTCAACCAACTCGTCGGCTTTCTGCCCTTTCTCTTGAGACACTTTGCCCAACAGTTGCATGCCTAAACAGATACCTAACAGCGGCTTTTCTACTTGTTTTACCAAGCTGATCAGATCGCGCTCTTCTAGGTTTTTCATCGCTTCGCTGGCGGTTCCCACCCCCGGTAGGAATAGCTTATCTGCCGACAATACGACTTGCGGATCTTTTGAAATAGTTACGTCATAGCCTAGGCGTTCAATAGCAAACTTCACCGAAGATACGTTGGCACAGCCAGTATCGATAATGACAACTTTCTGTTCTGTCACTGTTTTTCTCCTTGCTAAGGTTAACCTTAAAGCACGCCTTTACTACTTGGTAGCTCAGTGCCTTCTACTTTGATTGCTTGGCGCAAAGTACGACCAAACGCTTTAAACAAGCTTTCAATGATGTGGTGATCATTGTTGCCCGCAGAAGACAGGTGCAGCGTACACGCTAGGGTGTCAGTCAGAGAGCGGAAGAAGTGAACTACCATCTCTGTTGAAAGATCACCCACTTGCTCACGGCTGAATTGCGCGTCGAACTTAAGGTAAGGACGACCAGATAGGTCTAGTGCGCATTGTGCCAAACACTCATCCATTGGAAGGCTAAAGCCAAAGCGACCAATACCACGCTTGTCACCCAGTGCTTCTTTCAACGCTTGACCCAACGCAAGAGCGGTATCTTCTACCGTGTGGTGATCATCAATGTGCAGGTCACCTTCCACTTTGCACACCATTTGGAATCCACCGTGCGTCGCGATTTGATCCAGCATGTGGTCGAAGAAACCAAGACCAGTTGAGATGTCATTGCCGCCATGCTCATCAAGGTTAACTAATACTTTGATGTCTGTTTCTTTTGTGGTGCGGACCACTT
This sequence comes from Vibrio sp. 1288, assembly GCF_033344475.1. NCBI lineage: Bacteria > Pseudomonadati > Pseudomonadota > Gammaproteobacteria > Vibrionales > Vibrionaceae > Vibrio > Vibrio sp. 1288. Next base: position 60,601 of record NZ_JAWPOX010000017.1, read on the forward strand.
CAGCCACGCGCGCTTTCACCGTCAGATCTTTCAAGATCTGTTTCCAACCCATGGTTTCTGGGTTGTATTGAATGCCACGAATTGCCATGTTTTCTGCAAGTTGAAGATCGGTTTTACGATCGCCAATCACAACAGAGTTTTGGAAATCAACTTTGCCGTCTTGAAGGTACTCTTTTACTAAGCCCAATTTAGGCTTACGGCAAGAGCAGTTGTCTTCATCAAAGTGAGGACAAATCAGCACATCATCGAACTTCACACCTTGAGATTCAAAGATCTCCATCATCATGTTGTGTGGCGCATCAAAGTCTGCTTGTGGGTAGCTGTCGGTACCTAAACCATCTTGGTTCGTTACCATCACTAGGCGGTATCCTGCATCCTGCAACGACAACAGGCTTGGGATAACAAATGGTTCCAGTTTTAGTTTATCTAAACGGTCTACTTGAAAATCAATCGGCGGCTCGACAATTAAGGTGCCATCACGATCAATAAAAAGGATTTTTTGTTGTTTGCTCACTCGAACTTCCTTATTGCTATTCTTTTGGCGCTCCCGCTATTGAGCGAGAGCGATAAATTCTGTCTCTATTTATGCGTAGTAGTTTCTGATAAATCCAAGCGTTTTTTCGCACTCGTCACGGTTACCCACACTGATACGCACACAGTTTTCAATTGGCGAGTTACGCAAAATAATGCCCGTATCCCAAGCCGCTTTGAAAAGGTCATCGCCATCTGGGAATTTCACCAATAGGTAGTTCCCCCACCCTTCAAACACTTCCAAGCCCGGAATCATTGAAAGGCCAACTTGCAAGTAAGCACGGTTTGCATTCAAATCGAGAACTTGAAACTTCGCTCGCGCTAAACCAGCTTCCGAAAGCGCCTGAGTCGCAATTTCTGCCACTGGAACTGGGACTGGGTAAGGTGCGATAACTTTAAGAAGTACATTAATCAGCTCTTCGTTCGCAAGCGTAAATCCACAACGCAGACCTGCAAGCGCAAAAGCTTTCGACAGAGTACGCAGAATTGCAAGGTTCGGGTATTGCGCCAGCAAATCTACCGTTGACGCTTCTGGACAAAAATCAATATACGCTTCATCCATCACCACGATTGCACGGTCTTTTGTCATCTCAAGCAGAGAGACAATATCTTCACGCTTAACTAAGTTACCTGTTGGATTGTTTGGCGAACATACAAAAACCAGTTTCACGTTATCCAGATTGGCTTCGATACCTGCAAGGTCTAGTTGCCAATCTGACGCTAGCGGCACAGTTTTTCTCTCTACACCAATGGTTTCTCCACTAATGGCGTACATACCGTAAGTTGGTGGACAGTAAAGAATCGCATCTTCGCCCGGCTCACAGAATGCACGAATTAATAACTCAATACCTTCGTCTGCGCCGCGAGAAGTCAGTGTTTGTTCTGGTTTCACACCCGCATAGGCTGCGTAAGCAGAAATCAGTTCTTTCGGCTGACATTCGTTGTAACGATTGAGACGAGCAAAGTCTGTTTTGTATTCATTGTTAAATGGTGATTCGTTGGCATTTAGCCATACGTCACCCGTACCACCGATTCGGCGAGCCGACATATAAGGGGTAAGCTGTTGGACTTGTTTACGCGCTAGCTTTTCCATCTCATTACTCTCTTATTCTTTCTTACTTGTTAATTTTTCTACGCGGATAGTAACAGCACGTTTGTGAGCGTCCAGACCTTCTGCTTCAGCCATCGTGACTACCGTTGGTGCAAGGTTCTTTAAACCATCAGCAGAAAGCTCCTGAACCGTCATTCGTTTAGAGAAATCCGCCAAACCTAAGCTTGAATAAGTACGTGTGTAACCGTAAGTAGGAAGAACGTGGTTAGTCCCCGATGCGTAATCTCCCGCAGATTCAGGCGACCAATCCCCAAGGAAGATAGAGCCTGCATTATCAAGTAGAGGTAGAAGCTCACGAGGGTTCTTAGTCTGAACAACCAAGTGCTCAGGACCGTAGTAATTGGAAATAGAAACTGACTGCGTCATCGACTCGGAAATAATGATCAAGCTTGATGCCAGAGCCTTTTCTGCGATGTCTGCACGAGATAGCTCCTTAAGCTGACGTTGAACCGCATCCGTCACTTGATCAGCAATCACAGGAGAAGGAGTCACAAGTACCACTTGAGAATCAGGACCGTGTTCTGCTTGGCTCAAAAGATCCGCAGCGATGAAGTCTGCATCTGCGGTTTCATCTGCAATCACTAACACTTCTGATGGCCCTGCTGGCATATCAATCGCAGCACCGCGGAAATCATTGCTAACCTGTCGTTTTGCTTCGGTCACGTAAGCGTTGCCCGGACCAAAGATCTTATCTACTTTCGATACAGTCTCAGTGCCATAAGCCATTGCAGCAACTGCTTGGCCACCACCGACGTTGTACACTTCATCAATGCCACACAGTTTCGCGACATAAAGGATCTCATCAGCGATTGGCGGTGGAGAACAAAGAACGACTTTACGACAACCTGCAATTTTTGCAGGAACGCCGAGCATCAAAACAGTCGATGGCAAAGGCGCACTGCCACCAGGAATGTACAAACCCACTTTTTGAATTGGACGTGTTACTTGTTCACAAAGGACACCTGGCTGCGTTTCCACCTTGATCGGTTGCGGCTTTTGCGCTTTGTGGAACTTAGAAATATTGGCGTAAGCTTGCTCTAGTGCGCTCTTCATTGACTCTGACAAACGCTCTGACGCTGCCTTAATTTCCTGAGAAGAAACACGAATGGATTCAGGCTTAACACGGTCAAACTTTTCTGTCAGCTCAATAAGAGCAGAGTCACCTTCTTCTCGAACTTTAGCAATAACTTCGGCCACAGCAGTGGTGATATTGGCTCCTTCTGCAATAGCAGGGCGCTCCAAAATAGAGTCTTGCTGATTCTCACTTAATGATTGCCAAACGACTGTTCTCATGATGCTTACTCCATCATTTTTTCAATTGGTAGAACGAGAATTGAACTTGCGCCCAACTCTTTCAGCTGTTCCATTGTTTCCCAGAACAGGTTTTCAGAACTCACTAAGTGAACAGCCATTTTCTGCTTATCTGCAGAAAGAGGAAGAACAGTTGGGTCTTCAGCACCTGGCAGTAGTGCTTTAATTTGATCTAACTTCTCTGCTGGGGCGTGAAGCATAATGTACTTAGATTCTTTCGCTTGCTGCACGCCTTGCATGCGAGTTAACAGCTTTTCGATTAGCGCCACTTTGTCTGCGTCGAACTCACCTGTGCGTTGAATCAATGTCGCTTTTGATTTGAAGATAATTTCAGCTTCTTTAAGGCCGTTCGCTTCCAGTGTTGCACCTGTAGAAACCAAATCAGCGATAGCATCAGCGAGACCCGCGCGAGGGGCAACTTCTACAGAGCCTGTCAGCATACATGTAGAGAATGGAACGCCGGCTTCATCCATGTACGCTTTTAGAAGTTGAGGATACGTTGTAGCAATACGCTTGCCAGCTAAGTCTTGTGGACCGTTGTACTCTTCGTCCTTGTCGATTGCGATAGATAAACGACAGCCACCAAAATCAAGTCGACGAAGCTGAACAAACTCGCAGGGTTCACCTAATGCTTTGCGGTCAAGGCGAACTTCTTCTAGTTCATTTTCGCCAATAAAGCCAAGGTCAACCACGCCATCCATAATTAAACCTGGGATGTCGTCGTCACGAACCAAGAGTAAATCAATTGGCATATTTTCAGAATGGACAACTAAACGCTCGCCCATTACGTTGAACTTTACGCCGCACTGTTTTAGTAGAGCTTGACTCTCTTTGCTAAGACGACCTTTTTTCTGAATTGCGATTCTTAAACGTTGTGTTTGCATTGCTTTGTCCCTATGCAAGATTTTGATATCTAAGTATTTTTCAAACTAATAAAACTAAAAAACCCTCGGGAGATTGAAGTCTCCCGAGGGTTTAAAATCTGCTTTTACTTTGATTTTACCTCCGGGAGTTTCCTGCCTCCCGGGTATGCGTACATCGCCCGAAAGACTAGATTGGGTGATGATGGTGATGAATGTTAATTACAAAATTACGCATACTTATTTCAAGGCTCTTCTCATTTGCTTTGTTACCAACCACACTAACCAAGCTGATTACTTTTTTCAACCCTTAATTTTAAAAAAATTCGAATTGTATAATACAAATAAAAAAGGAGGCCGAAGCCTCCTACAATTTCACTTTTTAAATCAGTGAATTACGCACTCTGGCAAGACGCTATTTTAGACTTTGAAAGCCATGACAAAATAGCGCAAACGATAACGAATGTTATCGACGCTGCAATGAACGAGAACGCTATTGAAGCAGTCATACCAAGGGCAATAAAGCCGACGCATGAAACAAGCGCGACTGATAATGCATAAGGTAGCTGTGTTGATACGTGATCAATGTGGTTACAACGTGCACCCGTCGATGACAAGATAGTCGTATCTGAGATTGGTGAACAATGGTCACCGAATACCGCACCAGCTAAAACCGCACTCAGCATCGGTAGCATTAGCGCTACGTCTGTTGCGCTAGCCATGTCACCCGCGATTGGTAACATGATACCGAACGTACCCCATGAAGTACCTGTTGAGAACGCCATCAGGCCAGACAACAAGAATAGGATAACTGGTAGCCAGTGCGGGTTAATGTTGCCCTGCGCCATTGTCGAAAGGTAAGTACCAGTCTTCATATCACCGATAACAGAACCAATGGTCCAGGCAAATACTAAGATTAGAATCGCACCAAACATAGACTTAGCACCAATCCAAAGTGTACGTGCGATCTCAGCCATTGGTAGACCTTGCTTCACAACAGTAAACAGTGCAACTGCTAAGCCAAGCAAGCTACCGTAGATTAGTGATGTACCTACATCTGTATTTTCAAAAGCACCAAGAAGCGCAAACTCCTTACCATCAGCAGCCAATGCTTGGCCACCCGTGTAAAGCATTGAAGCGATAGTCGCGATAATAAGCGTCACGATAGGAAGTATCAAATCTGACACTTTACCCTTTTCACTTTCACGGATATCTAGCTCTTCGTTTAGGTCATGCGCTTCTTGCGAGTCATTTTCTTTGTCTTTATCAAAGCCACGACCTTGCGATGCAGAGATTTCATGCTCACGCATTTTACCAATATCAAGACCAAACCACGCAACAGCGAACACCATTAACAGCGCAAAAACGGCGTAGAAGTTCATTGGGATAAGACGAACATATGCGCCAAGAGCCGAATACTCTGTGATCCCATGTGAGACTAAGATCCCGCCAATAATAGTAATAATGTAAGCACCCCAGCTAGAAGCAGGCATAATTACACACATTGGAGCAGCGGTTGAGTCTAGAATGTACGCAAGCTTAGCGCGAGACACATAAAAGCGATCGGTTACTGGGCGAGAGATCGCACCAACAGCAAGGCTATTAAAGTAATCATCGACAAAAATGAATACGCCTAAAAAGGCGGCAAGAAGTTTGGAGCCGCGTTTACTCTTCACTCGAGATTGTGCCCATTCAGCAAAAGCACGAGTACCGCCAGATAGCGTTAATAAAGCTGTTGTCATACCTAATAAGATTAGGAAACCAACAATGCTCATGTTCCAAGTGTTAATTCCGCCATCTTCAATAAAGACAGAAGAAACTTGAGAACTGACGTAACCTGCGGTGTCGCTGATAGACCAGCTATTAAGTAGCACCGCACCTAGCACGATACCTACACCCAAGGAAACTAATACACGTCGAGTCAAAATCGCCAAAGTCAAAGCGACAATAGGTGGCAATAATGAAACAGGAGAACTAGAAAAATCTATTAAATTCATGATCTTCAAAAACCAAAGTTTGGCTAGAGATCTACTGCAGACAAGTCACGTAGCATACGATACGTGCTCATGTTGAACTTAGCGACAGGGAAGCGAACACTCCACCCAACCCTACAGTAGCGCTCCATAGTTTAATGTGAATATATACTATGGCAGTGTTGTTCCTTTCAGATACAACCCCAGCAAGTAACTTTGATGAGTTACTTACTTCGGCAATCTTCGCCTTCCACTATTATTCATTGGCATCACCCCAATAATAGCTACTCTTCGAGACCGCGCCTCTACGGCAACAACAAACAATTAACCACTAACTGTACAAATTAACAACAAATTGTCTGCAATATTGCATCAGGTGGCAGCCATTGTACTTATGATGAGAGTCAATGCAACACATCAAACTAAATTAAACAAATAAATAATGACTGAGATAATTTATAAACCTTGCCTACTTCCATAAGTTTTGTGCAACTGAAATCACATCAATCATGTTATTTATGAAACATTATTACTACCTTAGAAATATCATGGTTTATCTTATATCAATAAATTAAGGATATATGACACACCATTAAAGATGGATGCTTCATATTTTTAAGTAATAACTCAAATTTTTTTATAAAAAACCAAGCTGTCACTCTCTCTATACAATAATGATTGTTGATTTTAGTTCTCATCTAATAATGATTTATTTCGAGTGTAATAATATTAATTGCTTTAAAAAATAGTCAAATTTAAACAAAATCTTGATTTAGCATTTGCACATAAGGAAAAGATAAAGTTAAATATAAGGACTCTTTGTTTATTTATAGATTGGCATTATTTAATCGTAACGATAAAAAGTGCCCAACACATTAACCTTTTAATAGGAATCGTTATGTCAGAGCTGACTAAAACCCTTCTAAATATCCGTAGCCTTCGTGCATTTTCTCGTGAGCTGACTCTAGAACAATTGGAAGAAGCTCTAGATAAACTCACTACTGTCGTAGATGAGCGTCGTGAAGCAGAAGAAGCAGAACGCGCAGCACAAGCAGAGCAAGAAGCTAAGCTTGCAGAGATTGCTGAGAAAATCGCTCAAGACGGTATTGACGTAGAAGCACTTATTACTGCGCTATCTGGCGAAACTAAGACGAAAGGCAAAGCGAAGCGCGCACCTCGCCCTGCTAAATACAAATACACAGATTCAAACGGTAATGAGAAAACTTGGACTGGCCAAGGTCGTACACCTTCGGCGATTCAAGAGCAACTTGATGCAGGTAAATCTCTGGATGAGTTCCTAATCTAGATCCGTGCTATTTTTAAAAGGCTCCCATAGGGAGCCTTTTTTATTTAAACCATTACAAATAAAAAAGGCACATTTCTTAATGTGCCTTTTACTTTAGTTACAGAATAGTTAATTAAACCGCTTCGTATTAACGTTCCCAGTATGCTTCTTCTAGGCTATCTTCTCGCTCAGGAAGTCCGCGCGACAATCGTGGTGAATGTTGCACGAGAACTTCGTAGCTAGCACGGTTTGCGTATTTGCAGACTTGAGAAAAAGAAGAGTAAGTTAAATACTCGTTACTGTGCTTGCTTGAATTAGGCACATTTTCTTTATGGTATTTATTTGCTGCCATATCATGAAGAACAGCAGATAACGCAGCATCACCTGCGCCATTTGTATTCTTAATTTTTTCTGGGCCACCCATATATGGCGAGATATGCGAGTACACTTTTATTGGCGTCTCGCATGAGTCTTTTTTCGCCGGACGACTGAATTCATAACGATTAAATTCAGCAATTGACCCTGGAAGTAATGGCAAAGAAGTTTCGCGCTTCGCGCTATCTTCCGTATACCCAGCCATAAATAGACCTACAGGACCCGCCGTGCACAATACTAGATCAGCCCACTCCAATGTTTTATCAGACGCAGCAAGTGGATCAGATTCCCCCGTCAGTGCTTCTGCTTCATCTTCATTCATCGCAACGACTGAAACGTTATCTCTAATGAATTCTTGCCAATATTTAGGGTCATCTTGAATAACAAACTTTGTGCCTAAAGTCAGAACAACAGGCACATCATTCTTTTTCGCGTACTCAATTGCTTTCATTGTTGCTTCCGGCATTGGGTCGCCGTCTTTGCAACGTACTAGATATGACGTCAGTACAAGTGCTGATGCATTTTTAAAGATTTTCTCTGGAATGCTATCAGGATGGAGTTGGTTCATTTGCCCTTCGCTGATAGCAAAAGTACGTTCACCGTCTTCTGTGATAAGAGCAAAACAACGGCCAATTGCACCATCTACACCTTGTAGGTAGTTCAAGTCCATGCGGCTTGATGTATTACAAAGATAACGGTAACCGTAGCTGCCAATCTTAATATCCTGGCTCATCACTCCAAGTAGTGTGGAGCGGTCATCCGCTAGCACGGAGTAGTTATGTAGCGTGTTACCAATTGTACCGCCCGCATACTCATTGGTAATCAAGTTCTCTTCTTTCAGTTGCTGGTATAACTCTTCTGCTCTTTCGTCATCGATAACCAGAGAGTGACCTTTACTCAGACCGTACTTTTCAATCACATCCGTTGTAACTTTTGCTTCAATATCAACCAAGGTTTGGTCAATACCAATGATGTGAGTGCGCGTCATCTTCTTGCTTTCTTGTGCTTGGCTCACCAGCGGGTCACGAGCATGAACAGGAAAATAGTGCTTCGATTTGCGTTGTCCAGGAAATTTCATATTGTCAGTCTGAGTAAGGGGATGAAAAGGAGAGCGGATTCTATACCGCTAATAATAAAGCAGCAATAAAAGCGATTATAGCAAACGTTTGCTGACTACTTTTTTCTTTTAGGTGGCTTATTCACCTTCCATAAAGCTGAGATCTGGTAGTTGCTCAAGGTGCTCGCTATAACGCTTTAGGTTGAACTCACCTTCATTCTTCATCACATCAAAAATCTCAATTGACATCGCACATGCCATCATCGCAACCGCATCTTCACGTGGTGTGCCAGTCATCATTAAACGCATAAGGGTTTCTTTTACTTTAAGCGGGTTGCCATCTTCGAGCTGATTTTCAACAATTTCAATCAACTCACTTTCTTGCATAAATTGGTTTTCTTCTGTCATTTGGTGTTTCCTCTTGGATTTTGGCCAACTATGCCATATATACCTCTTCTATACTTGCGAAATTACTCGTTCGAATCTTTGTTGAAGAAAAATCCAGCGAAACGAATTGTGATTTCGATCTCGGATCTGTCACCGGTCTGTGGATTCTGATAGAATCTGCATCCCGTTTATTTAAGTGGTGTTTAGTAATGTCTGATAACAGCCAAAAGAAAGTCATCGTCGGTATGTCCGGCGGCGTTGATTCATCTGTTTCCGCGTATCTTCTAAAGCAGCAAGGCTACCAAGTAGAAGGCCTTTTCATGAAGAACTGGGAAGAAGATGACAACGAAGAATATTGTACAGCGGCAGAAGATCTTGCTGACGCTCAGGCAGTATGTGACAAGCTAGGCATCCACCTACACACTATCAACTTTGCTGCCGAATACTGGGATAACGTATTTGAGTACTTCCTTGCTGAATACAAAGCGGGCCGTACTCCGAACCCTGACATTCTTTGTAACAAAGAAATCAAGTTCAAAGCATTCCTAGAATTCGCTGATGAAGTACTTGATGCTGATTACATTGCAATGGGCCACTATGTGCGTCGCTCTTTCCCAGAAAACGGTGAAAAACCACAAATGTTACGTGGTCTAGATGGCAACAAAGATCAAAGCTACTTCCTGTACACATTAAGCAACGAGCAAATCGCACGTAGCCTATTCCCTGTTGGTGACCTAGAGAAACCAGAAGTACGCCGCATTGCGGAAGAGCAAGACCTAATTACTGCTAAGAAGAAAGATTCAACTGGTATTTGTTTCATCGGTGAACGCAAGTTTACGGAATTCCTAGGTCGCTACCTTCCAGCTCAGCCTGGTAATATCGAGACTCCAGAAGGCGAAGTGATTGGTCAACACCAAGGCCTGATGTACCACACACTTGGTCAGCGTAAAGGTCTACACATCGGTGGCCGTAAAGGCGGCGGTGGTAACGAGGACCCATGGTTCGTTGGTGAGAAAGATCTAGAACGTAACGTTTTGATTGCTGTTCAAGGTAAAGACCATCCAATGTTGAAATCAGAAGGTCTACTTGCATCACAACTTCACTGGGTAGATCGTGAGCCAATTCGCGATGTTATGAAGTGCACAGTGAAAACTCGTTACCGTCAGGAAGATATTCCTTGTACAATCATCCCTATCGATGATGAAAACATTAAAGTTATCTTTGACGAGCCACAAATTGCTGTAACTCCAGGTCAATCAGCAGTGTTCTACAAAGGTGACGTGTGCCTAGGTGGCGGCATCATCGAGCAACGCATTAAATATTCTCAAGCTTAGGAGTCGTTACGTGGCGAATACACTTTATGACCGTACTATCGCTTTCGCTGGGATTTGCCAAGCTGTTGCTTTAGTTCAACAGGTAGCGAGAAACGGACATTGTGATCAAGCTGCTTTTGAAACATCAATCAACGCTATTTTGAGCACGAACCCTGCTAACACAGTTGGCGTATTCGGTCGCGAAGCCGATCTAAAGCTCGGCCTAGAATGCTTGGTTAAAGGGATTGATAGCACACCATCAGGCAGTGAAATTACTCGTTACATTATTAGTTTAATGGCGTTAGAGCGTAAGTTAAGCTCTCGTAACGATGCTATGTCTCAGCTTGGTGATCGTATTCAAATGGCCAAGCGTCAGTCAGAGCACTTTGAGCTACTAGACGATCAAATGATCAGCAATTTAGCGAGCATCTATCTGGATGTCGTTAGCCCTATTGGCCCACGCATTCAAGTAACGGGCACGCCATCTGTACTGCAGCAGACGGCAAGCCAACACAAAGTTCGTGCGCTGTTGTTATCTGGCATTCGTAGTGCAGTTCTTTGGCGTCAAGTTGGTGGTAAGCGTCGCCACCTAATCTTCGGGCGCAAGAAGATGGTAGAGCAAGCACAAATCCTTCTTGCTCGTCTGTAGTAAAATATCAAATAAGCAGCTCGCGTTTATCGCGAGCTCATTTTTTTCGACTAAAACAAATATCGCGCAAACGTTTGCGCGATATTCGTGACAATTGCCACAGTTATTGGTATAAAGCTCACGAAATTTAGAAACCCAATTCAGGAGAACATCATGGAACTGTCAGCATTGACTGCTGTTTCACCAGTAGACGGCCGTTACGGAAGCAAGACAATTGCGTTACGCGAAATTTTCAGTGAATACGGTCTACTAAAGTACCGTACTATCGTTGAAATCCGCTGGCTACAAAAGCTTGCTGCTACTGCTGAAATTGCAGAAGTGCCAGCGTTTAGCGCAGAAGCAAACCAATTCCTAGACGACCTTGCTGCAAACTTCTCTGAAGAAGATGCACGCCGTATCAAAGAGATCGAGCGTACAACTAACCACGACGTAAAAGCGGTTGAGTACTTCCTAAAAGAGAAAGTAGCAGACGTTCCTGAACTGCACGCAGTAAACGAGTTCTTCCACTTCGCATGTACTTCTGAAGACATCAACAACACATCACACGCTCTAATGCTTAAAGAAGCGCGTGAGAACGTGATTCTTCCAGAAATCCGTAACCTAATCGACGCTATCAAAGCACTAGCAGTGGAATACCGCGACATTCCTCTTCTATCTCGTACACACGGTCAGCCTGCTTCTCCATCTACTATGGGTAAAGAAATGGCAAACGTGGCGTACCGTATGGAGCGTCAATTCAAGCAAATCGAAAACGTTGAGATCCTAGCGAAAATCAACGGTGCAGTAGGTAACTACAACGCACACCTTTCTGCTTACCCAGAGCTAGATTGGCACAAGTTCTCTGAAGAGTTCATCACAGAGTCTCTAGGCGTAACTTGGAACCCTTACACAACTCAAATCGAACCGCACGATTACATCGCTGAGCTGTTCGACGCTATCGCTCGTTTCAACACTATCCTGATTGACTTCGACCGTGACGTTTGGGGTTACATTGCACTAGGCCACTTCAAGCAAAAAACTATTGCTGGTGAGATCGGTTCTTCAACAATGCCTCACAAAGTTAACCCAATCGACTTTGAAAACTCAGAAGGTAACCTAGGTCTTGCGAACGCTGTATTCGGCCACCTAGCACAGAAACTGCCTATCTCTCGTTGGCAACGTGACCTAACTGACTCAACGGTTCTACGTAACCTTGGTGTTGGTGTTGGCTACGCTATCATCGCTTACACTTCGACACTTAAAGGCATCAGCAAGCTAGAAGTAAACCGTGAAGCGCTTCTTGCTGAACTAGACAAGAACTGGGAAGTACTAGCAGAGCCAGTACAAACAGTTATGCGTCGTTACGGCATCGAGAAGCCATACGAGAAGCTGAAAGAGCTAACTCGTGGTAAGCGTGTAGACGGCGAGGCAATGCGTAACTTCATCGACGGTCTTGAGCTTCCTGAGCACGAGAAAGCACGTCTGAAAGAGATGACGCCAGCGAACTATATCGGTCAAGCAATCGAGCTGACAGATAAGCTGTAATCCTCCTGTAACGACCAGATACCTAAAAGGTTGACGCGAAAGCGCCAACCTTTTTTAGTTAGGAGAGTTAGGTCGGGAGAAAATAATTTTAGTTATATGGAATGGATTATTAATTGAAGATCAGCCCCATTTGTTATGGCTGCTTTTGGAAGAACAAGGTTATTGTTCCTACTTCCACACCAAACTTTTTTATTTTCGTTAGATTGAAAACGTGTCTGTCATCCTGACGATAAAGCCAATCATCAAAAGCAACCGTCACTGATGAATCCTCCATTTGTAGCTCAAAGTCATATTGCCACTGTAGCGCATTGCCCTGCTCTTCCCCTGTTGCTACACCTATAATATCGTCTGCCTTACCTTCATAACTACCGTCTTCTAATCTAGTGATAACCCAAATTCGCTGGTCCACCTCTCCGTCATCAAACACGAAGTCTTCCACCAGCGTCAGCGTATCACCTTCTACAGTACCCACTATATCGACTTCAAAGCGACGGGTTTGCTGTTCGGTATAATCTTGCACCATCCCCCACGCCTTTATGTCGCCTTCGAAATAACCGAATACGTCAAAAGTCGGTGTAGAAGAGCGGTAATTATCAATGTCTGCGGAACATGCCGAAAGAAAAACAGCTGCCACTAAAGTCGCTGATTTAAAAATTCGTTTAAGCACTATCTAACCTGCCCTATCAATTGTTTTCGGAGTTTCGGGAATTCTGTGTTGGGTGATAACCATATAGCTAAAAATGCATCGTTCATTCGTTCGTCTTCAATGATGCCAACGTTCTTTACTTGCACGTCCCCAACCTGCTTATAAAACAGCTGACCAGATTTTCCATCTGTTAGATAAGTAAGCTCGTCACCTTTTTGAATATCAGGAAACATACGATCGAGCTCGCTGATCCAAGTTTTTCGATATGAGTCAGTAAAACCCAGTTTCGCCCACTGCTCATCCGTCACATCAAGCAGCTGTTGCTTACTGATGTCTCTCTTGTAATTAATTTCCAATGCAAGGGGATGTGGCGATACGTCATCGCTTACGATGAACTTTCCATCAGGCGCTTTTAATCTTGAGTGATAAATATCGAAGATGAACCAAGTAAGTTGGGCTTCTCCAACAGTTTTCCACCCCTTCCAATTCGCAATGTTGCTGGCAGCTTCGCTATTTCCAACAGGTTGAGCTTGCAGAGCAAAAGAACCAGTTACTATTACCAACGCAAGCAACCTAGTCAGTCTCTGAGTTAAGTCTCTCTTCAAGCTTTTCATTTCCGTACACCTTGAGTATCAAGAGCATCATGACGCACCATTCGACAAACAACATTGCCAGTGTAGCGCCAGTGCTGAATCCAAATTCAACGGCTTGGAGTTTATGGCCAGCAAAGTAGCTCGCCGTTCCTCCGATACCGCCTACTATTGATACGTAGGTTTTTGGGAAACGGTACAAAATTGACTTAAGTTGATAGGCATACCAAGAAAACAAAACCCACAAGCATAATAACCAGACTGGCAGCCATGGGGTTGGAAAGACAAAGACCGAGAGTTGTTGATTGAGCGTATCAAGCACGAGCCCGACCGTGACAATCACACTAATACTTTTGAGCGAAGATGCATCGCTTTTCAAACAATATAGTAGGGTTGCCAAAGTAAGGAATAACGTCACCCATTGCCATTGATAGGTTCCAAGCACCGCTGCAAACCAGCAGAGTTGGAACCATGTCGAAGCAAGAAACACCTTCATAACGAACTACGGGCGTTGAAACGTCATGTGAACGGCACTGATCGTGCGAGCCAAAAAGCCACCTTCACAGTAGCTCAAATAGTAGCGCCACATACGCACAAAGCGGTCGTCGTAGCCAAACGAGCGCACTTCATTCTCTGCTCGATTAAAACGTAAGTGCCATTCGTTCAGCGTCTTGGCGTAGTCCAAACCAATATCGAACAAGTCTCGCGTCACTAAGTCACTGTATTTTGTTGTGGCTTGGGTTAGTGAGGTTACCGACGGTAAAAAACCACCCGGGAAAATGTACTTTTGGATAAAGTCGACGTTGTTACTGTAGTAATCGTAACGCTGATCGGCAATCGTAATCGCTTGAATCGCCATCAAGCCACCGGACTTTAATAAAGACTCACAGACCTTAATGTACGAAGGCAGGAATTGTTTGCCCACAGCTTCAATCATTTCAATAGAAACGAGCTTGTCATAAGTGCCGGTTAGGTTTCGGTAATCTTCTTTAAGTAGAGTGATTTTGTCTTCTAAGCCACGCTCTTTGATTTTTTGCTCCGCGTACGCGTGTTGCTCTTCAGATATCGTTGTTGTGGTGACCTGACAACCGTATTGTTCGGCCATGTAAATCGCCATAGCGCCCCACCCAGTGCCAATTTCAACAACATGATCAGTGGGCTTCAGCTCAAGTTGCTGACATAGACGATCCATTTTGTTGATTTGAGCCTGCTCTAGAGAGTCATCCGCATGATTGTAAAGCGCCGACGAGTACAGCATATTGGTATCAAGGAACGCTTCGTATAGGTTGTTACCCAAGTCGTAATGCGCATGGATATTTTTACGTGAGTTCTCTTCAGAGTTTCTGTTTGACCAATGACTGAACTTGTACAGTATTTTAGTCAACCAACTGCCTTGCTCTTCGAGTTTATCTAGAGCACGCATGTTAAGGGCCATCAGTTTCATTAATGAGGTTAAATCGGGGCTATCCCACCACCCATCCATATAAGCCTCACCAGCAGCAATACTGCCGCCCTGCAAGATCCGTGAATAAAAGCCTGGATGTTTTACCTCTATAATAGCGACAACAGGTTGACCACTGTACTCCCCATTTGGCGCACTAAAACGCTCGCTTCGCTCTGTCGTTTCCGTCTTAAAACTTTCAATAACTGTTAAGCAGCCGATTTCCATTTTTTGCAGACATTGAAAAATAACTCCGCGAGCCGCTTTTTGCGTTGTCGTCAATTTACGCGGCAATGTCATAGAACTAGTATTTAACATGCAGAATTCTCCTTATGCTTTTTATTTTTTTTGTCTGTTTTTTCAGTATCGGCTTCTATTTCTTCATGCGTTGAATATTTAGGATGAGAATAAAAAGGTGCGCCTTTCACCCAAAGTTTTAATGCGTGCCAATAAATACCAACCATTACTTTTACCGTTTGTATTGGTGTAACGATCAAACACCTCAATAAGGTTTTGCTTGAAAGTGGCTTTGCTTTCATAACCATGGTGGCATCAAAGTGTTTCTCTCCTTTGTGACATTCAAGATGAATATTCAACTTGTCTGTCAAAGGTTTAATTCTCCAGCGGTAGAGTTGGTCAATCGGGTTGAATGGTGAAACATGGAATGCTTTATCTTGTTCCCAACCAAATTTTTCTTCTTCTTTATCTGCTGACACCACGTAGTAATGTCGTTCATTCCAAGGAGTGTTACTCACCTCTGCGAGGAGATACTTCCATTCTCCTTCCGCGTTATAAACGTAGTAGAAATTAACGGGACTGAAATAAAGTCCTAGATAACGCAAGTGACAGACTGCGATTACCTTGCCGGTACAGCGAACACCTGTCAGTTCTTCAATTTTGCTGTGCACTGCCGACTTGACGCTACCTTCACCAATGTAATCACTGCGCTTGAAGCGAGCCCAATGCCACCAACGCGAACCAAAACCCCATACTTTTTTCTCTAAAGCATCGAGCTCGTCTACATCGATGGCGGGCATAAATAAAGAGTAGTTCAACTCATGATTCACAGGCGTGAATCGACGGTGACGAACGTTGCCTATAAACAATCGGCTGTTCATTTGGCTATCCATATCACGCTGCGCCTTTTTCGAAAGGAACCACATTTTGTTCGCGGTACTTTTCTTCTAGTTCTTTCACAACATCAAGCGCGCTACGCACGCCATCTTCATGAAAACCGTTGTACCAATAAGCGCCGCAGAACCAGGTACTTTGTTTGCCCTGTATCTCATCTTTGCGCTGCTGCGCTGCAATAGACTCAGTGGTGAATACTGGATGATGATAAGTGAACGAACGCAAGACTTTATTTGAGTTAATTTGCTCAGTACTGTTCAACGTTACACAAAACGTATGTTCTGATTGAATATGCTGAAGAATGTTCATGTTATAAGTGAGCGAAGGGAGGCGTTGCTGTTCCTCTTCACTGCCTTCCAATAGGTAGTTCCATGATGCCCATGCTGCCTTACGTTTTGGTAGTACGGCAGAGTCGGTATGAAGAACAACTTCATTTGCTTGGTATGTCATATCCCCCAAGATTTCCTGCTCAATTGGGCTGATATCCTCTAGCATTCTCATTGCTTGATCACTGTGACAAGCAAAGATAACGTCATCAAACCAATGCGTTTCTCCGCGAACTTGAACGCCAACCCCTTTTTCGTTGCGAACCACTTTTTCGACAGGACTATTAAGACGAATACTCTCGGCAAAGCCTTTGGTCAATGGTGGAATGTATGATCGTGAACCACCTTTAATCACATACCATTGTGGCCGGTTAGTCACATCTAGCAGACCGTGGTTGAGGAAGAAACGTAAGAAGAACATAAGAGGGAATGCGCGCATGTCAGCTAAAGTCGACGACCAAATCGCAGCACCCATCGGTAAAATGTAGTTATCGGTAAAGAAAGCACTGAATTTGTGTTCATCAAGGAACTCACCTAACGTCTGAGAGTGCGAGGATTGCTCGCTAGCGAAGCGCTTGGCAAGTTTATTGAAACGAAGTATCTCGAAGATAAATCGATAAAATTTAGGGTTTGCCCAGTTGCGTTTTTGAGCAAACAATGTCGACACTGTGTGGCCGTTGTACTCTAGTCCGTTCCCATCGTTTCTGACACTGAAGCTCATTTGAGTCGGCAGACCTTCAACGCCAATCTCGCTCATCATTTTAATGAAATTAGGGTACGTACGGTCGTTATAGACGATGAACCCAGTATCTATCGCGTATTCTTTACCATCAAGGCTCACATCAACGGTTGCAGTATGGCCACCGATGTAATCGTTCGCTTCAAACAGCGTTACATCATGTTCTTTATGCAAGTAATAACCACAAGTAAGGCCAGAGATTCCCGTTCCCACAATCGCTATCTTCTTTCTTCCTGCTGTTTTCATTTTTATTCCTTCTTATGATACGAGTTTAGCAGTTAGGCGAGCTTGCCAACTGTATGGAAGTAACGAGATAAAACGTAAAATACTGGTAAATCTCGCCGGGAAATAGATATAGGTCTTGTTGGCGGCTAACTGCTTCCTGATAGATTCCGACGCTTGCTGAGTAGAAATGATCATTGGCATTTCGAAGTCGTTTTTGTCAGTCAACGGCGTTTCAACAAAACCAGGAAACAACGTTACCACATTGATCCCTTTCTTTTTCAAGTCGACGGCGAGCGTGCGTGCAAAATAACTGACTGCCGCTTTGGATGCGCCGTAAGCTTCAGCACGAGGCAGTGCCACTTCTGATGCGATAGAGCCAACAATAACAATGCGGTGCCCTCTCTCTAAATGCACTTGGCAGCCTTCAACGCAGTTGGCAACACCGACAACATTTACGTTCATCACACGCGCCATGAGTTTCGCGTCGACCACTCCCTCATCCATGTACTCACAATCGCCTGCGTTAAAAACCCATGTGTTTGGCGTAAAGGGCAAATTAGAGAGCGCCTGCTGAGTTTCCTCATAATTTGTCACATCAAACTGCAATGTATGAATTTTAGAGGAAACTGCCTCCAGTTCTGCAAGAACATCTTGATTCCGACCACAAGCAATCACATTCCATTCTGAGTTCGCGTAATCTAGGGCAAGCTGTCTTCCTATTCCGGAGGTGGCGCCTGTGATTAAGATGGTGTTGTTCATTGTCCTAACCTCTGCTTGATGGTTTTAACGACTGAACCAAGTAACGGTAAATGCTCATAGAGCATCTCTCCGAGATCAAAATAGTCTCGGTGATAAATGACCTGACCTTCGCTAAATTTGAGGTGCGAAACACCATTGACGAGAATAGGCGCACCCTTCTGAAGTTTGGGATGCTGAAGGTCCATTGTCCAAGTTAGGAAGCCTGTATCTCCGACTTGTTGATGCTCATGGATTACAAAATCACAACTGATGACGTTGGCATATAATGAGGTGAAATAATCCGAAAGTGCTGGCCATCCTTCTAAACGATGCGCTGCGTCCTCAAATACTACATCTTGGTGATATATATCCTTAAGTAGATGTAAGTTCGCTTTGTTGAGCTTTTGATAGATATTGCCAACAGACTGTATGTCCATTTTTTACTCCTACACGCCCATTAAGTTGTACAAAATTATTATATGTACAAGATAGTTCATTCCACCAAAGTTGTACAAAAATAATTTTGTATAACTTTGTTTCTGTAAGTAGTACGTGATGAAGTTCGCACGCGATCAATCGGCGAAAAAAAAGGCTTGGTCAAAACCAAGCCTTTTCAGCAGATTAACAATTATTTAAGTAGGAACAATTAGTATTGCTGGCCTCGCAACGCTGCAATACGTTTATCTAGCGGAGGGTGGCTCATTAGTAGCTCAGTCAGCGACTGCTTGCCATTGATACCAAACGCCATCATGGTGCCATCCAGTTGAGATTCATGACTCACCTTCAAACGCTCTAGAGCCGCAATCATTTTTTCTTTGCCAACGAGGCGCGCAGCACCTGCGTCCGCGTGGAATTCGCGATGACGGCTGTACCACATAGTCAAGAAGCTAGCTAGGAAACCAAATACCAGTTCAAGCACCATGGATACGCCAAAGTAAACCATCATGTTTGTACCTTGGCCTTCTTCATCATCGTTCGATGCCACGATATTGGCAATAAAGCGTGATAGGAAGATAACAAACGTGTTCACGACACCTTGCATCAACGTCATCGTGACCATATCACCATTTGCAATATGGCTCACTTCGTGTGCAAGTACTGCCTCTGCCTCATCACGAGTCATATTGTGTAAAAGACCGGTAGAAACTGCGACAAGAGAGTCATCTCGTTTTGCACCTGTCGCAAATGCATTGATATCTGGTGAATCATAAATAGCCACCGTTGGCATGCCAATACCCACTTGTTGAGCTTGACGACCCACAGTTTCGACTAACCAATGCTCCGTTTCGTTGCGCGGGCTTTCAATGACCATACCACCAACCGAGCGTAGCGCCATACCCTTTGACATCATCAACGAAATAAATGCGCCACCAAAACCAAATACAGCAGCCATTACAAGTAAACCTGACAGACTGCCTGGTTGCATTCCAGTTACAGCGTAAACAATATTCAGAACAACACTAAGCACTAGCACGACAGCTAGGTTAGTTGCTAGGAATAACATAATTCGCTTCATTACTTTTCTCCGAGGAAGCTTATCGTTTTTTTAAAACGGATTGTTATAAGGAACAAATGGTAATCGCTATAAAAGCCAATTCCGTTGATTTTCATGTTCCGTGCGTTATAGATATAGTCTATCCGCGATAAAAACAAGGTTAAGCAATAAATTGCAACATTTGTTTTCGGGACTGAAATATTTGATTCAAGCGATTTCAAAACATGCTTTGGTAGGAGCTGGAACCTCCGTTCATATACATTTATCAAAATGATAAAATAAGCTCTGAGCTACACATCATCTATTGATAGATGATCTTGGTGTTAAATCTATCACCTCTTAGCAACTTAGCTAGAAATTTTTTAATAGACCAAAAACAGTACGTTAGCTCTGCTATAGACTTTGGTCTTATTGTGCGGCCACATGGACATGCTAAATTCGAATGAGATGAACAAAACAGAGCCACTCTAAGTACATTGCAAAAAGTGCATTGGGTGAGCTCAAAAACTCCATGTATTGAGGGAAAAACCATGGTAGAAACTAACGACTATCAAATGGCTATTGATTTACTACGTTGTCACCTAGGCATCTCAGAGGACGAGGCAAAGCAACAACTTGGTATTTCAACCGATCATCATATGTCTCAGCGTGTTGCAGAAACACAACAAGCATTGATGGGGCTCAGCCAAGATAAGTAATCTGACTTTTTAGGTTACACCAACAAGAAAGGGCTGCATTGCGCAGCCCTTTGGTTTTTTTAGTCTTTTATCCTAAACACCATTAGTCAGTGTTTAGCAACGGCTCTACATTAATGTACTTGCCTAGCTCTTTGCGTTTAGCACTTGGAATATATGGAATTTCCCCAAGCTTAGGTGCATCGATACGTGCTTCTAGCATCTCGATAATGTCAGCGTAGTGCTCTGTGCCAGGGTTGACGCGGTTTGCCACCCAGCCAACAAGATTCAAACCATCCGCTTTAATACTCTCCGCTGTGAGTAAAGCGTGGCTCAAACAGCCTAATTTAATGCCAACCACCAGTACAACAGGTAACTGCTCTTCTTTTACCCATGTAGATAAACAGTCCGTATCGGATACTGGCACACGCCAGCCTCCAGCACCTTCAACGAGAACAACATCGGCTTGCTGCTTATGTTGAGCCAGTTTTTGACTCAGAACATCGTAACTTATTTCGACATGTTCATGCTTCGCTGCAATGTGGGGAGAAGCAGGCAACTCTAAAGCGTATGGGTTCACATCATCATAGGCCACATCGAGTGTTGCGGCGTCTTGTAAGTGTAAAGCATCAGAGTTACGCCATCCGGCTTCAGTCTTGTCACTCCCTGCTGCCACTGGCTTATAACCAATAGTGTTTAGTCCTTTTGCAGCGATCGCTTGCAAAATGGCTTTAGACGCTACCGTCTTTCCAACATCAGTATCCGTACCAGCAATAAAAAAAGCATCAATCATAGATGTATTACTCCAAAACAAACCTGATAACTTGCAGGTAGAAGACCTTGATCGTTTTTAAACGCTTGGTACGCATGCTCAACTTTTAACAAAGTCTCGCGACTAGTTAAACCGTGTGAGCGCCCGCTTACGTGATTTGCACCTATACCTTTGAGGTCACGCATAACTGAAAATGCAGAGTCGTACCAAACTGTGATGGTGGTCAAGTCTAGTTGATGGCTGTCACATCGAGATTGCGCTAACGCAATTTTTACCTGATTGAGCGTTAGAAAGTTATTGACGTGTTGATATGCATCAATTTTTTCCCATGATGCACGCAGCTCATACAGTGATCCATCAACCAGTGTAGAGAACCACGCTTTCCCACCATTTTTTAGCACGCGGCGCACTTCTTTTAGTGGGTAACTTAAATCTGTACACCATTGCAGCGCTAAACTTGAAAACACGTAATCGAAGCTATCATCGTCAAATGGTAAGTTTTCAGCATCAGCAACTTGGTAATGCATTCGTACTGCACCACAACGCTGCTCTGCTTTATCTAACATGGCTTGAGAGATATCGCCGCAGACTACTTCCGCACCGCGTTGTTGAAGTAGTTGGGAGAAATAACCCGTGCCACAACCTAAATCCAATACACGTTTTCGCGTCAAGTTTTCAGGAAGTTTATCAAGCAGCTGATGCCCGACATCACGTTGAAAAGCCGCATGTTTATCGTATGTTTCTGCTGCTTTACCAAACGAAGAGGCAATCGCGTCTTTATCTTGATGGAAACTCTCTAACGCGAGCGTTTGCGCTAATGCGGTAGTTGCATTATCCATTACAGCGCTCCTAATGCTTGCTTCAATGCGATTGAAAGCGTTTTAACTTGTTCATTAGTGTGATTGGCAGTGAGTGTGATTCGAAGACGAGACGTTCCTTTAGGCACCGTCGGAGGGCGAATAGCAGTCACCCAAATACCGTTTTGGCGACAAGCACCTGCTACTCGCAAAGCCAATTCAGATTCACCAATCAAAAAGGGCTTAATCGAAGTTTGAGTCTCAACAAACCCCTCAAGGTCGCTAAGGCTATCTCGATACACTTCACTAAGCTCAGAGAGCTTTTCACGTCGCCAAGACTGCTCTTGAACCATAGAAACCGCATGCGTGAGCGCGTAGGCTTGTGCCGGAGGCATCGCTGTGGAATACACATGGTGACGAGCAAACTGAGTCAAAAAGTCTCCCGTTGCGTGGTCACATAAAATAGCCGCGCCAGACATACCAAACGCTTTGCCGAAAGTAACGATCAGTATCTCGGGTTTAACCGTTGCCAACTCGCAAGAACCACCACCGGATTGACCAAGAACGCCAATACCATGAGCGTCATCGACAGCAAACCAAGCATCATGACTACGAGTGACTTCAGCTATATCGCTAAGCGGCGCACAGTCGCCGTCCATGCTGAATACCCCTTCAGTCACAACTAGATGGTTGTCTTCGCTATTAATCAGCGACTTTAGGTGCTCGATGTCATTGTGTTTGAAGCGCTTCATCTTAGCTGGTGACAACGCCCCCGCTTCCATCAGTGAGGCATGGTTCAAACGGTCTTGGATCAATACGTCTGATTTTTCCAACAAGGTGAACAACAAGGCTTGATTAGCACTGAATCCAGAACCAAACAGAATTGCTCTGTCGTAACCCAACCATTCGGTCAGTGCGGCTTCTAAATTGCTGTGCGCGGCACTAAAGCCAGTCACCATCGGTGATGCTCCACTGCCACTACCATATACGCTTAAACCTTGCTGCCAAGCCCGAACAAGCGCTTGGTCATTAGCCAATCCCAAATAATCATTACTTGAGAAATTAATGTAGCGTCTACCTTCGTGTTCCAAAACGGACTGGTTACCGGCAAACACCACATTCATAGAACGATTCAACCCTTGCGTTTTACGCTCAGCAAGGGCGGACTCGATACGAGATTTAAACGCTGGCATCGTAGAAAAGGTCGTCTTTTGTCGGACGGGCAGCAACGCGCTCTACGACGCGATCGAGTAACTCGTTTTCTTCGATTTCATCAGGCTTTTGAGACACCTCTTGGCTGTTAATACCGAGCTTATTGAACAGCATCATGTCCTTATCTTCAGAAGGATTTGGAGTCGTCAGAAGTTTGCAGCCATAGAAGACTGAGTTTGCACCCGCCATAAAACACAGCGCTTGCATTTGTTCGTTCATGTTTTCACGGCCAGCCGATAGACGAACCGCTGATTGAGGCATCATGATGCGCGCAATCGCAATCAAGCGAATGAAATCGAATGGCTCAACATCGTCCACCTCTTCCAGTGGTGTGCCTTTCACCTTCACGAGCATGTTGATTGGCACACTTTCAGGATGCACTGGCAAGTTAGCTAATTCAACCAACAAACCTGCTCGGTCGTTAGCACTTTCACCCATACCGATGATGCCACCGGAACAGATCTTCATGCCAGCATCACGAACATGAGACAAAGTATCTAAACGGTCTTGATAAGTACGTGTGGTAATGATGTTGCCGTAAAATTCAGGAGACGTATCTAGGTTGTGGTTGTAGTAATCCAAACCTGCGGTTGCCAGTTGTTTTGCTTGATCTGGTGTCAACATGCCTAATGTCATACACGTTTCTAAACCCATGCCCTTCACGCCTTTGATCATGTCGGTCAAATGCGGCATGTCACGCTCTTTTGGATTTTTCCATGCTGCGCCCATACAGAATCGAGTAGAACCAGCATTTTTGGCTTTTTGCGCAGCATCGAGTACGCGTTCTACTTCCATCAGACGCTCTTTCTCGATGTCTGTGGTGTAACGAGCACTCTGAGGACAGTACTTACAATCTTCTGGACAAGCACCTGTCTTAATCGACAGAAGCGTGCTTACTTGAACATGGTTGGTTTGTTGATATTGACGATGTACAAGCTGCGCTTCGAATAGGAGATCCATGAATGGTTTTTCCATGAGATCGCGCACTTCAGCATGCGTCCAGTTATGACGAACTTCCACGTGTATTCCTTTAGTCACTTTTGTTGTTGTGTTGACAGTCTACTGAGTCTCGATAAACTGTCAACACAACGCAAAAGATCAAAGTTTACACCTGTCTGTTTTTTAACCTCAATTATTATTGGAATCGCACATGGATCTCGCCTTCGACCGCCAGCATATCTGGCATCCTTACACTTCGACATTGACACCTCTGACCTGCTACCCAGTGGCATCGGCAAATGGTGTTCATATTAAATTGGAAGACGGTACTGAGCTGGTCGATGGCATGTCTTCTTGGTGGTCGACGATCCACGGCTACAACCATCCGCATTTAAATCAAGCCGCTCACCAGCAAATCGATCAGGTCTCTCACGTGATGTTTGGCGGGATTACCCACCAGCCAGCAATCAGTTTGTGTAAAAAGCTATTGTCCCTTGCACCAAATAACCTTGAACATGTATTCCTTGCCGATTCAGGCTCCGTTGCCGTAGAAGTCAGCTTAAAAATGGCACTGCAATATTGGCATGCAAAAGGCGAACGCCGACCGAAGTTTCTTACTTTGCGACACGGTTATCACGGCGACACCTTTGCGGCTATGTCGGTTACCGATCCTGATAACTCAATGCACTCTCTTTACAAAGGCTTTTTGCCTGAGCATATCTTTGCGGAGTCAGCAACTTGTGGTTATTGGGATGAATGGAAGCCAGAGGACCTTACCGACTTCGAGCACAAGATTGAAACGCACCATGAAGAACTTGCTGCGGTGATCCTAGAACCTATTGTTCAAGGCGCAGGCGGCATGCGCATCTACCATCCAGAATTTCTCAAAGGCGTGCGTAGGCTTTGCGACAAATACGGCTTGTTATTGATTGCAGATGAGATCGCTACCGGATTTGGTCGTACCGGTAAGTTGTTTGCCTGCGAACATGCAGACATTCAACCAGACATTCTGTGTGTCGGGAAAGCACTCACTGGCGGCTACATGACCCTCTCTGCGACCCTGGCGAGCAAACACGTAGCAGACACCGTTTGTGGTGGTGATGCAGGCTGTTTTATGCACGGTCCAACCTTTATGGGGAATCCACTCGCCTGCGCTGTTGCCACTGCAAGTTTGCAATTGATTGAACAAGGTAATTGGCAGCAACAAACCCAACAAATTGAAACGCTGTTTTCTGAGTTACTACCAAAACTTGAAGAATACGAGTTGGTGAAGAACACCCGTTGGCTAGGTGCCATTGGCGTAGTGGAGACGTATCGCCCTGTGAATATGGAAACCATCCAAGCCTTGTTTGTTGAACACGGAGTTTGGATTCGTCCATTTGGTAAACTGATTTATATGATGCCGCCGTTCATCAGCAAGCCAGAAGATATTGAAAAGTTAGTGAATGCGATTGATGCTGCGTTACAACGTAAAGACTGCTTCGCTTCATAGTTCAATTCAATACGAAAACGGTTTGAGTATGAGACTCAAACCGTCTCGTTATTTATTAGAGCAGTAAAGCTATCGAAATTGACTATCTTTACTCGCTCGTCGATTGAACAATGCTTGGCGTTGAGATACCAATTCGATTGTTGACTGACATTCGATACACAAACGAACGCCTTTCATTGCAAGACGACGCGCTTCTGGAATCTCATCACCACACTCATCGCAGTAATGGGCGCTCTCACCCTTTGTGATACTGCCACGAACACGGGAAATCTCGTCGTCTATTGTGTTTTGAATTTGTTGGCTGACGCTATCGTCGTTTGCCCACCCTACGGCCATAAGCCCTCCTCGTTACTTGAATGAGAAAATCTACTTACCGTGGTAAGGTGGATGAGTATATCGATTACAAATAACAAGATAATTAGGGTAAATTCGAAAACACTATTACGTTTTGGTAATAATTATTCTGCAAACGATTATTCGGCACTCTCATGGAAAAGCAATGCAAGGTTACTCATACTCCCTTCCTCACATTCAAAGTACTGCGTTTGCTCAGGCTCTCTCAAAGTAACACTGAGTATCTTCTCTACCTCACCAAACTCCTCGCTAAAGTACTCACTGACTAATATGACGCGCTCACCAATACTAAATTCCAGTGACTTCTCATCTACCAACGCTCGATGATACTGGTCTAATTTAAAGTCCTTTATAACTAAGGTTCTTTCAATACTGCTCCCCCCTAAATTAAGCTCCGACAGTAGAACCTGACTGTTTATATTTTCTATTGATATTTCTAGACGGTTAGGATGTGAAGCATCACACTTAAATAGCGCAGTATTAGTGTGGCTGGAAGCACAAGCAGATGAACTAAAAATAAGTCCAAGCAAAGAAATGTTACGCAGCATTTTTAATCGAAGCATATTTTTTGTAAGCCTTTTCTAATTTGACGTCGTATTGATTTTTCTGATACTCAGAACCATTGTAACCACGAGCAAAGGCAGCCCAATTTTTATCTCTTATATGTTCACCTAAGCCAGACTTTTGGATAAACGTAACAAAAGCCTCAAGTTGTTTCTTCTCCGACTCGAATACAGCCTTAACAAAGGATTCAGCGGTAACATGACCAGCTAACTTGAAATTAAAGCCCATAATTTGGAAACGTCCCCAAGATGCGGAGCGGATTGCTGCATTTGAATTCAGTTCAATCGCTTTATTTAAACGTACGTATTCTGAGATACCACCAACATACAGACTTCGATTCCAATGCCGACTTGAAATACTTGGATGACTGTTATCGTAGGCTCTTGAAGTGAGTCTCGAAAATATATGAGCCTCAAACAAAATCTTTGGCTTACCATTGCTAAAGTAGGCTTCTCCTCGGCTCTCAACTTCCGCTACAGCTTTAATAGCAGCGACTTCGCATCTAAGAGTTTCAGCTACTTTGCGATAATCCAAGTCCGTCAACGCATCTCTTGAGCCAACCAAAGGTAACGTATATGCCACCATAGTCTCAGGTGTTCGTTTTAAATAATCATTCAGCTTACGATGGCTTCTTCCATTCACATCTATCCTTCCATCTGGACGAGCCATCCCAACAAGGTTTTTCAATTGCGCCGACAGTCTTGGAGTTTTCCGGTCTAGAGCCTAGTTTCCCATCCACTTTAAGTTCCTTTACTCCCTTTAAAGAACCAAGCAATTGGTTAATAGACCTTTGTACCGTACGAATATCAGCATCCACATTTTTACCACCTAAGCCAACAGAGCCGCTTATTCTTATTGAAGCCATGAAAGTACCTCCTCTTAATATTTTGGAGGAGCTTGTCATGCTCAATGAAGCTTAGAAAAATATCATTAGGGACTGGTTTTTATAATTTAGGCTAACTATGCAATACCTCATCCTACATTTACATAACAACGTATTTTCACTCGACGCAGATAACAAAAAACCCAGCACTAAGGCTGGGTTTTGGTGTTCTAGTGGTTAATGAATTAACCGATGTGCGTTGCGCCTGCCATGTACTTCTGAAGTACTGTAGGGATTGCAATGCGGCCGTCTGCTTCTTGGTTGTTTTCTAGAATAGCAACCATTGTACGACCTACAGCAAGACCAGAACCGTTTAGCGTGTGTACAAGCTCAGGTTTCTTCTCGCCTTTACGACGGAAACGCGCTTGCATACGACGAGCTTGGAAGTCCCACATGTTAGAACATGAAGAGATTTCACGGTAAGTTTCTTGAGCAGGAACCCAAACTTCTAGGTCGTAAGTCTTACGAGCGCCAAAGCCCATGTCACCTGTACATAGAACCACTTTACGGTAAGGAAGCTCAAGAAGTTGTAGAACTTTCTCAGCATGACCTGTTAGCTCTTCTAGTGCGTTCATTGAATCTTCTGGCTTAGTGATTTGTACTAGCTCAACTTTGTCGAACTGGTGCATACGAATCAGACCACGAGTATCACGACCGTAAGAACCTGCTTCTGAGCGGAAACATGGCGTGTGCGCTGTCATCTTAATTGGTAGATCCGCTTCGTCAGAAATCGTGTCACGAACTAGGTTCGTTACAGGTACTTCTGCAGTAGGGATTAGAGACAGTTTACGTGGCTCTTCGTCGTTTACTTTTTCCGCTAAAGGCTCAGTGTGGAAAAGATCTTTACCGAACTTAGGAAGCTGACCAGTACCGAATAGGCTGTCAGAGTTTACTAGGTAAGGTACGTACATTTCTGTGTAGCCGTGCTCTTCAGTGTGAAGATCTAGCATAAACTGAGCGATTGCACGGTGTAGACGAGCGAATTGGCCTTTCATCACGATGAAACGTGCGCCAGTGATCTTAACTGCACTTGCGAAGTCTAGACCGTCGCCCATTTCGCCTAGGTCAACGTGATCTTTCAGTTCGAAGTCGTAAGACTTTGGCTCACCCCAACGAGAGATTTCAACGTTGTCGTTTTCATCTTTGCCATCTGGCACTTCATCTGCTGGGATGTTTGGTACAGAAAGCGTGAATTCGTCTAGTTGAGCCATTACTTGCTCAAGTTCAACTTTCTTCGCATCAAGATCGCTACCTAGCGTACCGATTTGTTTCTTGATCTCTTCTGCGCCTTCTTTGTCGCCAGCCGCCATTTTTTGGCCGATTTGCTTGGAGATGGAGTTACGCGTGGATTGTAAATTTTCTACTTCTACTTGAATGGACTTACGTTGTTCTTCAAGTTTACGAATAGTATCTACGTCTAGCTTAAAGCCACGACGCGCCAGTTTAGCAGCTGTTTCATCCAGCTCTGTACGAAGTAATTTAGAATCCAGCATTGTTAATCCTATGCTTTTTGTTGTGAAATCACGCGCACTTTCCAAGCGTACGCGTTAAAAAAATTTACTAAACAAATGTATCCAAAAACGCCTACTTTTCATAGCGCTTTTGTGGGCTATTTGCGTCTAAAGTAGCCAAGTAATCTAACTTTTCGCCGATTTTGGTCTCCAGACCACGATTTGTCGGCTGATAGTACCTACGATCGCCCATTTCAGGCGGCAAATATTGCTCACCTGCTGCGTAAGCACCAGGCTCATCGTGAGCATAACGATACTCAGCCCCATAACCCATGTCTTTCATCAAACTGGTTGGCGCATTTCGAAGGTGATGCGGCACTTCATATTCAGGTAAGTTATGAGCGTCCGCTAGCGCTTGTTTCCAAGCAACGTAAACGGCATTACTCTTTGGAGCGCACGCGAGATAAACAATAGCTTGAGCAATCGCACGTTCACCTTCTGCTGGACCAACGCGTGTAAAACAGTCCCACGCGGAGAGTGCCACTTGCATGGCTCTAGGGTCCGCATTGCCGACATCTTCCGATGCTATCGCAAGTAATCGACGGGCAATATAAAGAGGATCACAACCCGCAGCAATCATACGTGCAGCCCAGTAAAGCGCCGCATCTGGGTTAGAGCCACGAATGGATTTGTGGACAGCAGAGATTAAGTCATACCAGATATCACCTTTGTTATCGAAGCGAGAGACTTTCTCCCCTGCCACTTCAGCCAGCAACTTAAGCGTGATCTCTTTTTCACCTTGCGCATTGTCTTCTGCCATGTCGTAGAGCAGCTCAAGATAATTGAGAGACATGCGAGCATCACCGTTGACCAGTTCTGCTAGGCGGTCTAATACGTTATCAGCGAAATGTGCGGGTGTATTGCCCAAGCCACGCTCTTTGTCACTGATCGCTTGATTCAGCGCCAGTGAGATTTCATCTTTATCGAGAGACGTTAGCTTGTAGACACGTGCACGTGACAGCAATGCGTTGTTTAACTCAAACGATGGGTTTTCTGTCGTCGCACCAATAAAGGTAACCGTGCCATCTTCGATATGCGGTAAAAACGCGTCTTGTTGAGATTTGTTGAAGCGATGCACCTCATCCACAAATAAGATGGTGCGGCGGCCCGCCATTTTGTTCTCACGTGCTTTCTCGATTGCAGCACGGATTTCTTTCACACCAGACGTTACCGCAGACACACGCTCTACTTCAGCATTGGCATAGTTTGCAGCCACTTCCGCTAATGTCGTTTTGCCTGTGCCTGGTGGTCCCCAAAGGATCATAGAGTGAATGTGACCCGCCTCTAGCGCACGGCGCAGTGGCTTACCGGGGCCTAAAATGTGCTGCTGTCCGATGTATTGTTCGATCGTTTCCGGTCTCATACGAGCAGCAAGGGGACGAAAATCTTCGTCCCCCGAGAAATCTAATGTGTAATTACTCACTACCAATTAATTCCTTTGGTCATCCACTTCCACACCTTTTGGAATTGTGAATGTGAATCTGTCTGCTTTTGGTTTACCCAGCTTCACGTTGTTAAAGGTGAACAAACCTTTTTGACCGTCTTGCTCAACCACGTTGAAGCCTTTCACCACACCTTTGGCATCAATATTAATCTGGAATTGACCTTGTGTGGAGTCTACTGCGGTAGGAATGAGAGTGAACTGGTCACCTTTTTGAGATATTTTGTAGTTATTCCAATCACTTGCTCGGTTACGCGTTAGCAAAACAAATGGCGTTTGCTCTGTTGCTTGCTCTTGCCAGTAGATGCTCACTTGCTCGATGAATGGGCTGTAGTACCACAATGTCTTACCGTCAGAGACCAATAGGTTCTCATCGGGGAATGTTGTACTCCAACGGAACAGGCTTGGGCGAGCGATTTCAACCGTACCTTCTCCTTCCATCACCGTTTCGCCTTCAGGGCTGATAACCTGCTGAGAGAAATCCGCACTGAAGCCATCATTCATAGAAAGGCGTTTGTTTAATTCATCTTTAGGAGATGCTGCGTGTGCGGTAGAAAAGAGGGAAAAGCTTAAAACAAGCGCAGAGAAAAGTTTCGCTGAAAATAGTTTTTTCATTCAGATACCTATTATTAGAACCACTCACCTCAGTTGGACTGAGGTGAGTAAAACAAGTTCATTAATCTTTTGGTGGCGCAGGTGCCAGTACTTCACGGTTACCGTTATGACCCGGAGCACTTACGATGCCCTGCGCTTCAAGCTGCTCTACAATACGGGCGGCACGGTTGTAACCTATCTTAAATCGGCGCTGAACACCGGAAACCGAACCTCGACGTGATTGAACCACGTGCTCAACAACTTGATCGAAGAGCGGGTCTACATCTTCATCCGCTTCCATTTGCTCACCTGGCAATAGACTTTCTGGAGTTTGATCTCCACTGATGATCTCTTCAATGTAGTTCGGTTTACCACGCGCTTTCCAGTTGTTTACAACAGCATGAACATCATCATCTGATGCAAATGCACCGTGAACACGAGTTGTATGACTTGATCCCGGCGGTAGATACAACATATCACCCATACCAAGTAGTGATTCTGCGCCGCCTTGATCTAGGATTGTACGAGAGTCCGTTTTAGTCGATACCGTAAACGCAACACGAGTTGGAATGTTCGCTTTAATTAGACCGGTAATAACGTCAACCGATGGACGCTGAGTCGCAAGAATTAAGTGAATACCTGCCGCACGCGCTTTTTGCGCCAAGCGAGCAATCAGTTCTTCAACTTTCTTACCTACCACCATCATTAGGTCAGCAAATTCGTCAACAACAACGACGATGTAAGGCAGCTTTTCTAGCAATGGCGGTTCAGTATCCATGCTGTCGCCTTCTTGCCAGAACGGGTCATGGATTGGGTGGCCCGCTTCTGCTGCCATCTTCAATTTT
Source organism: Vibrio sp. 1288 (assembly GCF_033344475.1). Lineage (NCBI taxonomy): Bacteria > Pseudomonadati > Pseudomonadota > Gammaproteobacteria > Vibrionales > Vibrionaceae > Vibrio > Vibrio sp. 1288. Next base: position 92,386 of record NZ_JAWPOX010000017.1, read on the forward strand.
TCGTTGAAGCCCTTCACATTACGTACACCTAATGCCGACATCAATTTGTAACGACGTTCCATCTCGCCCACACACCAACGCAGAGCATTTGATGCGTCTTTCATATCAGTCACAACTTCAGAAAGAAGATGAGGGATACCTTCATAAATAGAAAGCTCTAGCATTTTCGGGTCAATCATGATGAAGCGTACATCTTCTGGACCTGCTTTATACAGCATGCTCAAAATCATCACGTTCACACCCACCGACTTACCAGAACCTGTTGTACCTGCTACTAACACATGAGGCATCTTCGCAAGATCTGCCACCACAGCTTCGCCCGCAATGTCTTGACCTAGCACAACCGTTGTTGGTGACGTTGCTTGCTCAAACTGAGGGCTACTGATGACATCAGATAAATAGACCGTCTGACGACTCATGTTTGGCAGCTCCAAACCGATGTAAGGCTTGCCAGGAATTACTTCCACAACACGTACCGCCATCGCAGACAATGCACGCGCTAAGTCAGTTGAAAGACCAGAAATACGACTTACTTTCACCCCTGGCGCCAAATCAAGCTCAAAACGAGTGATCACTGGACCAGGATAAATACCAACCACATCGGCTTTGATTTTGTAGTCAGCGAGTTTGCTCTCTACCAATCGAGCGACCTGCTCTAGCGCATCACGGTCGATAAAGTTTTCACGTTTTTCTGGATGATAAAGCAACTCGAGCGTTGGGAGTGGCTCTTCCGGAACTGGCAAGTTTTCTTCTTTCTGTACCAAAAATGGGTTCTGTGTTGCAGCGACTTTGGCTTGCGCATTGGAAACCATATCTTGGAATGCGGTAACATCTTGGTCGTTGTCTTGGACCTCTTCCACCTCCACTTTTTGAGGTGCAGGTTCAAATGTTGTTGAAGGTGTTGCAACTTGCTGATGAGGCGTTGTTGGCTGTGCTTGCTGTGCAGGCTGAGATTCCACTTCGTCTTCATCATCTAACACATCAAAGTCAGAGATCGTAGGCTCAATATGTTGGCTCGATTCTGTTTGCGCCGTGATGCTATCTAATACAGCAGAATCAATTGCAGGCTCTTCATGTACAGGATGCTCAATACTTGGCGGCTGTACTTGCTCTGCTTCAAATTGTTCGTACTCCGCATAATCTGGTTCAACACTGATCGGTTCTTCTGTAGCTGTATGTGGCTCTACATAGGAAGAGTAAGTGTCTGCAAATGATGGTGCTGCCTGTTCTTCAGTTCCCCAGTCATCTGCTTGTTGCGCCGCTGCTTCAAGCTCTTCTATCGTAACATTCAGTTGCTTGGTGCGTTCCAAGAGCGGATCAACGTTATCAGTGTTAACCGTATGGATAGGTTGTATTTGAGGCTCAGGTTCAGAATAAACTGGCGCAGCATTAACCGTAGCCTTGCGTTGTGGTGGCGTCGGTTCTACCATCGCCTGTTCCGCAGGCTTATCAGGTTTCGCTTGCGGCATATAAATAGGATACTCATGCGCTGGCGCCGGCTCTTTCGGTTCATCGACATCGTACGCCGTTAAATGAGGAAGCGGCTCATCATCAATTTCATGGTCTACATTGTGTTTAGGCGTAGAGACTTTGTCTTCTACAAACTCATCAAGCTGAGGTTCTAAAACTTCCTGCTCTGAACCTCTTGCCTTATTTGCAAGCGCGGCAATTAGTGCTAACGCACGATCACCAAGCCATTCCACGATGTTAAGCCATGAGATGCCAGTGAAGAGCGTAAAGCCCGCTCCCCACAAGAACAGCAATACCAATGTGGTACCGAGTACATTCAATGTAGGTAAAGCGAGGCTAGACAACACATCCCCGACCACACCTCCGGATGAAAAATACCAAATGTCATCAAAATTAATATCGGCAAGACCGCAACTGGTCATAATAAGGACGACCAGACCGAGCAGCCTTGTACCCCATAGCATGAAATCAATGGGCTCATCTTCTCCTCGTTTACGGCAAATCACCCATGCAGCCGCCGCTAGCAAGAAAGGGATTGGGTAAGCGAGAGAGCCAAATGTGAAGAATAGAGTATCGGCTAGCCAAGCGCCGAAAAGGCCACCAGCATTATCGATATCCCCTCCCCATGCGGTTTGGGACCAAGAAGGATCGGCCGGACTGAAGGTAAATAGTGCAACCGCAAGCAATACCGAGCTAAGAACGCCAACGATAAAGCAGCACTCTTTTAAGCGTTGGAAGCCATTTAAGCGTGAAGACTGGGGCTCTTCACTGGTTTTGATAATGGTTTCGACTTTCTTTGCGTTCTCTTTGAACATAAATCAACTTGAATATGGAAATGAAATAGGAAATTGCAAAACATTCCGAGCGGCATCAAGCCGCTCGGTAAATTGATTTAACCATATCAAGGAGAAAAACCCAATTACTCTCTGGCGAAAGCGGAAGCATATACCGCTTTCTTTGCAAGAAATTAACGAGTTTTGATCACAAGCTGGTTAGATTGTTTCACTTCTTCCATAACAACGTATGTGCGAGTGTCATTTACGCCAGGTAGACGTAGTAACGTATCGCCCAATAGTCGGCGGTAAGCACCCATATCTGATACACGGGTTTTAAGAAGATAGTCAAAGTCACCTGAAACAAGGTGACACTCTTGTATGTCGTCTAGCTTTTGAACAGCTGAGTTAAACTGCTCAAACACATCCGGCGCACCACGGTTTAGCGTAATCTCAACGAATACTAATAGTGATGCATCCAGGAACTGCGGATTCAATAATGCAGTATACCCTGTGATATAACCCTGACGCTCTAAGCGACGTACACGCTCCAAACATGGCGTTGGAGAAAGTCCCACACGTTTTGAAAGCTCAACGTTTGAAATACGACCGTCTTTCTGCAGCTCATTAAGAATGTTGCGGTCGATACGGTCTAGTTCCTTGGACGGCTTTTTATAGTTGTCTGCCATTTTTTATTCCACCTTATTACTTCCTTGCAAAAAAATATACTACAACTTTTTAATATTTGGTGCCAAATTTTACAAATCTATAACTATACTAGTTATTAATTCGACAATAACACCCTACTAACAGTTAATACAACCATTATAGAAAGAGGATACAGGATGATCATTGGCGTACCTAAGGAAATCAAGAATCACGAATATCGTGTTGGTATGATCCCAGCTAGCGTGAGAGAACTCATCTCACATGGTCACCAAGTTTTAGTTGAGACCAATGCAGGTGCCGGCATTGGTTTTTCAGACGATGATTACATCGCTGTCGGCGCATCCATTCTCCCTCATGCTGCTGACGTATTTGCGCAAGCAGACATGATTGTAAAAGTAAAAGAACCCCAAGCAGTAGAGAGAGCAATGCTCCGCGAAGGGCAAATTTTATTTACTTATTTACACCTAGCACCAGATTTTCCACAAACTGATGAGCTAATCAAGAGCAAAGCTGTCTGTATAGCCTATGAGACTGTAACAGATAATATGGGTCGTTTGCCACTGTTAGCACCAATGTCAGAAGTGGCAGGTCGGATGTCTATCCAAGCTGGCGCGCAAACGTTGGAAAAATCGCACGGCGGTCGTGGTCTGCTCCTAGGCGGCGTACCTGGTGTTGAACCTGCAAAAGTCGTTATCGTTGGTGGTGGCGTTGTTGGTGCAAACGCTGCTCGTATGGCGGTTGGCCTTCGCGCTGACGTCACCATTCTAGACCGTAACGTAGACACACTTCGTAAGCTTGACGAAGAATTCCAAGGTCGCGCAAAAGTGGTTTATTCTACTGAAGACGCTATCGAGAAGCATGTTCTAGAAGCGGACCTTGTTATCGGTGCCGTTCTAATTCCTGGCGCAGCAGCACCTAAACTGGTCACTAAAGAGCACATTGCTAAGATGAAGCCTGGTGCGGCAGTGGTTGACGTGGCAATTGACCAAGGCGGTTGTTTCGAAACTTCGCACGCGACAACTCACGCAGATCCAACTTACATCGTTGATGAAGTGGTTCACTACTGTGTAGCAAATATGCCTGGCGCAGTTGCTCGCACTTCAACATTTGCACTCAACAACGCTACACTTCCATACATCGTGAAGTTAGCAAATAAAGGCTACCGCGAAGCACTTCTAGAAGATAAAGGCTTCCTTGAAGGTCTAAACGTTATTCACGGAAAAGTAACGTGTAAAGAAGTAGCAGAAAGCTTTGACTTGGAATACGTTGAACCAACTCAAGCTATCGCTATGTTTAATTAATGACAAAATAAAACATAACTTGTCACGTTTTGTTTACAAAAGCCCACTCATAAGTGGGCTTTTTCATATAGAGCGTTTGGCTATAAAGAATAACTAAATCTTATATGAACAAATTAAAATATTTCTAGGTGTGACCAATTTAGGGCAAAACTCTGACAATCTAACACGGTAACCACGTTCTTCAAGATAAAGCACTTTATCTAATGCGAGCCAGATCTCCAACGGACGTTGAAAAACAAGTTGCACTAAGCTCATTCTCTCCATTTGCCAGAAGCGTTGTTCGCTTAACTTTTCAAAATGAGAGAAATCGATTTCTTGAGGAAGAACAATGCCTTTTTGCTCCGCTGCCCAGCGACAGAACGATTCAAAACCATCACTTAATTGCGACTTACGGATACTCGGCACAGGCTGATACTCTGCCATTCCCAAAGCTTGTCGCGTGATCAAATCAAACCCAAGACGAAACATCATTTCCTGCTGACGATGACGACGCACGCGCTCTCCTCCCGTCACCGTTTGTTGTAATGGGATACGCAGTTCTTGCTTAGACAATGAGAGAGAAGAAGCCCTGCCCGATTCCGACATCGGCTGGTATTGTTCCGACTGAATCAAGTGGTAACAACAAGGTGATATGGTCATCGCAGCAATCCCATTTTCACTGCCGTACTGCATTAGACGAACGTGAAGGTCACCGCATGCATGCAGTGCTACTGCGTGTTGCGTTGGCTTAAACACGGCTTTCGCTTTGCTATCAAACGCGTCGCCTTGAATAAACGTCATCTTCCAATGATGTTCATTGGCTGCTTGTTGTCCCGAATCGCACAGTGCTTGTTGGTATTCAAAGCTGGTTACAGGCTGATCGGTTTGCGTGGTCAGGATTCGCCCCAAGTAACCTTTACCTGAGCACCATTCTAGCCATTCTTCGCCACAGTGTTGTTGAATTGCAGCTTCACCCATCGAGCTAATTTGCTCCAACTTACGTCCCGGAATACCGTTATCTAAACCACGAGCGAGTTCCAAGCCGTTTAACGACAAAAGCTCTAAATGAGTCAGTTTTGCGAGTTGTTCAAGCTCAGGCAAAAACGGACTAAGTGCTTTTAACGCGAGTTCTGGTGCTGCTTTGTATTCTTCGATTTGAGAGGGAGTAAGAGACGCTAGCCATTGGCACAGTCGAGGATGTTGCTCCTGCCAAGGTAATGATGTGTGAATGCTGCTTTTAAAAGGCTCGAATCGCCACAAAGATTGGTTTTCGATTAAGCAGTCATTAATAAATTGAAATTGCGTTTTCATAGCTCCCCCTACAACGAGCGCATTGTAGAGGGAATCGAAACATCAATGAAGTGTTATCTCACCGGAAGCTCGATGTCTTTAAACATCTCTTCGATTTCTGCATTAGACTTCAACGAAATCGCCTGCTCAACCACTGGACGCGTTAAGTGCGGTGCAAAACGCTCCATAAAATCGAACATGTAAGAGCGTAAGAATGTACCACGGCGGAAGCCGATGCTCGTGGTGCTCGCGCCAAACAAATGGCTCGCATCTATTGCAACCAAGTCACCGTCCTGCTCTTCATCCACAGCCATGCTTGCGATCACACCCACACCAATACCCATACGAACGTAAGTTTTAATGACGTCTGCATCAGTTGCAGTGAACACCACTCGCGGGGTTAAACCTTCGCGGTTGAATGCTGTATCCAGCTCTGAACGGCCAGTAAAACCGAACACGTAAGTGACTAATGGGTAAGCGGCAAGATCACTGATCGTTACTTTGTCTTTCTTCGCTAGTGGGTGCTCTTTAGGCACAACTATTGAACGATTCCAGTGATAACAAGGCAGCATGATGGCATCTTGATATAAGTGAAGCGCTTCTGTCGCAATCGCAAAATTCGCTGTGCCTTTAGCTATCGCCTCAGACATTTGTGACGGTGTACCTTGGTGCATGTGTAACGACACTTTTGGATAACGAGAAGTAAAACCTTTGATGACATCTGGCAGTGCATAACGAGCCTGCGTATGTGTCGTGGTGATATTCAGCGTCCCCATTTCTGGATGGGTGTGCTCTCCAGCCACCGCTTTGATACTTTCTACACGAGCGAGAATTTCTTGAGAGATACGTACAATTTCTTCTCCAGCTGGCGTCACTTGCGTTAAGTGCTTACCGCTACGTTCAAAAATCTGAATGCCTAACTCGTCTTCCAGCAACCGAACCTGTTTACTGATACCTGGCTGAGAGGTATATAAGCTTTCCGCCGTTGCAGATACATTCAGATTATGGTTTACAACCTCAACAATATACTTCAGCTGCTGCAGTTTCATCGTAATCCCTTACTTATTCATGAGAGAGTTTATTGGCCACTCAAGCGAGCGATATAATAATTAGTTATAACGCGTTCAAATCGAAATGAACAGCAATTTCTAACTTATACCTCAATCACATACTAATAATCTTCAAGCAAGAAACAATATGCACAAAGTTGAGCCAATAAATGACCGAAGTTCTATGATGTGACTTCTATCAGTAACTAAAACGTGGGAGAGACAAAATAATCAAACAAATAAGGTGCCGAGTAAGATAAGATTCATGTATTCTTTAACGCTAGCCGCAGAAAAGTAAAGCAGACGCAAAGATATGAATATTGGTTTAATAATCGCTTTGGTAGCCATCCTACTGGTGTTAATCCTAGGCTATAACATTATGTTGCAATATAAGGTTAAAGTTGAAACCGCAAAAAGGCAGGAATCAGCGCGATATGTAGCCTTGATAGATGGTACTGAAGAGTTGATTGGTCATGCGCACCATATCCCTTTTAGTAAAGAGCTGTTGTTGTGTCTAAACAATCGCATTCTTGACGCGCTAGAGAGCATGCATGAGCTGGACCCGAAGAACAAGCAACTTGCTCAACGTATCGAAAATATGAAGCAGCAGATTACGCAGCTAAAAGAGAATGGCCCTACTGGCGAGAGTACCACTTTCAAGATGCCGAGTAGTGATAAACAAGCTATCGTCATGCTTAAGCTGGTTAAACGACTTCGCGACACTATCCGTAACGAGCACAACAAAGGCCGATTGGATACCCAGACTTACGTCACCGAAAATGCGCGCTTGGAAACGATGCAAATTCGCATCAACATTGAAAATGTCATCAAAAGAGCAAACGACTCTATCGCTCGTGGCCAACCAGGCACCGCGCTTCAACTGCTGCGTAAAGGTATCGATGCTTTGAGCACTAAGAGCGATCCTTATTCTATTCAAGCGAAACAAAAGCTTGAAGAGATGTTAGGTGACTTAGATAAAAAGCGCCAAGATAAAAGCGATGCCGAAATGCAGCAGATTGCTGACAAAGAGCGTGACAATGACATGGAAGCTCTCTTCGGCGAGAAGAAAAAGTGGTAACATTCCCTTCAGGTCAAAAAAGGCTGCAATTGCAGCCTTTTTTCTATCCGCAAGACAACGGATATGCCCAATAAAAATGTGAAGTACTAAAACTAAAATGATGAATCTAGACGCCTATCGAGATCTTCTTGCTCCCATTAACCAATTTCTGCGATGTAGTACACCTGATGAATGGGTAGAGGAAGCAAAGAAACCAGAGAACCTTCAAACCATTTTGTTAGACCACCTACTGTGCGAACTAAAAGCTGGCCAATCTGCCATGTTTTTAATTCGTAAGTATGCCGTTGACCAATCCAGTTCACATGCTCTACTTGACTGGTTTAAGCCCTACGAAGATTTTGCTTACCGTAACGTAGGCTCATTGGAAACTTTAAAAGGCAAGAGCAATATTTCTAAGTCAATCATGGCTAAGTCCGACTCACCATACAGCCAAGATTTGATCGATAAGATGGTGCTTTTGATAAAAGAGGAGTTACACCACTTTTATCAAGTTTTAGAGATCATGGAAAGTCGTGGAATTGAGTACAAAAATATTCCAGCAAGTCGTTATGCTAAAGGACTGATTTCGCATATGAAGACTCATGAGCCGGAAACGCTGATCGATAAACTCATCATTGGTGCGTACATCGAAGCCCGATCTTGTGAGCGTTTTGCCAAACTAGCACCACATATGGATGACGATATCGCAAAGTTCTACATTTCTTTATTACGTTCAGAAGCACGCCATTACCAGGATTATCTTGTATTAGCGGAGCAAATCGCAGGCAAAGATATCAGCGAGCGCATCGCCTACTTTGGACGTATAGAGGCAGATTTAATTTCTACGCCAGATACAGATTTTAAGTTTCACAGTGGTATTCCAGCCTAGCGAGCATATTCTCCCAAGGTTGAGCATACTCTGAACTTATATAGACAGAGAATAAATAAGCCGGACATTTCGTCCGGCTTATTTATTGTAGCAATGAGGTTAGGAATAAAGCTGAAACACAACAACTAGAGCTGGAATGAACCCATTCGAGTTTTCAAGTTGTGCGCTAGGCTACTAATCTGCTGACAAGCCACAGCCGTTTGTGAAGCTCCCTCAGCCATCTCTGTTGAAGCACTGTTAATATGCTCCACGCTGCGATTCAGCTCTTCGGATACAGAATTCTGCTCACTGCACGCCGTTGCGATTTGTGTGCTCATTTGCGCTATGTTATCGACAGAATGTTCAATTTCTTTTATCTGGCTATCAGCATCATTAACTTGCTCAACACACTGAGAAATACCCTCCTGACAATCACGGCTTGAATGCCCTATTTTACTGCTGCTCTCTTGTAGTTGATTAACAATTTCCACAATTTGTGAAGTGGAGTCTTGAGTGCGTTGCGCCAGAGAACGAACCTCATCTGCCACAACAGCAAACCCACGTCCTTGTTCACCAGCCCGAGCGGCTTCAATTGCGGCGTTCAGTGCTAACAAGTTTGTTTGCTCGGCAATCCCGCGGATCACATCTACGACCACATTGATATTGTTTGAGCTCGATTCAAGCTCACGTGCCAGTTCATCTGATTCTTGGATCGTATGTGATACACGCTCAATTACTGCGATAGTTTGTTGTAACGTCACCGTTCCTTGCTTTGCCACTTCCGCAGCCGAATAAGCAGAGGTTGCGCCAACTTCGGTATTTTGTGCCACTTCACTTACAGCAGCTTGCATTTCTGTCATCGCAGAAGCCACCGAGCTAAGTTCAATTTGTTGATTTTGCATACCAGAAGCGGTCTGAGAAGAAATAGCACTCACTTCCTCTACTGCTGCCGTTAGCTGAATCGTTGAGTCATTAATCTCAGAAACCAACGAATGTAAGTTTGTTTGCATACCGACAAGCTCTTTGAGCAGCGTTCCTAACTCGTCTTTGCTCAATTCGCTTTCGTCGATTTGATTATTCAATTGACCCTTGGCGATTTTGGAAGCGAATTCCAGTGCTCGATCAACAGGCCCGCAGATGACTCGAGAAAGCAACATGGCAGACATTACCATGACCAATGCGACGACAAGCGCACCAACAGCAGCGCTGTATTGTGTAAATGCCGCTTCACTTTGTACTTCTTCGCCAATCAAATTCACCAACTCATCGTTCAACGCGAGGGTATCATCCAAGCTGCTCAACGCTTTTGAGTAGGTATCGAAACTTGATAAAATTACATCATTTGCACTTTCAGCATCGCCTTGGCTTAGCAATACGTTGTAAGTCTTCGTTTCTTTGATGTATTGATTCCAAGTTTCTTTAAAAACGCTAAAGGACTGCGTTTCACGCTTATTAAGGTCGAGCTTTTCGTATTCTGCAATACCAGCCTGCACATCAGAACGCCATTGGTCGAGGCCTTTTAACCACTCACCAATTTTGGGGTGATTTGCGTTTGGCAATAAAGAGAACTCATCTTTACGCACTTTAGTAATATCAACTTGGATACCTTTCAAAATCGCAACAGAAGGTAAACTTTTATCTGTTAACACTGAGATGTCTTTATTCAGTGTTAACAAACCTTGCACCAACATTACTGACACTAAACCAAACACGGCAAAAACGGTTAAATAACTAACCGATATTTTCTTTACGACACTTAAGTCTTTAATACGCATGCACTTTCTCCCCGCAGCCTTTCCAAACCTCTCACTTAAGTGAAAGCTTAACCTCTAAAACACACTGTTTTTTGCGCTCGATATCATTGAACGCTCTTATATACATCGGCTTGAGAGATCAAATCTTGACCAGTAATTGATAGTTTTATCATATGCTATTTTAGAGATAGGCTCGTATGCTCCGTATTGTGTCTACATCTTTTCATGAGCGCTTCTCGGCGCAGATCCAAGATCTCATCGATGAGCTTTTCTTTCGCATTTATCCCAAAATGCTGGGCATAATTTTTTACTTTTGCTATCTCATTAGGTTGCAAGCGGTACACCTCTTTCTTTAAACGCGCTTCTGCTTCACTTCTAATCAAACCTTGCTCTTGTAACAATTTAATGATGGTTTCATCGGTTGGATTTACTGCTCTAGCCATGGTGCTCCATCTATCAATTTGAGTTCTAGCCATATAGCTAGATGAATGACGCCGCACAACTTATAGAGCAAAGATGACAGCTTGATTGCAGTGAATGCAATTCGTTGACTGTTGGTACTATTTTCCACCGCTTTAACGGCCACACACTCAATATCCCCATTCTCACCATTGAATAAAGATCACATTCTGATAACAATTTTCAGCGCTGGCTTAGATGTCATCCATATTTAACGTGCAAGTAACATTTATAAACAAGAATGATTGCTCTAGTTCAAATGATGGAAAAATAAGATGAAATTTTCGCAGTGGAGCCTTTTATTAAGTAGCTTGATAGCGTTACCCAGCATTGCAGATACCGACGTTTACCTAACGAATAACTCTGATCAACCGTTAACTATTCAAGTAAAACATGAAGGCAGTGATTTGCTTCAATACGGGGAAGAATGGCAACAACATGTGCAGGTACTTGGTCCGTGGGAAACTAAATCTATATTAAGCTTCAACCGCTGGGAGGGCGTGAAATCAAATCAAACTTACCGTTTTGAAACTGTGGTTTCTAGCCCCGAAGGTGAAAGCATAACACTCAATCAAATAATGGAAGGCCATTGGTACAATTCGACCATTGAATACGGCTTATCCGCAGCCGATGTCGAGTTATCTCTCAAAGATGATCGTAACATTCATCGTGCCAACACTAACGCTTTTGGTACGAGAGAAACCGAACTGGCATTTAAGTCAGACAGTACCGCTCGATATGATGATCTTTACTACACCATCACGCCAAGCAAGGTAGCGGAGTCTGTCGACAACGAAGAACAAAACCTTAAGTTGATGACTTATAACATCTGGGCGTTGACGGCTATTGCATCGCACATTAGAGATCGTTACGAACTGATTCCTCAACATGTAAAAGGTTACGATGTTTTGGCGCTGCAAGAGGTGTTTGCCAGCGGCCGTGAAGCATTCTTACGTGAGTTAGCCAAGGAATATCCTTACCAAACAAAGATGTTAGATAAAGAAGGCGTTAATATTCATGATGGTGGCGTAATCATAGTTAGTCGCTACCCTATCGTGAATGAAGCGCAATATGTCTTTCCCGATTGCTCTGGTACAGACTGCTTTGCCGATAAAGGCGTAAATTATGCGGAAATAATTAAAGGTGGTCAGGCTTACCATGTGTTTGCTACCCATACCGCATCTTTCGATACAGACACCGCCCGTGAGTATCGTCAGCGCCAGTTCAAACAAATCCGCGCACTCGCCCAATCTCTTGACATTCCTTCAAGCGAAACTGTGGTATACAGCGGCGACTTTAACGTAAACAAAAGAAAGTTCCCTGGTGACTACCAACAAATGATCGCTAACTTAAGTGCCATAGAGCCTCAGTACTCTGGTTACACGGAGTCAACCTTTGATCCCCGTATCAATAACTTCGCAGGTGAAGCGTTATCAGGTGGCGAAAACGTGGAATACCTTGACTATGTTATGGTGAGTAGTGAATACGGGGTGAAATCATTCAATGACAACCGTGTAGACGTGCCGCGCACAACCGCAGAGAGTTTATGGAAACACTATAACCTTTCTGACCATTTCCCAGTAAGCGCAACAATCAAGCCATGAAGAAAATCGCTTTGATAATAATGTCCGCCATTATGGCGGGCATGATATTTTTAACTTTCAGTCACGATGTTCAAAAAGAAGAGCTCGCTTCCTCTCCTTCCCCTAAGACAAAAAATCAGAGTGTCTCCAGTACATCACCACAAACAAGCAGCATCGTTCCCGATACAGATACTTCACCACAAACAGCTAAGCTCCCTTCCACAGTTCAAATAACGACTGAGCGATTAACTCAACTCAAAGGCAGGAAACTTGTCGCTGAACTTGAGACGTTTTGGCATGAGTGTATGTTGAACCGTAGTTGTGAAGAGCAGATCGCCTTGTTTGAGGCGCATTTATCTTTAGCTCGATTCCAGCTTTTGGCGAACTACCCTCAGCTCAGCAGCCAATGGCAAGAGAGTGTAGGAAATTTGTTATTTGATGAGCAACAATCACTGGCATCGCGTATTGCACAGCTGAAGAACGAAGCAAGAAGCATCTGGGGAGAATTGGCTGATATTGTTTTCGCGGATGAGTTCGCGCTGTACGATTTCAACTTAGAAGCCCAAAAGCTGGACACTCAAAGCCCAGATAACTTTTTGCGAGCTTTCGAGCAACTCACCATTGACTGGCAAGAACATGCAGGTGCTATCGGGCTAACAAGCGACCAGGAAAAATATGAGCGTGCGGTCACCCTGATTCCTAATAGTATAAGCCTACCAGATCGCTTGGCGCTCATCGCAGAGCTAGAACGAACTTACTTAACGAAAGAAGAAACTAAAAACATTCATGCTCGTCAGCAGCAAATTACAGAACAAAAAAAACAAGTCAAAGATTACCAACAAGCATTACAACAACTTGAGTCCAAGCTAAGAACGCAAAGAGCTTCTAGCCATTCAAATTTGTCAGAACCGGAATGGCAAAGCTATTACCAACAAGAAGTCGCGGATTTTCGTCGTGAATTTTTTTCTTCTTAACAATGCGCTTTGACTGACTGGGAACTTAAAAAGGCACGTTGCTAACCAGCCGTCGTGCCTTATGTTCAACTCTCTACTTTTAATTCAGAACAAATTTAAACCAAATACATCTTTCACATCAAATAGCACTTTTTCGGTTTTCTCGCGAGAACGCTCACTACCTTGTTTTAAAATATCAATCAGCTGCGCTTTATCATTCAAATACATAGCGCGCTTTTCTCGAATAGGGCGAAGCATCTCTTGTAAGCATTCTTCTAACACTTTCTTGGTCAAACCATCACCTAATCCACCTCGTCGATAATGGTCTTTTAGCTGTTCGACATAATTTTTATCAGGATGAAAAGCATCGAGGTAGATGAATACAATATTCCCTTCGACTTGGCCAGGGTCCTCAATTTTCAGATGATTGGGATCGGTATACATAGATTTCACTGCCAAAGAAATCTCCTTTTCGGAGGCCCCTAAGTTGATTGCGTTCCCCATGCTTTTAGACATCTTATTTTTACCGTCAGTACTCGGCAAACGAGGTGCATCGCTGAGTAATGGACGGCATTCTCTAAGAACCTCTTTTCCACCCAGATGGTTTATTTTTCTCACGATTTCATTAGTTTGCTCCAACATCGGCAGCTGGTCATCACCCACTGGTACTAGCGTCGCATGAAACCCCGTAATATCAGCAGCTTGAGAAATTGGATACGTTAAAAAGCCTGCGGGAATAGAGCGTTCAAAGCCTTTACATTGAATCTCATTTTTAACCGTGGGGTTTCGCTCTAATCGTGCGATAGAAACAAGATTACTGTAATACATTGTCAACTCGGCTAACGCTGGAATTTGGGACTGCAACGTGATCGTAGTTTGAGCGGGGTTGATACCAACAGCCAAATAATCTGCAACGACATTGAGAATATTAGAGGATACCTTTGATGGATTATGCGCGTTATCCGTCAACCCTTGCATGTCCGCGACCAAGATCGTTTGCTCGTGCTCCGTTTGCAATTTGACTCGTTGTTGCAATGAACCAATATAGTGCCCGAGGTGTAATGGACCTGTTGCTCGATCTCCGGTAAGTATAATTTCACGCTGAGATGTATTTTTATGGGTATTCATATTTGTCTCCAAGTATTTAATAGATCGCTACTGGAGATAAAAAGATCAAACACTCTTAGCTACCATCCAGCAGCTTAAGAATGTAAGTATTCCGCGCCGCTCTATTTAGAGCGCCACCAAGAGAAGGTTGTTAATGAAGGGCGAACGTGTATTTTCATGTTTTTTAAACTAACAGCACATACCGCAGAACTCAATCTGTTTTGTACTGAATTAGAGTGAGTGTTCCAACAGCCAATTAAGAGGATTACATTGGTAAAGACATCGCAATGACCAAAACCGCACCAAATACCGAACCAGAGACAAACGCACACAGTACAGTTTTGTTGTGTTTCCTTTTCATTGATGAACTCCTATCCATAACTACGATGACCAGCCCTCACATCTAATACGCATGTGGATGCATCACGACAACGAGTTAACCAACATATCTCACGTAGGACCAGTACCGCTTTGTTAAATTGGGACCTCGTCCATAACTTGGAGTGTAAATGACTCCGGAACCTACAACAGAAGAAAATTTCATCACGTTACTGTCCTACCCTCCGGGTTTGTGGCTTAATAGGCAACAGGAACACTTTTTTCTTTTGCTGCGGATACTTACATGGAAGCTGTTTTACATCAGTTGCAATTCTCTTTGTCGATAACCGGACCTATCTGTTTGATGTTGGTACTTGGCGTTCTTTTTAAGCGCTTTGGTCTAATCAACGATAATTTTATCGAAGTAGGCTCTAAACTGGTGTTTCAAGTTACCTTGCCTGCAATGTTATTTGTCAGCATTGTGGCTTCAGAACACGACTTTTCCGCGGCAAGTGGATTCGTCAATTTCGGCGTCATCGCTAGTATTTCGTTTTTCATTTTCACCTACCTTTCCGTCAAACTTCTGTTCAAAGCATCGCCTGACCAAGGCGTTCTTATCCAAGGTGGGTTCCGAGCAAATACAGGTATTATTGGTATCGCTTACGTTGCCAATGCGTATGGTTCTCAAGGTGTGGCGCTAGCAGCGCTCTATGTCGCGGTCACCACATTTATTTATAACGTCCAAGCGGTAATTTGCTTATCGCCCAAGGGGGCAACGTCTGCCTCGCAAGCAGCAAAGATGATGGGCCGAACACTGACTAGGAATCCGCTCATAATCTCCATTGTTCTAGGAATGGCTTTTTATTTACTCGCTATTCCAGTACCGAATGTGGTTATTGACGCAGGAGACTACTTGTCCAAAATGACATTGCCTTTGGCGCTGTTGTGTACGGGTGGCTCACTTGACTTTAGCTTGATGAGAAAAGAGAAAGGTCCATCTTGGTTTGCGAGCAGTTACAAGCTCATCGTAGCGCCAGTCATCATCACCATGGGAGCTTACTTAGTAGGATTTCGAGGAATTGAGCTAGGTATTCTTTTCTTTATGAACGCCTCTCCAGTCGCTGCTGCCAGCTATGTCATGGCGCGTTCCATGGGAGGCAATGCCACGTTAGCTGCAAATATCATCGCACTCACTACGGTGCTTTCTACCGTGACCTGTACGTTGGGCATCCTATTTCTTAAGTTCTACAACTTAATATAATTGGTCCGCGATAAAATAAAGACGCTAAACGGCATTGATGTCAGTTACTGGTCGTGATTCGCAAAAGTGAGCTTTCTTACCAGACGAAAAAATTCACTCGCTTCAGATTCCGACAAACAAGAAAAAAACTCTTTCTGTAAATTCGTCATGATTTGATGAACTTGCTTTAAAGCATTTGCTCCCTCTTTTGTCATGCTTAGCATTTTAAGGCGCTGATTCGATTTACTTTTAGAAACTTGAACAAACCCTCTCTTTTCCAGATTGTCCACCATCCGCTTTGCTACACTTCGCTCAGTTCGAACCGCATCAGCCAACGCTTGCTGGCTCATAGGTTGAAATTCTTCTAAAGCGGCCAGTGCACTTGCCATTTCTAGTGTCATCAAATTTTGCCGAGAGAGCTCGGCTTGGGCACGATTGCGGTACATGCGCTGCATCACACCGCAGACAAACATAGGGCTTTGATCCAAAACGGAAATTGGAGAAATTTTCTGATCTTTCATCGTCGTTTTTCTTCTTTAGGCTTTCATTCGGTCGAAAAGGCTGTGCTGATACTGCACACAACACGCCGTCTTTCAGGCTCGCGTCATAGACGGTAACCACCAAGTGAAAACATAAAATAAAGAGCGCCGAAGCGCCCTTTTATTGTGTTTATTATCACTAGTATAACTCAGTTAACACAACCAAGTCCTACTCGCTTTGCTGAGTGGGTTTAGTGCTGGTCTCAGACAACTCTGCCTCCGACTCTTTTCTCGCACGTCGATCAAACAATCGCTCAACCACTACAAAGAAGATTGGGACGAAGAATATACCCAATATCGTGGCACTGATCATGCCACCAAGTACGCCGGTACCCACTGCGTTTTGACCTGCCGATCCCACACCTGAACTGATAGCAAGTGGTACCACACCCAAACCAAAAGCAAGCGATGTCATGATAATTGGGCGCAGACGAACGCGAACAGCATGTAAGGTTGCTTCGATAAGCCCAGCGCCTTTCTCATAGTAGTCCTTTGCAAACTCAACAATCAGAATGGCGTTTTTGGTTGCCAAGCCGACCGTCGTTAATAAGCTCACCTGGAAGAACACATCGTTATCCATACTGCGCGTCATTACCGCAAGCACAGCACCAAGCACACCAAGAGGAACAACTAACACCACGGCGAAAGGTACTGACCAACTTTCATACAAAGCGGCAAGAACTAAGAATACGACGAGGATAGATAGCGCATATAGCATCGGCGCTTGGTTTCCGGAAAGGCGCTCTTCATACGAAATACCATTCCAGTTCACCGTGAAGCCTTCCGGTAGCTTTTCTACCATTGCTTCAATTTCTTCCATGGCTTCACCAGTACTTACACCAGGAGCTGCATCGCCTTGAATATTCATTGCTGGCAAACCATCAAAGCGCTGCAAAAGAGGAGAACCATAGGTCCACTCGCCACTCGCAAAAGCAGAGAAAGGCACCATCTCTCCTTTAGCGTTGCGTACGTACCATGAATCGAAGTCTTTTGGCTGCATGCGGTATTCCGCATCACTTTGTACCATCACTTTCTTCACACGACCGCGGTCAATATAATCGTTAATGTAAGCCCCGCCCCATGCAGCTGACAGGATTTGGTTTACGTCATTGATACTGACATCCAAAGCACGAAGTTTGACGTGGTCAATGTTCACTTTGTACATTGGCGCATCTGCCTGACCGTTTGGACGAACACCAACAAGTTTCGGGTTTTGTGCTGCCATGCCCAGAAGTTGCCCTTGAGCCGCAACTAATGCATCGTGCCCTTTATTCAACGAGTCTTGGAGATAGAAATCGAAACCTGTCGAGTTACCTAGCTCTTGAATCGCTGGAGGGGCGAACGCAAACACCAAAGCTTCTTTAATAGTAGAGAAGTACCCCATCGCTCGGCCCGTAATGGAAGCGGCATCGGCGCCTGGCGCTTCACGCTCAGACCAATCTTTCAGGCCGATAAATGCCATACCCATATTTTGGCCTTGGCCTGCGAAACTAAATCCAGCAACGGAGAAGACAGATTTTACATTGTCTTTTTCGTCTACTAGATAAAAGTCACGCATTTTCTCAAGTGTTTTTTCCGTCTGCTCTTGTGTTGAGTTAGGCGGCAAAATAGCCATTGAGAATACTGTGCCTTGGTCTTCATCTGGCAAAAATGACGTTGGAAGGTTCATAAATAACCAGCCAGCACCTGCACTCATTGCCAAAAATACAACCAACATGCGACCTGTGCGTTTTAAAAGTTTAGCAACACCGGTTTCATAGCCAGCTGTCATCGCATCAAACTTGCGGTTAAACCAGCCAAAGAAGCCTTTCTTTTCTAGAAGCTCAGCATCGCCTTTTTTCAGTAATGTTGCACATAATGCTGGAGTCAGAATTATCGCAACCAAAACGGAAAGCGTCATAGCCGCCACAATAGTTATTGAAAACTGACGGTAAATAACCCCGGTAGAACCAGACATAAACGCCATAGGGACGAATACCGCTGAAAGCGTCAACCCCACACCAATCAGGGCACCAGTGATCTGCCCCATCGATTTTTTGGTCGCTTCTTTGGGCTCCAACCCATCTTCATGCATCACACGCTCGACGTTTTCCACCACAACGATGGCATCATCCACCAGCAAACCGATAGCCAGAACCATCGCGAACATGGTTAACGTGTTTACGCTAAATCCAGTCGCGTACAAAATAGCGAAGGTTCCGAGCAATACGACAGGCACTGCGATCGTTGGAATGATCGTCGCACGGAAGTTCTGCAAGAACAGGTACATGATTAAGAACACAAGAAGAATAGCTTCTAATAGCGTTTTAACCACTTCTTGAATCGAGGCTTTGACGAATGGCGTTGTTTCAAATGGGTACGCAATCTGCAACCCTTCTGGGAACGTTGCACTCAGTTGTTCTAAGCGCTCTTTTACCGCATTGGCTGTCTCAAGCGCGTTTGCGCCAGTACCTAATGAAATACCTAACCCCGACGCTGGGAAGCCATTATATTGGCCTCGAATATCATAACTTTCTGCACCACGCTCAACGCGAGCTACATCTTTCAAATAAACATTCGAACCACTGGCGTCGGACTTAAGAATGATGTCTTGGAACTCTTCTACACTGCTCAAACGACTTGCAGAAGAAATCGTAGCATTCAACAACTGACCTTCCTGCGCAGGTGCCGCACCAAGTTGACCTGAAGAAACTTGCGCGTTCTGTTCACTGATCGCGTTCGCTACATCGATTGCGGTCAAGTTGAACTGCGTAAGCTTAAATGGATCCAGCCAAACTCGCATCGCATACTGCGCACCAAACGCCTGCACTTGTCCTACGCCAGTTACACGACTTATCGGGTCTTGAATATTCGTTACAACAAAGTCGCCGATATCGTTTTCTGTAAAGCCAGGATCTTCAGAATAAACTGCGACAACCATGAGAAATGCCGTATTGGATTTATTGACGACAATACCTTGGTTTTGTACCTCCATCGGCAATGAAGTCAATGCCAATTGCAGTTTGTTCTGCACCTGTACTTGCGCGATATCAGGATCAGCTTCGCTATCAAACGTCAGGGTAATTGTCGCATTACCAAATGCATCACTGCTCGATGATAGGTAGCGAAGGTAATCTAATCCCGTCATGTTTTGCTCGATAACTTGCGTTACCGAGTCTTCAACGGTTTTTGCTGATGCACCTGGATAGCGAGCACTGATGGTGATCGTCGTCGGTGAAATCGTTGGGTATTGCGAGACGGGTAAATTGAATAATGACATTACCCCCGCCAACATCGTTAGAATCGCGAGAACCCAAGCAAATACCGGACGATCGATAAAAAATCGTGTCATGATTACTCCTGTTCACCGTTTTGGATAGTTACCGAACTGCCTGGCCCTACCTTTTGTAAACCGGCGGTAATGACTTTATCACCCGCGTTCAAACCATCAATAATGCGCCATTGGCTATTGTTCGCTTCAGCAGTCTTCACTGGTTTCGCTTCCACTTTGTTCTCGCCATTAACCGTCATCACTGTCGCTTTACCTGTCGCATCACGAGATACCGTATTTTGTGGTATTAGAATCGCATCAGGGTCGACACCAGTAATGACCGTCGCACGAACAAACATTCCAGGTAGCAACAAACCGTCAGGGTTTGGGAATTCGGCACGAAGCGTCACGCTGCCCGTACTTTCGTTCACATTGACCTCAGTAAATTTCATTGTGCCTTTGTGTTCGTAAGTGCTGCCATCTTCAAGCATCAATGTAACTTGCGCAGAGTCATCTTCTTGCATATGGCCTTGGGAGAGTGATGCTTTCAAACGCAGCAGTTGCGCGGATGATTGCACAATATCAACATTGATAGGGTCAAGCTGCTGAATGGTCGCTAATTTGGCAGCTTGGTTAGCCGTAACCAACGCACCCGCTGTCACACTCGATTTACCGATCACCCCGCTAATCGGAGCTTTGACTTGCGTATAATCTAAGTTGATTTTTGCTGTGTTGATCTTGGCTTTTGCGACTAGGACCTGCGCTTTCGCTTCTTTGTATGCCGCTTCTGCTTCATCCAAGTCTTGTTGGCTGATGGATTTTTTGGTGATCAAGGTTCTGTAACGCTTCACCGTGGCATAGGTCGACTCTGCCGCAGCTTGCGCACGGATTAATTCCGCTTCAGCGCTCAGCAAATCCGCCTGAAATGACGAATCATCAATTTGATATAGCGACTGTCCTTGTTCAACAAATCCACCTTCAACAAAATTTCGTTCCGAAATAATGCCAGTAACTTGCGGACGAACTTCTGCTTCTTTGAATGCTCGGCTACGCCCCGGCAACTCTACTGTCAATGCTTGGCGCGTTGGCTGCACTGTTAACACTTCTACTTCGGTTGCGGGCGCAGGACCACCACCTTGGCTCGATCCTTCTTCGCTAGGTTGACATCCAACCACAAAAAGGCTCGACGCAATCAGCAGAGATAGCGTGGTTTTACGTCTCATGAATTTTTCTCTCTTATCTACCGACAAGCCTTCAAGATTCCTTATTAAAAGCTTCTAGAATGACTTAATAATGACTAACGGATGTATATCCAGAACAAATTAATTAGGATGATAAATACCCAGTGTTGTACATACAACAAAATTTACAGTTCTATACGCTTACGAAAAACGTTTATGGTAAAGGTGTTATGAAGTTCTCAAATTTGAAGATTTTGGGTTGGAAATCACATTTTCCTGTGTGCAATTGCAATGGTTAAAAAGCAGCAAAAGTGATGATAAAAACATCATCACGCTGTACAGAGTTTGTTACCGCTGTCTAGGGTTATTTGCCCACTCTGGTATACGAACTAAAGTGAGAAAGGAATGTAAATATAGTCGAAATTTCACAAGTCAGGTTCGCCACTTATCTAAAAAATAACCCGCTAAGAAGCGGGTTATTTCGTCAGTGAGATTGCTGTTCTCAAGCTTATACTTTGAACTGACTGACCTGATGATCTAAACGTTGAGTTTGCTCTGACAACATGGCTAAAGAAGCTTGCGCTTGGTTTACGATTTCCACAATTGAAGTGCTACTGTCTGCAATGCCTTGTACGTTGCTATTTACTTCGTCACTTACTGTACTTTGCTGGCTCGCAGCCGTTGCAATGTGTGTATTCATCTCGTTCATACGTGAAATCGCGTTCAAGATTTCAGAAAGGGATTCACTCGCTCGGCCAGCGGACTTGATCGTTTCATCACTGCTATTTTGGCTACCGCGCATCACTTCTACAGCTTGTCCTGCACCAGATTGTAGCTTTTCAATCATGGTTTGGATTTCTCCCGTACTCTGTTGCGTACGACTGGCTAAAGAACGAACCTCGTCCGCTACCACAGCAAAGCCTCGCCCTTGCTCTCCAGCGCGAGCCGCTTCAATGGCTGCGTTAAGCGCTAATAAGTTTGTTTGCTCGGCAATACCACGAATTACATCCAGTACGGACGCAATGTTACTCACATCATGATCCAATGTGTTAATGACGTGGCTTGCGCTTTCGATTTCACTTGCGAGGCTACGAATTGAGCTAACCGTTTGATCCAAAATAACATTGGTATTGGTAAGTTCATCATTCGCTGTTTGGCTCGCAACCGCAGCTTCGTTAGCGCTATCGCTTACATTTCTGCTGGTGACTTGCATTTCATGCACTGCCGCCGCTACCGCCTCGCTATCTTTTTGCTGAGAAACGGTCGAGTTCGCGATGGTCGTGGTCAACGAGCTAAGATTTGCCATTTCGTTACGTAAGGTATTTGAGCTTTCAATTACCTGAGCGACTGTCATTTGAATTTTGGACACAAACTGGTTAAATGCGTCTGCTAAATTGCCAATTTCGTCTTGTGTTTTTACATCGATTCGCTGACTTAGATCACCTTCACCGGACGCAATTTCTGTCATCGCATTTTTAATATCATTGATAGGCTTCACAACCGTTTGCAACAACAAAAACGCCATCGCAATAGCGGCCAGAATAACAATCACAATGCCCGCTTCAAGAATGAGTTCTGCTCTTGTTGCAGCCGCTGATATTTCGTCCTTCAATTGGCTTTGCTTTTCTTCTATTGCATCTTTTACAACGTTAAGCTGCGCTCTAACCTCGATAAATTGGTCTTCAAAGGTATGTTTGTGCTCATTGTAGTAACCACGCCATTGAGATTGAGGTAAACGTAGCATCGCCTCATAACTTGCTAACCATTTTTCACCCAAAGAGACAAGCGTTCGAACTTCATTACCATGTGTAGAAGGCGTCACACCGGCTTGCGATAGCTCAATCATTTGTTCCATACGCGGCAGCGCTTTGTATGCGTTGTCTTTGTATTCACCGATGTGGTGATCAATATCGGTTTGAGTATCAGAAAGAGCAACACCTTGGATTGCAGATGTAGCTTGGTAAAGATCGCGGTAAGCATCCTCAATCGTTAATAAGTTCGGCACGATCTGTTCGTTGAGTGTCTCACTCAATTCAGATTGCTTCCAACTTGTCATAACGTTTAATACAGAGCTCACAATAAACAATCCAATAATCAATGACAGCGGAATCACTATCTTCTGCTTGATCGTTAAGTTCTGGAACATGAATAGACTCTCTTTATTTATGGTATACAAACTGCCGGAAATTATATCAAACAAATAGAGTATACTATTAGGTAAAAGAGGCTATTCAACATGAAATCTAATGACTTTTTGACAAGGGTTCTAATTTCAACAATTAGTTGATTTTATACAAAATTTAACAAAGAGATCTTTTCAAAAGATGCAAATTAAAATGCTCTTTCAAAACGAAAAATATGTAACAGAAAGTGAATTAAAAGGGACCACATTTTGAAGAATAGATCGACTCAATGATTTACTGAGAACACATACAAAACACAGTTCTTGGATTGAGCACCACCGCGGAATATGCAAAGGTCCGAAAATTTCTTCTAAAGCTCAAAAAAACCATTGTTTATCTGACGTATTTAAGGGTACTCCTTGATGATGTTAGTCGTGATGTTGGCAGACAGGATGCTTACAAGTTTTCGAAGTTAACCAGTAGCACAGTGAACGATTCAGATTTTCTTGAGCGCCAAGGCAATAAAAAAGTTTGCTATTTTCCTCTCAAGAGACGCATTAAAGAAAATAATGCAACCTAGTCACAAAGTCTTGCTACATCTTCAGAAAAGAATGATGTTGCTAAACAAATCTGGTGCAGCATACACATTGAAGCTAAACTCGTTTAAGGAACTTTTTCATATCAATATGAGAAAACATAGATTTCTCAAAGTTACACCGACCATTCAACGATTAAACTAATGTTAGCGTACCGGTACGTCCAAAAACTCCATGCATGAACCATTTGAAAGAGCCAAAATGTTCCAACCCAACTTCGCCTCAGTGGAGTGGCGAGTCGTTTCGCTCGCTCTCCTACTCTCTCTTCCTAACACAGCTCAAGCGGATCCACTAGATAAGGAAATTAGCAACCTTCTCCAACAACGTTTTTCTATCGCGGTTTTGCTGTCCGACACTGACGCAATTGCGTTTGGTATTGGCGACTTTGATCCGAATGCATTATTTGATACCGCCAACCCAGAGTTCGGGACTGACGAGTCAATCAATGAACGTCGAAGCAAATCCGTATATGTTCTCCCTTACACGACTAACTTTGACATAGAGGGCAGCGAGGACTTACATGAGCTGTCGTTTAAGGCATTTACGATACAAACAGAGAATGATCTCAAACTATTCGGCACAAGTAAGGATCTTCTCAAGGAAAGGACATACGGTGCATCGATTGGTTATGGGTATCTATACAAAGCAAGTGAAAACGTCACCCTTAGCACCAGAACGACGACTCACCTTATGCGTTATAAAAACTCATTCTCTACCGATAATAAACTTTCATCCATCATTGGAAGAATCCTAGACGGCCGTGCCGTTAACGTTTCAGCATGGGCGGCAATAGTTCAACCATCCATTAAAGCCAAATACACGTCTCCCACAATTTGGGGGAAATGGCATGCCAGTTCGACATTGAATTCATTCATTGGGCACAGCTGGGGAAGCGCAAATAACGGCAATATAGGCAACCCTAAAGGTTGGTACCTATCTAATGAAATCACCGGTTACTACAATATTTATCACGGTGAGCAGGCTTTATTTACCGGGATTAAAAGAGTCGACCTTTCGCATGATTTAAGCGATGAACTGGGAAGTCCGCATTACTACGAAGCTTCTATAGGATGGCTATTTTATGCACCAAAGCCCTTTGATTGGTTGGACAATTTCGGCATAGGCGTTAACTTCAACTACGGCTCGACTCTCAGAGGCGGCAGCATTCAGCTTTACTACAACAAACAATAAAGCCGTCAATACAGGAACCAGTTGGTAGCATATATAACAAGAAGAACGAGAAGACACAAAAGGAATGGCAGAGTTAGCGTCTTCGCAAACTTTTTCATGAGACTTGGGTTATCAAACACCACACCTTCCGCTTCTCTTACCCTTCGCTCTTCGTCAAAATGCCATTTAATGGCTAAGTAGGCTCCTATCCCTAATACAATAAGCTTAAAAGCTCCAGCAAAGTAAGGAAAGAAATTAGCCCAACTGTCATTCATTATCCATCTCCATCAAATTCAATATCAGCTTTGCGGTGGCAGAATCCAAAATTCATGTAGAATGCCCCCCTCAAAGTCAGACTCTCTGGCTAGCGCCAGTCTACTGCTCGAGATAGCTGTCCACAACTCTCTTTACCATATCGGCATCTATTAATTATTTAATAAATAATAAGAAAGACACTAGCACACTTGCTGAAAAGTAAGTGTCAGTTTGGATTGAAACTCATCAGAAATCGAAAATGGTCCGCAGTCGACTTGTTGATCTAGTGAAAGCCGAATTACCTAGCGCCAAATCGTTCGCTAGTATAAAAATGTAGCCTATCGCACTTCTGGTCGAGTGCTAACGAACTTATGATGCATATGTCATTAGCAGTGCAATTTTAAGTTTATCAATTGGCTATGTTCCCTTTAACTGTTGTTATACTTAAAGTAGGCAACGATTGGAGGGAACTCCTATGCTTCAGTCACAGTT
>NZ_JAWPOX010000180.1:0-994 GCF_033344475.1 Vibrio sp. 1288
TGGCGGGTATTGCAGCACTATTTGTCGTGTTGGCAGGATTAAGCATCGCACTGACGAAGTTATTCTCCCGCTTTGCCACCAAACCAGCGATGAAGTTGGCACTGAGCCGAATCAACCGCACGCCTATTACCAGCGGTTTGCAGTTTGGTGCGCTTTCACTTTCTTTGATGCTCCTTTCCATTATTTGGCTTGTCCGTAGTGACATCCTC
Organism: Vibrio sp. 1288; assembly: GCF_033344475.1. Taxonomy (NCBI): domain Bacteria; kingdom Pseudomonadati; phylum Pseudomonadota; class Gammaproteobacteria; order Vibrionales; family Vibrionaceae; genus Vibrio; species Vibrio sp. 1288. Next base: position 210 of record NZ_JAWPOX010000180.1, read on the forward strand.
GCAGATTGGGAACGGACTTTGCCTGCGGATGCGCCTAATGTATTCGCATTAAACATTGCCGATTATGAACTGGCTAACTACCTAGAAACACTGGATAAAAATGGAGTGACGCGGTCACAAGCATTTCCAATTATTCGAGGACGACTCACAGAGATTAATGGCCAAAACGTTAAAGACGTTGAATATGAAGGGGAAGGCTCTGACGCAATCCGTCGAGAGCTTAACTTAACATGGGGTGATCAGTTACCAGAATATAATGACGTTCTTTCAGGAAAATGGACGAACGCAAACAGTGTTTCTGTTGAGGCCGATGTCGCGCGCGATTTGGGTATTCAACTTGGAGACAAATTAAGGTTTGTTATCAACAGCCAAAACTTTGATGCGACGGTGGATACCATTCGCCATGTTGAGTGGCGAGATATGAAGCCTAACTTCTATTTCATCTTTTCTTCTGATGTGATGGCAAACGTTCCGGGTTCATATTTGATCAGCTACCGAATCAATGAAGGAAACGAATCGCTGCTTACATCAATGTCGAGAGCGCACCCAACAGTTTCTGTGTTAGACATCCGAACGATGGGAGAAAAAATACAGGCGCTAATACAACAAATCGTTTCTGCGATCACCATTCTTGCTTTGTTAGGTGTAGTTGCAGGGCTATTGCTCATTTTTACATTATTACGCTTGAGCTTGTCTCAACGTCAGCAAGAAATCCGTCTGTATCGTACGCTTGGCTCAAGCAAAAAACGGATTAATACAACCTTGTGGGCGGAATACGGAATTAT
>NZ_JAWPOX010000181.1:0-993 GCF_033344475.1 Vibrio sp. 1288
TGAAGCACGCAATACCAAAGCTATTGCATGGCACTTCAACACCGAAATCAGCCGCATACCAAAAATGCCACGCGTGCTGAATCCCTCTTGAACTGTTTGTTAGCACGCTGCCCTTAAAGTATTTTAAGTACACCAAAGTATTGAAATATAGCACGAAATTTCTGGCTTAAAACGCTGAAGCTAAAGGGACAACTGCCAAACTAGAACTCACTCTCAAAACGCAAGTTGGCGAGAAGAAAAACTTGCTTAACTGCCCTATTTTCGCCGTGTTCAAATTAGCAAAGGATACGGGCTTTAGAACTAAACGACCGCGCCAAAGAAACTCGTTCTTTGACGAAAATCTCTCAACACCAAAGAAGCCGCACCAGAGAAATAGCCCGAAAGTTAGAAACCGTAAACGATAAACTCACAGCGAAAACTTCACATCTAGTGCCACCGGAGAGAACCTGAAAAGCACATTTAATCAGGTGTAAAGCGAGAAAAAGAAACCAATAAAAACAGAAACTTTTAGCCTTTGATGTCAACCCAGTGCTAACGCTGCGTTAAGGGGTGAATGCCGCCTAAACAAACCTTCCGCAGACCACTTTCACCACAAAAACTCACAGTAAACCAAAAATGCCATGCGGCACGAATCCCTCTTTAACGCTTTGTTATGTTTATTTAGCCTAAGATTTCAAACAGTTAAATGCTTCAGCGACTGTTTCAAACTGAATTTTTGTCAAACAGACTTCCGCTAAACAAAACTCATGACGTTGAATCAATCTAGACGCTTCCTCTGCTGAAATCTGGATTGAGTTTCCAATCAAGTGAACTACTGAGCCATCTGAAACAATTGAATAGACAAAACCTTCAGAATCAATGACTCGATCGCTTGGACTAACGATCGAATCCACACACTCGCAATTCAAATCAGCTTCAGAACCCAAATAAACAAGCTCATCATCACCATCTAATTTCAGAATACAAGGCCAATTGACCATGAACTTCTCCGAT
>NZ_JAWPOX010000182.1:0-990 GCF_033344475.1 Vibrio sp. 1288
CACGCTGAGTCTATACTAACGCCCACATGGACTATATCGCGGATGAGTTGATTGAGTTGAAGAACCGATCTCATGAATTGAAAGGTTTGACGTTCGAATATGAGCCTCCGGTTTTACGTCACTTTACGGCTCGCTTCCGTGAAATTGATTAACCTGAAGTAGGTTTGACACCTAGATAACTAGGTATCTAGGTACTTAAGTAAAGGGCAAAAGGCCGCGAGTGTCGCGGCCTTTTTTGATTTTGTCTGTTCAGTTCATTCCGAGCGGATATTACGCCAGCTCTAACGTGATGCGCACGAACTGTTCGTCTTGATATTGCACTTCATAATTGAATGTGCCACTTGCATAAATACTACCAAGGAACAATGAGCGCTGACTCATTGGGCCACGGAAAAGCATCGAAATTGGTGCAATCATGGCGTTATTGTCGTCGAAATGTTGGTTTAAGTTATTTGATAACACACACAGCAAACAGCCATTCTGGTCATGCGATAAGTCGACATCTTCAGGACGAGAAAGCAGTACCGTGGTACCGAGTTTTTTCTCAATTTCGTTAATTAGTAGCAGGTAGCTATCTAAGTGAGGTTGCGGGTTACTTGGTTTGTTCGCGTCAACGCAGCGTTCAAGTAAGGCTTCAAGGTTGCCATTTTCCCCTTTCGCCTGTTGAGTCAGAGACTTTAACGGCTTTTTAATCAGTTTGTAGCGATTGCTTTTCAGTTTAGGCTTTAGCCATTTTTGCAGCAGATCATTACGCTCTGTTGTAGGGAGAGGGCGTGAAGACGCATGGATTTTGAAGTGCAGGTGCAATAAGGCGTGCACTGCAAGCTCGCTCAGAAGTTGGTTGGCATCTGCGGATAGTCTTGCGTGCGTAGAACTTTGCATTACACTCAAACGAAATTTAAGAAGAAGGATAATGGTGCCGAGAGAGGGACTCGAACCCTCACACCTAAGGCACTAGCACCTCATGCTAGCGTGTCTACCAATTTCACC
>NZ_JAWPOX010000183.1:0-990 GCF_033344475.1 Vibrio sp. 1288
AGAAGAGTTTGAGCACATGAAATTGCACCAAGTCTTCGCGGGTGAGATCATCGTTGAAGTGAAAGGGTTGAGCGATGTCAGCCGACACGTGTGTTTAATGCATCATGAAAAGCTTGATGGAACGGGGTATCCGCGCGGACTATCGGGCGATGAGATTCCGATTCATGGTCGCATGAGTTGTATCGTCGATATATATGATGCGCTCACCGCTGATCGTTGCTACAAAAAAGGCATGAGCTCAGCAGAAGCATTTAAGATTTTGCTCAGTCTAACGCCTTTCCATTTTGACCCTGATCTGGTTTACAAGTTCATCAACTGCATTGGTGTGTATCCAGTAGGTTCTATTGTGGAACTCATTAATGGCAGAGTGGGTATTGTGTGGTCTTCGAATCCATCTCAAGCGTTAAAGCCAGAAGTGAAATGTTTCTACTCCCGTAAGTACAAACGATACATTGATGTCGCGATGGTGGATTTAAAAACAAGTACGCACAAAATTGAAAGAGCGATAGCGCCTTCATCGTTAGAAATTGATCCAAAACCGTTCTATGACTAAATCGGTACTTAGCTTGAATCATTACTGACTATTTTCTTTACACTATTGCATATAGCGAGTATTTTGGTTGCATAATTAATGCGCAATTTGGATTGCGCATTTGCCTCAGAAATACGTTTCAAGGATAGAAGCGTCGATGCTACATCACTTAGCTTAAGGCTTAATATGTGGCATCAAACCATGATTGGAAAGGAGCGCCAATGCAACTCGATACTTGGATTTACTACACTCTCGCGATACTCGTGCTCACAGCCTCTCCTGGGCCAAGTTCTCTACTTTGCTTAAGTAAAGGCGTCAGCAGCGGTTTTCGTCTTGCACTGACGACGGCTCTAGGCAGTTTAAGTGCGATTACCATCATTCTTACCCTTTCTTTTACCGGTTTAGGCGTTGTGATTGCGTCTTCTGAGTTCGTGTTTAACATCATCAAATGGTGTGGT
>NZ_JAWPOX010000184.1:0-983 GCF_033344475.1 Vibrio sp. 1288
TCAGCGTAGGCACCTTGGGATAGTGCAATTAGAATAGAGGCTGATAAAATTGATTTATTATACATTGGTTTCAATACCTTAAATCCATAATAGGCAATAACAACGCGCAAATGTTAATGGATCTAAATAATAATTACTATCATTATCATTTTAATATTCAAGTTTTGATGTCGTCTATTCTTGAATGCTTGGCATTTCTAGTCTTTATTTATCAGTGTGTTATATTGTTGAAAACGATTTCTGACAAATCTATCCAAATATCACAGCTGTGATTCACATCACACAAAGGGAGTTATCGTGCAGAGCCCTATCACTTTAGAAGCGCTCCATATCTTGGATGCGATAGATCGCAGAGGCAGCTTTGCGGCAGCGGCAAATGAGCTCGATAGAGCACCATCTTCACTGAGTTACCAAATCCAAAAGCTCGAACAAGATCTCGACATCAATATTTTTGACCGTTCAGGACACAAAGCGCTCTTTACGGAGGCGGGTAAGCTCATTTTGGAAAGAGGGCGTGCAATTCTGCAAGCGAGTGAAAAGTTAGTGAATGATGCGACTTTGCTTGCTAACGGTTGGGAGTTGGATATTACTGTTGCGTTTGATGGCATCATTCCAATTTCAAACTTCTTTCCGATGGTGGATGCGCTGGCGGAAGTAAGCTCGACACGCATTAGGCTGCAAGAAGAAATTCTTGCAGGAAGCTGGGAATCTCTGAATACAGGAAGAGCTGATCTGCTTGTGTGCCCTTCGTTGGATACGTTACCGCAAGAAGTGAAAGCAGAGAAAATTGGCAAGATGTCCATGGTTTGGGTTGCGGCAACCGAGCATTACGTTCATAAACGCAGTGGCGAGTTTGATGATTCAGCAAGAGAGAAATACCGAATTATTGCCATTGCAGACACCGCACGCGAACAGCCAGCACTTTCGATAAACATCATTCAAAAGCAACCTAGACTCACTGTTACTAACTTTACAGCAAAAGT
>NZ_JAWPOX010000185.1:0-983 GCF_033344475.1 Vibrio sp. 1288
CTGGCTGAAAAGCAAAAAGAACAGTTGAGCTTCTTTAAGCTGTAAGCTTTTGCTTTACGTTTTTAAATATGGTCTCAGCAAAAAGGCACCCTCGGGTGCCTTTTTAATGCTCGTTTTTCAAGAACGAATACGTGCTCTAGCAATTTCATCGCTCTAGGTCGTTCGAATTTACTTCAACTTCAGCTTGGTGCCGTCGAATTTGAGATGGCTCAGCAGGCTCTTGGCGTTAGTCTTGCCTACCTCATCAAACTCCATTCCGTAGCGGGCATAGTGAGTCGATTTTTGAAGGTTGCAAATACGACCATTCAGTGGCGCTAACAGGCGACCATCACTCGGCATGGTGAGGTCTAGAGTGATACGGTCGCCAACTTGTAAAGGTCGGCTCATTGGCGATGTCACAAAACGACAGCCGCTGCGAGACAGGTCTCTGATCTCACACTCACTTCGATATTCATCCAAGCGGACTCGCGCTTTCAAATTCACCTCATAACGCACTTCTTTACGAAGTTGGAATACCTGCATTGTATTGGGAAGGCTAAGCACTAAAATGGGATAAGGGTCGCCCAAGCGATGTTGAAGCTGAGCCCTAAAAGGGATGACGGCGCCTTCGCCACGATGAGAATACGCTTTTACGTTTATCCAAAAGCCTTCTTGAAAATAGAATTTCAAATCTTCATCGGAAATATTCGGAACTTCGATCAATGCCGTATTGTTAGAGTGGCAGCCGACAAACGTGCTGGTGGTGATGAACTTCGTTCCAACAGGCGTGGTCACATTGAGAGTGACTTCACTACCATGCTCAACCATCGCCATTGCATCGGTGCTGTTTAATGTGGTGGCCTGACGTTCTGGTGCTCTCTTACTCTGCAGAGGTAGATTGCCGTCTCTGGCACTGGTTATCATATTTCTCATTCTTATTGTCGTACCTGATTTGAGAAGAGGTGCTGCTATGAAATTTAGCACTAAACGACTGGGTGTCTTTG
>NZ_JAWPOX010000186.1:0-982 GCF_033344475.1 Vibrio sp. 1288
CGTTCTCATGCTCGGTCTGTGGTAATGAGAGTTGGAAAGTGCGCCACTGTACGCCGTCTTTGGTAATGTCGGCGTAGCCGTTGTTATCAAAAGAAGAAGAAAGAGAACTCAGATTCGGAGTGGAACTCCAGATTAACTCGTTGTCACGGTAGAATTGAAAAACGAGATTCTGTTCGTAGGGGTGACCAAATTTGGTGGCTTTGTCTTCGTCGCTCTTTGCCAAAGAATCGATGTTCTTCATCCACTGGTCGAATAGCTCTCTGTGGTTGGCGAGCGTGTCCGTTTCGGTTGAAATGGACAGCGTCAGCAGCATCAGCTTAGCGGATTGCCCAAGCCTAGCGTCATAAACTTCTTCGACTTCGTGTTTGGCTGACTGAAAGCTGAAGTACAAAGAAATAAGCAAAAGCGCGCTGACTAACAAGCCAACCGAGAGCGTCAGTTGGCGTTTAATGGAGTAAGGTTTTTTATTTTTCAAGAATGTACCCCACACCACGAATGTTTTTGATGGCGACGTTGGGGGCTTTTTTACGTAGGTTATGAATGTGAACTTCTATCGCGTTGTCGCTTGAACCTTCATCCCAGCCATGTAGTGATTGTTGCAATTGCTCCTTACTTTGCACGCGTCCGGCGTTCGTCATCAAGCTGGTGAGGATTTTAAATTCATGGCGTGTGAGTTTAAGTGGGGCGTCATCGTAGCGAATGCTTTGCTCCGATAAGGATAAAGATAACTGCCCAACTTGAATGATTTCTTCTGCACTGCCGGATTGACGGCGAATCAACACACGCAAGCGAGCGAGCAACTCTTCGAGTGCGAACGGTTTTCCGAGGTAATCATCTGCGCCGCCATCAAGGCCTTGAACGCGATCGCGAATGGCGTCTCGTGCGGTAAGTAGCATCACTGCGAGCTTAAACCCGCCTTTGCGAATATTACGCAGAACTGCCAATCCCTCGATATCGGGGAGAGTGAGATCCCAAATCACGG
>NZ_JAWPOX010000187.1:0-980 GCF_033344475.1 Vibrio sp. 1288
ACCACTTTGTCGTCGCCTTCGAACGTGTCGTTACCTAAAACCTTAATGATGGTTGGCGTGTCTTCTACAACCGTCGCTTTGTCTGCCACAATGTCCGCCACAGACGCAACCGTGAAGTTCACTGTTTGGCTAACACTTTCACCACTTGGGTCGGTAGCAGTAAACGTTAAGGTTTCTGAGCCGTTCCAGTCTGCTGTTGGTGAAATGGTCGCGATGCCATTTTCAATCGAAACCAACACGTTGCTATTGCCAGACACTGAGAAGTTTAGCGCTGAGTCGCTATCTTTAAATGCGTCGTTTAAATCAATCGTGTAGCTCGCGAAATCTTCCGATAACTCTTGATCTGCAATGGCATTTTCAACAGTCGGTGCATCGTTAACACGATTCACAATCAAACTGTCACTGTCGCTAGCCGTTGGATTAACACCATCCGATACTGACGCGCTAATAGTTAGGTCTTTAAGGTTAAGTTCATCATTATTAACTGCATCAACGCCTGCTTGAGTCAGCTTGACTTCATTGCCAACCAACACGAAGTAACCGTTTGAGTTATTTTCTAAAGAAACGGCTAATTGGTCTTCAGGCGTTTCAGTATCGCGAACCGTTAAGGTTGCGACTACCGTATCAGTGTTCACTGCATCTTCAGTGATGCTTTCTACTGCATCAACCTTGATGGTTGGCGCATCGTTCACTGGATTTACTGTAACAGTTACTTTCGCTTCGTCCGTCAAATCGCCATCAGTTACGATGTAAGTGATGGTCGCTTCACCATTGAAGTTCTCAGCTGGCGTGAACACCAGTTTGCCGTCGACAATGTCAACTGAGCCTTGCTCTGAAGGAACTGATGCTGATTGAATGCTGAGTGCGTCACCTTCAACATCACTATCATTGACTAAAACATCAATCGTAACAGAGGTGTCTTCTTCTGTCGTAATTACATCGTTTTCTGCGTTTGGCGCATCATTGATAGGCAGAATATC
>NZ_JAWPOX010000188.1:0-978 GCF_033344475.1 Vibrio sp. 1288
GCCTCAAGATTTTGGCGATTACAGCGGCGAATCGGTTTATCAAATCTTTGGATTGGGACAAACGTCCACGACCGACACCAGTGGCCCGAACTATTTACGATGGGCGGAGGTTCAACCGCTTTCTGATGCCCAATGTGCTTCTCTCGTTGTGGGGTATAACGACCAAGAAAACATTTGTGCAAATGGCTTTCCAGACCGTAGCTATACCGGAATATGTAGCGGAGACTCTGGCGGCCCACTCACCTATCAAGACAGCAACGGTATGTATCAGCAAATCGGGATTGTGAGTTACGGCTCATCCATTTGTGAGTCGGCAGCCATTCCGAGCGTCTTCACAGAGATTCTGAATTACACCTCGTGGATAGAGGCAAGAACCAGTTCTGGGGTCAAAACCGTTTATAACGCGAGCTTAGCAGCCTTAGAGGATTACCATAGCGAAGGTGATTCAGGCTTTGATCCAGAAGACACTAATGTTTCAGGATTTAGCGATAACGGCAGCGGCGGTGCAATAGGTGCAGGGGTGTTGTTCTTTGGAGGATTATTAGGGTGGCTGCGACGCAGAAAAACGACGTAACGTTTCTCTTTACTAGATAAAAATAAACGCAAAACGCTTACAACGTTTTGCGTTTCACGCGAGAGTTGATGATGTCTTCAATCAGCTTTTGCTCTTTTTTGGCTTTCTCATAATTTTGCTTGGTACGCCATCTATCTAGTACCTTTTCCAATCCTTGAACGCGAGCGTGTTTGTGTTCTAGCGTTTTTTGTACTGATGCACATTCGGCTTGCATCACCGCTTGTTCTTGCTCGTGGTGACGAAGCATTCTTTGCAGCATCTGATCAACGCGGTTGAAGTTCATCAACGCCGCGCTATTCAAAGACGGAGAGGACAACGCCGATTGACCAGCGTGCCCTTTGAGAGCTGAAAGTTGTTGCAACTGCGTTGAAAGATGATTGTGACGCTGACGCATAGCGTCGAGC
>NZ_JAWPOX010000189.1:0-977 GCF_033344475.1 Vibrio sp. 1288
ATAGCCTATGGGAACACTGTATGTTACCCACTCACGAATAGATACATTTAAGCCCCAATAGGGGCTTTTTGTTTTAAGGAAAGAAGAAAATCAGTAGGTTTGGAGTGAAGACTTTCACCCCGTATTACTATACGGGGATGACGCTGCACCTCCTATTTCCTCCTCCTCAGTCATCGTCGTCGTCAGTCGTCGTTTGCAGCTAACAACCAGATAGATATGTAAAAAGACGTATTTATACATATTTGTGAAGCTGACGCGCGGATTTGAATTAGGTAACAAAAATCAAGAATGTTTCCGCTTGTCGGCTCAATTGAGAAACAAAAAAAGGGAGCACAAGGCTCCCAAATTTTTATTTCCCAACAGAGCTATTTATAAGACCTGATCTAACAGAAAAAGAGCGTGGCGCAGTTGCCCCTCAGAGTAGGTAGCTCCATCAGGTGTAACAATATGACCAGACTTAAATGCCCACTTAGAAAACCCCGTAACATCAGGAAGATAGCGCCCAGACTCAAGAGCCCAAAGCCTACGAATGGTAGGGGGGATTTCCTCACCGTCATCCCATCGATGGATTTGATCCAAATCGACACAAGCTATTTCAGCAGCTCGACCCTCACTTAATGCTAAGTGTTGAAATCTAAAGATAAAGTTAGGATGTATTCGACTACTCCTAGAAATTGGAGCAAAGAATTTAACAGCGTTCTCCCAATCAGTACTACGCATAACATTCCTCCAAAGCTTGAATAGCCTTTTCGGAGATGGACTGATATACGGCGTAACTTTGAAAGTTGTACCAAGATTCAAAAGTGGCGAGAAATAAAACGCGGTCGACTGGATTTAAATCAGTTGATGCAATTAATTGCGACAGACGGTTGTAAAACACGTCCTTTTCAATAGGATGTGAGTTAGTCATGATTAGCCCCTTGTAAGCTAGTTATGATTAGCCATGCATTCAGATTGCACTCTGAGTGCATGGCGTT
>NZ_JAWPOX010000018.1:0-100500 GCF_033344475.1 Vibrio sp. 1288
ACTCAGAAGTGAAACGAAATAGCGCCGATGGTAGTGTGGGGTTTCCCCATGTGAGAGTAGGACATCGCCAGGCTTTATTTTTATTTTCACTTTTTCGAAAAGTGAAGACAAAAGCGGACGCTTGCTTATTAAAGCGAGTGATACCACTGCGGAGTGGTAGTTCAGTTGGTTAGAATACCGGCCTGTCACGCCGGGGGTCGCGGGTTCGAGTCCCGTCCACTCCGCCACTTATTTGAGCGTCGTCTCAATAAACACGAATTACAGGGGTGTAGCTCCAATTGGCAGAGCAGCGGATTCCAAATCCGCGTGTTGGGAGTTCGAATCTCTCCACCCCTGCCATACTCTAAAGCCTCAGCAGTAATGCTGGGGCTTTTTTGCATCTGAAGAAAAGAGAATCTGACTAGTTGGAGAGCTGTCGATTCCTCTGATACCAAAGTATCGGGGGATTGAAAGTTCATATCTCCGGGATATTGGTCCACTTCACCTATCCCCCATGTTCATAACCTCTGGCTTAGGTCAGGGGCTCTTTTATTCCTAACGTATAGTTTCGGCGTCAGGTGTATGTTTATCCAACGAATATGGCATACCTTTGCTTCAGATAGTTTTATTTTCTAGTAATGTAATTATTAAATGTTGATGTATCGCTTTGCTCTTTCTGTTTTACCTTCGAATTTTCATAACGCTTTTTCTTCGTTATCGAGCACATCTGATTCACAATCTATTGAAAGGTCAGTGGTTACATTGGCTTGGATGATTACTGACTTGGTTCCTGTTATCATCATGCATTGATGCTAATAATTAGGAAGTAAGTTTATGCCACATTTTCGATTCCGTGCTGTAGAGCCACAAGCTGTTCAGGCATTATCAAAACCCCTTACGGATGAACTTCAGCCTCTAATGGACTGTCCGCGTGAGGATTTTACTTTTGAGTATATCTACACTACGTTTTTCAATGAGGGTGAGGTGAGTGCTGCATATCCTTTTGTCGAAGTGCTTTGGTTCGACCGTGGCCAGGAAGTGCAAGATGAAGTTGCCAAGCTTATTACGCAACAAGTGCGCGGTATCGCTGGTGCCGATATTGATGTTGCAGTTATCTTTTCCGCCTTATCTCCTAAAGCTTATTACGATAATGGCGAACACTACTAAAGGTTAAAGGCTATGAGGCTGAGTTTCATTGTAACTTTGGGTTTATGTTTCTCAGCTTCAGTATGTTCTACTCCTTGGGAGTCTGCGGTTAATCCTACCCGAAACTCTTCCTCCTCTATTGGTAGTTATGCTAACGGTTGTTTAGATGGTGCATTACCCTTGCCTCTCGATGGCGTTGGTTATCAAGTCTTACGTAGTAAAACGAAGCGCTACTATGGGCACCCTAAAACGATAGAGTTTATTGAAAATCTGGCGCTTAAAGCTCATCAAAATCTCAACACCACTCTGTTGATTGGTGATTTGTCTTTACCTAGAGGTGGAAGGTTCTCCTCTGGTCATTCTAGTCATCAAACCGGGTTAGATATCGATATCTGGTTAAGACTTGCTGACCAACCGCTTTCTTATAACGAATTACAACTTCCTAAGCCCATGAGTGTGGTGGATTTAAAAGGTTATTCCATACTTAATCATCGCTGGGAAGAACGGCACTTTAAGCTAATTCGGTACGCTTCAAAAAGTAAGGATGTTGCACGAATTTTTGTACATCCTGTTATTAAGGAGCAACTTTGCTTGCAAGAAAACGGCAAAGATCGTTCTTGGTTACGTAAAGTACGTCCATGGTGGGGGCATCATTACCACTTTCACGTCAGGTTGTCTTGTCCTGATTCGAGCGACTATTGTGTTGATCAAGCACCACCTCCAGTAGGCGATGGCTGCGGTGTTGAGCTTGCAAGTTGGGCCCCGAAAGCAAAACCTATTGATACCCCTCCACGGGTAAAAACAACCTCTAAGCCCAAACGAAAAAAAGTCGTTCCACCTCAATGCTTGCCGCTTATCAATCCTAATTAGTGTTACTCTTCAGGTTTATCTGTACTTGGTGATCTCTTTTATGAAACTGGAGAAACATCATACTTTTGTCTACATTGAATAGTACCAATACAAAAACTAACCCAATTAGTTTTGGGGACATATTATAGAAATCTAAATTAAACAAAGAGTTGTAGTATGGGTAAGTTGTAACTTCTCTGTTTAGAAAAAGATCTTTCGTCACGATACTCTGGTTTCTTAGCAATATGTCTGTCAGTTGGCTAAAAAGCGATAACAACGCAGACAAGTGTGTAAGGCAGGGATATGCCCTTTTCCTGTTAGAAGAGTAAATCAAGGACAAAACCATGACTATGATTTGTGCAAAAGAATTTGCAGAGTGGTTAAGACACAGATTTAGCAGTGATACTAAAGGAGTCTCTTTGACTCGAGAGGATGTGAATCACCTGACTGGGCGTCAACGCCTTGATCCGGGTTTTGTTAATGATGTGCATTATGAGCTGATGCAATATGGAATGGCTTTCGTTACTGATACGAGCCGAGAAAACTTTTATTTAATACCTGTTTCTCAAGCGGAAAATTGGCGTGAGAGACTAGAGTATCATTTTGAAAAAGAGCTGTTCTGCAATATTATCCCTATTGAAAAATCAGGTTGAGAAAAGGTTCAACTTTGATGCCAAAGTTGAACCTAATTACTCTTATGCTAACCCTTGAATAATCACGAATTTTTCAAGCAACTGCTCTTCAGTTTCGACATGGTTCGGATCAGTGATTATGCATTTTGTAATTGGACACACTGACTGACAGGTCGGCTTTTCGTAATGCCCCTTACACTCTGTACATAGCGCTGGATCAATTTCGAAAATGCTCTCTCCCATACTGATTGCCCCATTGGGGCATTCGGGATCACACATGTCGCAGTTAATGCATTTATCAGTAATGAGCAAGGCCATGGTTACTTACCAGTCGGGTTACGGGTGTCCTGCCCTGAGTTTAGATTACGCATTAATAGGCCATATTCTAAATCTAGCTCTGCTGGTACTGGAATGAATACAAAGTGACCGTTTCCTTTCGCGTCTTCAATAGACTCTGACTTGCGGTTTTCCATTGCCTCTAGCGTGAAAACAATATTGCCTTTTGGCGTCATTAGTTCAAGGCTATCACCGACAAGAAACTTATTTTTTACTTCTACTTCAGCCATGTCACCACGACGTTTGCCAGTGAATTCACCAACAAACTGTTGAGCATCAGAGACTGAGTAACCGTAATCGTAGTTTTGGTAAGTATCGTGTGTATGACGGCGTAGGAAGCCTTCAGTGTAGCCACGGTGAGCTAGGCTTTCTAGTGTACCCATTAGGCTTTCATCGAATGGTCGACCTGCTACAGCATCATCAATTGCTTTACGATAAACTTGAGCGGTACGTGCGCAGTAGTAGAACGATTTAGTACGACCTTCAATTTTCAATGAGTGAACACCCATCTTAGTTAAGCGTTCAACGTGCTGAACCGCTCGTAGGTCTTTAGAGTTCATGATGTAAGTACCATGCTCGTCTTCGTAAGCTGCCATTTTTTCTTCTGGACGGTGTGCTTCAGAAAGTAGAACGACTTCATCTGTTGGTTTGCCGCGACCAATTGTGGTTTCAGGACGCTCGTCTTGTACTTCGACAGGCTGTGCTTCCGTCGGGTCGAATTTCTCTACGATGTCACCAGCGTCGTTTTCTTTACCCTCTTCAACTTTGTATTCCCAGCGGCATGCGTTAGTGCAAGTGCCTTGGTTAGGGTCACGTTTGTTGATATAGCCAGAAAGTAGGCAACGACCAGAATAAGCCATGCATAATGCACCGTGAACGAATACTTCAAGTTCAGTTTCAGGGCAATGCTCACGAATTTCTTCGATTTCTTCTAGAGATAGCTCGCGAGAAACGATCACACGTTCCACGCCATTCGCTGCCCAGAACTTAACGGTCGCCCAGTTTACAGCGTTCGCTTGTACAGAAAGGTGAATTGGCATTTCTGGGAAAGCTTCACGAACCATCATAATTAGGCCTGGATCTGACATGATCAATGCGTCAGGACCCATCTCTACGATTGGCTTAAGATCACGGATGAACGTTTTTAGCTTCGAGTTGTGTGGTTGAATGTTACATACCACATAAAGCTTTTTGCCTAGGGCGTGGGCTTCATCGATACCGATTTTTAGGTTCTCGTGGTTAAACTCGTTGTTACGTACGCGAAGGCTGTAGCGAGGTTGGCCAGCGTAAACTGCATCTGCCCCGTAGGCGAATGCGTAACGCATGTTTTTCAGGCTGCCCGCTGGAGATAGTAGCTCAGGCACGAATGCTTTCTCAGTTGTCATTGCTCAATTCTCTTTTATCTGATCACAAGTCAGGCCAATTCCACCTAATGGAAATGGGGCGCAAATTTTACGTCAAAATGTGAACTGTGACTAGGGTAATTGTGCTTCAGATAGAAAAACGCCCTCAAAAAAAGTGAGGGCGTTATGGTTAACCTTTATACAAAATTAAGCGTTAGGATTCGGTAAGCCGCCTAGCGCATCGTATAGGTTGGGAAGGAAAGCACTGAACTCTCCACACATTAGAGAGAAGTCTGCATCAAATCGAGCTGCTTGATCTTCACGTGGAATATCATCGTTTTGATCTTTCAATTCATCAGAGAATTTTAGACGTTTGATGCCTGCATCTTCCGTCATAATGAACTCAATACGATCTTGCCAATTAAGCGCAAGTTTCGTCACGACTTTATCCGCAGCGATGTGGTTGCGGATTTCATCAGTGGTTAGCTCTTGCTTCTTACAGCGAATCACACCACCTTCTTCAAGTACGGATTTTAGCTCAGCTTCGTCCATCATGCTGATACCTTGAGGTGTGTCACCGCTTTTCACCCACTCGGTTAGCGTAGTTTCAATCGCCACTTCTGGGATAGCAGGAACAACAGGTAGACTACCCATGGTTTTACGAAGCAATGCTAATACATCTTCTGCTTTTTTATAGCTGCTTGCATCAACAAGGATAAAACCTTCTTTTGGCATGATGAGCACGTGAGTGTGGCTGCTGCGGCTGAATGCGCGCGGCAGTAAATCCATTACGATGTCATCTTTCAGGTTGTCTTTCTCTTTCTTCTTCAGAGGACGACCTTCTTGCGCTTCCATTGCTTCTACTTTTGCATTCAATGATTCTTTGATCACAGAGGCAGGTAGCATTTTCTCTTCTTTCTTGGCGCAAATCAGAATGCGGTTTTCTGACACGTGAGTCATCATATCGCCATGTCTACCCATTGCACTGACCCAGCCAAATTTCTGTTTGTCTTGACTGCCACACGGGGTGAATCGGAATTCAGACAGCTGAGTTTCTAGTTGTTCGGCGTTAAAAGTAACCTCGCGGTTAACGCGGTATACCAGACAGTTTTTAAACCACATAAATCTTCTCTAGGCTTGATGACAAGGGACTAATCATAGGGAATTTTTGTGCTGATGTCTTAATAGAAATGAAAAATATCCGAATGAACCTCAAAAGAAAGTTATATGAAAATTTGTTTTCAAAGGTCACAAAAGTGTCATAATTGGTAGTGATAATGCTTATGCATAGAGAGGCGCTTTGTCTCTTAAATTCATTAGCTCAACGAACATAAGGTTACTCAATTATGTCTAGAAGGATTCTGGTTGTTGAAGACGAAGCTCCTATTCGCGAAATGCTGTGCTTCGTACTTGAGCAGAAAGGTTACCAAGCGGTAGAAGCGGAAGATTACGATACTGCAGTAACCAAACTGGCTGAACCCTTCCCTGATTTAGTTTTACTGGATTGGATGTTACCAGGCGGTAGTGGCATTAACTTCATCAAACATATGAAGCGAGAGGAATTAACGCGCAACATTCCAGTTGTGATGCTTACCGCTCGTGGTGAAGAAGAAGATAAAGTGCGCGGTTTAGAAGTCGGTGCGGATGACTACATTACTAAGCCATTCTCTCCTAAAGAGTTGGTTGCACGCCTAAAAGCGGTGATTCGTCGCGTTACCCCTACTGCACTAGAAGATGTAATTGATGTACAGGGATTGAAGCTTGACCCTGTATCGCACCGTGTTACGGCTAATGATGCGCCATTAGACATGGGCCCTACAGAATTTAAGATGCTTCATTTTTTCATGACGCATCAAGAACGCGTATACAGCCGTGAGCAGCTATTAAACAATGTTTGGGGCACTAACGTGTATGTCGAAGACCGTACGGTTGATGTTCACATTCGCCGCCTGCGTAAAGCATTGGAAGCTGCAGGGCATGATAAGCTGATCCAAACTGTTCGTGGTGCTGGATACCGCTTCTCGACGAAGGCATAAATTAACACGCAGCTTATCGGTACCATTTCTGGAGTTATGAGTGGTTGAAAGATTAACGTGGAAAAAGCTGGCTTGGGAGCTGGCTTTTTTTTACACCCCATGGGTGATAGTAGGTTGGATATTCGGTTATATGCCGTGGTTGCTTTTGGCTGCTACGGCATTGCAGCTTGTGTGGCATTTGCATAACCAAGTACGTTTATCTTCTTGGTTATGGGATGAAAAACGCCTCACGCCACCATCTGGTAGCGGTAACTGGGAATCTTTGTTCAATGGGTTGTATCGCTTACAACAGCGCCAACGCCGCAAACGAAAAGAGCTTACTAATCTTATTCGTCGATTCCGAAATGGTGCAGAATCGCTACCCGATGCGGTAGTGGTATTCCGTGCTGAAGGCAATATTGTTTGGTGCAACAAGCTGGCTCAGCACTTACTGGGCTTCCATTGGCCAGAAGATTCAGGTCAACCTATCTCCAATCTCATTCGTACACCTGATTTTATCAAGTACCTCAACAAGAAAGACTTTTCAGAGCCATTAGAAATGCGTTCACCACTCAATGTCGAACGCATGCTAGAACTACGTATCGTACCGTATACCGAAGGTGAACATTTGATGGTGGTGCGTGATGTTAGCCAGTTAAAACAACTTGAGGGAATGCGTCGCAACTTCTTTGCCAACGTATCTCATGAACTGCGTACACCAATGACGGTGCTACAAGGTTATCTTGAGATGACAGAAGATCCTGATATGGTCGTGGGTCCTATGTGGAGCAAAGCTCATGGTGTCATGACGGAGCAGCTTAACCGCATGAACAGTTTGGTGAACCAACTACTGACACTATCTAAAATTGAAGCGGCACCTATGCATGAGCTTGAGGAAGTCGTGAATGTGCCCGCGATGCTTGAAGTGTTAGAAAAAGAGGCGGTTAGCCTTAGTGGGGACAACCAACATAAATTGAAATTTGATGTTGATGCTAGCCTACGCGTGCTGGGCGATGATGACCAGTTACGTAGTGCTATCTCTAACCTCGTTTATAATGCCGTCAAATACACACCGCCTGGTGCGAACATTAATGTTCGTTGGTTCCAGACCTCTCAAGGCGCATGCTTAGAGGTGGAAGATAGTGGTGATGGTATTGAACCTCAGCACCTCCACCGACTTACTGAGCGTTTTTATCGAGTGGATAAAGCAAGATCACGTGATACTGGTGGAAGTGGTTTAGGGCTTGCCATTGTAAAACACGCGCTGAGTCACCATGACTCTCATTTAGAAATTCACAGTGAAGTAGGCGTGGGTAGTAAGTTTTCTTTCGTATTGCCTGAGCGTTTGGTGGTGAAATAATGGCTTTACGATTAGCAAAAACATTCAGTTTATTCGCGCTTGTTTGTTCTTTTATGGCTGCCGCTCAAGATAAACCATTGCCGAGTTATCATAAAACGACGGGGATTGTCGGGAACTTGCTCTCTGTTGGCTCCGATACACTTGCGGGTATGACAACGCTTTGGGTTGAAGAGTTTAAATCCATTTACCCGAATATTAATGCGCAAGTCCAAGCGTCTGGCTCTTCTACTGCCCCTCCAGCATTGACCGAACAAACAGCTCAGTTTGGTCCCATGAGTCGCCCTATGCGTTTAAGAGAGATAGAAGCGTTTGAACGTGAACATGGCTACAAGCCAACGGCGCTTAGGGTAGCCATCGATGCAATCGGTATTTTTGTTCATCAAGATAATCCAATTCAAGGTCTTAACTTTAGTCAATTAGATGCTTTGTTTTCTGCCACGCTACGCTGTGGCGAAAGTCAATTTGTAACAAACTGGCAGCAACTCGGTCTTGAATCACAGTGGGCAAAGCGAAACGTACAGTTGTTTGGTCGTAACTCCGTTTCTGGAACTTATGGTTACTTCAAAAGTAATGCCTTGTGTGGCGGCGATTTCAAGACTCGAGTTAACGAGCAGCCAGGCTCCGCGTCAGTAGTGCAAGCTGTAGCGTCAACCATCAGTGGAATTGGTTATTCCGGTGTTGGTTATCGAGTGGCAGGCGTGCGCTTAGTCCCTGTGGCTAAAATGGGAAATGACTACGTGACTCCAACGCGAGAACATATTGTTAGTGGTAAGTACCCACTATCACGTTACTTATATGTTTACGTGAATAAGCACCCTGATTACCCATTAACACCAATTGAAGCTGAGTTTATTCGCTTTATCTTTTCTGCTCAGGGACAAGCGTTGGTTGAGAAAGATGGTTATGTGCCCATTACGGCAGACTTTGCAGAAGAAGAGTTAAAAAAAGTCGGCCTGTAAGCCGACTTTTTATTTAGGTATGGACAGTACGAGATCAGAAAGTGAGTGTCCACTTCGCGCTGTCCCAACGTTCTTGTTCTTCCTGTAAATCCGCGTGAAGTAATTTATTGTTTTCTAGCCATGCTTCATCTGTGCATGTGAGAATCCATTCGTCATTTTTGATAGATAAGGTGATATCAGGCAATGGATCTTCATTACGCTGCCCATTTAATACGATAGAAAGTCGTAATATTTTGATGAGGCTTATAACGTCACTCTGTTTATAGAGGTTGAAATCTGGTAGTTCTTGCAATTTGAGCGCTTTACGCTGGAAGCGAGCTAATGTTGCAAGCACTAATTGCTGCTCACGGTTGAAGCCTTGTAGGGTGGAGTGCAACAGAATATAAAAAGAGTGGCGATGGAAACTACGCAAGTTAATACTTAATCCGACTTCATGAAGCAACGCTGCCCACTCTAGTAAGTCAAATAACTCACTCTTTTTCTTAATGCCTAGTTCAGAGCGTACCTGACATAACATCTCACGTGCATGCCCCTTAACACGAGCGGCATGCTCTAAGTCGACCCGGTGCTTGTTGGCTAAATTTTCTGTGGTGCGCATGCGAATATCGGAGCGCGCAAAACGCTCTTCCATTTCGTACAACAGGCCTTCGCGCAGAGCACCATCGGAGAAAAACATCTGCTCAATGCGAAGCGCTTTGAAAATCGCGGACAAAATCGCTACGCCTGCTGCGAATACGGGTTTACGTTCTTCTGTTAGACCAGTCAGTTCAATATCTTCAATTGAATCAAATTTACACAGAGTTTCGATAAGTGTATCCAGTCGACTCGCTGTGATCAGGCCATCTTCAAAACCTAATCCTACTAGCACTTCTTGAATCGCTTTGATGGTTCCTGATGAGCCGAGAGCAATATCCCAGCCCTTTTTACGATATGTTGAGGCGATGGACTCGAGTTTTTGTTCGGCCGCTAACATCGCCTTACTGAAGTTTTTGCCTGACAGTTTGCCGTTTTTAAAGTATTGCTCTGTAAAACTGACGCATCCCATCTGTTTACTGTTGAGAAGCTCAGGCTCAAATTCTTGTCCAATAATCATCTCGGTACTGCCGCCTCCGATATCGATGACTAGTTTGGAGTTGGATTCTACTTGAGTGTGCGCGACACCTAAGTAAATCAGGCGGGCTTCTTCTTCTCCAGGGATAATTTCTATTGGGAAAGGCATCACTTCTTTTGCACGCTCGATGAAAAGGTGGGCATTTTTAGCGCGTCTTAGTGTGTGTGTGGCGGCGATACGTACATTTGACTCATCAAGCCCTTGCAACCTTTCAGCGAACATGGCTAAGCATTCTAGCGCACGCTCCATTGCGGCGTGACTTAAGTTCAATTCACTGTCGAGTCCTGATGCTAAGCGAACACGTTGTTTATGACGACTAACCAGTTGTAGGTCACTGCCAACAACTTTGGCCACCACCATATGGAAACTGTTTGAGCCGAGGTCTATCGCGGCAATGTAGCGAGTATCTTGTTCAAGTATTTGAGGCATCTGAATTTTGTTTTCTAGTTTGCTTTTCTATATTTTTAAGATAGTCATAGATAGCGATTTGAGAGCGAACTTTTTTGCGATTACCTCGTGGTACGTAAGCGTTACTCATTTCTTTATCTATTAAACGAGCCTTTACTGTATCGGTAAAATGGATATTCGTTATATCAATAATTCTCTGTTTCAAACGTGGATCACGGACTGGTACTGCTACCTCGATACGGTGATCAATATTTCTTGTCATCCAGTCTGCGGAGGAGATATAAACTTGCGGATCGCCATCATTGTGGGTGATCACCACGCGAGGGTGCTCAAGAAAGCGGTCAACAATACTGATGATGCGAATATTGTCGCTGATCCCCTCAATGCCCGGTACTAATGAGCACATACCTCGAATGATCATGTTTATTTTTACACCGGAAGTACTTGCTCCATAAAGCTTATTGACGATGCCTTTATCGACTAGGTTATTGACCTTGATCGTAAGAGCGGCTTTTTTCCCTAGCTTGGCATTCGCAATTTCATTATCAATTAAGCGGTAGATTTGGGTTCGAGAATTACGAGGAGATACCATAAGGTGATTGAACTTCACTGGTCGGTATGGATTCTCAATGTAACCGAAGACATTACGGACTTCATTAGTGATTTCTTGATCTGCCGTAAGCAGGGAGAAGTCGGTATAAATTCGTGCCGTCTTCTCATGGAAGTTGCCTGTGCCGATGTGTGCGTAGCGAATAATTTCTTCACCTTCGCGGCGGCTAATCATCAGTAGCTTTGAGTGAATCTTAAGACCAGGCGCACCAAAGATGACGTGCACACCCGCTTCAGTTAATACTTTTGACCATTCGATATTGGCTTCCTCATCAAAGCGAGCTTGCAGTTCGACGACCACAGTGACATTTTTGCCGTTGTGCACCGCATCAATTAAAGAGTTCATCAAGCGAGAATCTTTCGCGACGCGATAAATGTTAATCTTGATACTAAGTACTTTGGGATCGAAGGAGGCTTGGCGCACTAACTCACTAATGTGGTCAAAAGTGTGGTAGGGATAATAGAGCAGAATATCTTTCGCTTTAATCGCGTCAAAGCTGTTGGCATAACCTTCGAAATCGGCACATTTCATTGGCGGGAGAGGTTTATTTTCAAGATATTCTCGTCCAACATTTGGAAAGCCGATGAAGTCTTTAAAGTTGTGATAGCGTCCGCCGGGGATAAGGTTATCGTAGTTAGAGATATTAAGTTTGTTACACAGAAACTCTAACATTTGAGGCGGCATATCGCGTTCGTAGACGAAGCGAACGGGCTTTGCTGTCAGTCGCTGATTGACACCCTCTGACATTTGTTCAAGCAAGCTGTACTCGATTTCATTGCGTAAATCGTATTCAGCGTCACGCGTCATTTTCATCGCATAGCCGCTAAGCTCATCATAATCAAAAAAGCCTTTGAACAGCTCGTCCAAACAGTGGCGGATAATATTATCAAGTAAGATGATGGTTTTTCGACGCTTTCCTTTCTGTTCTGGTACCATCACAAAGCGGGGAAGGTGATCGGTCGGAATTTCGATCAGAGCGTACTGGTAATGTTCTTCTTTACGCAGTTCTACGGCGATGTAAGCGTACTCGTCTTTGAGAAATTGCAGAACATCGATCTCGTCTTTCATTAGGAGGGGAGTGATATGCGGCATTACCTCTCTACGGAAGTATTTCGCGATCCACTTTTGTTGCGATTCATCCAGTTGTTGCTCGTTGACCAAGAAAATGCGACGTCGCGCCATTTCTCGAATCAACTCGCTGTAAAGCTCATCAAATTGTTCGTTAAGCTTTAGTGCTTTCGACTGCATTTTGGTTAACAGTCGTTTAGGGCTATCACTGCCACCGCGCTCTTGGCTGATTAGGATTCTGCGCTTCACGTCCGCAAAGCGTACTTTGTAAAATTCATCTAAATTGTTGGAAAAGATCCCAAGAAAGCGAATACGTTCGATCAAAGGGACGGTTTTATCGGCAGCTTCTTGTAATACTCGTTCGTTGAAAGACAACCAACTCAGTTCTTTTTCTATATATAGTTTTTCTGCGCTCATAACCTTACCTAGCCAAAAGTGAAGTATTACGTACTCATCTTGGAAAAATGGATGAGTGAGAACATTATGAGATTTTCATTACAGATTTATTTCATACCACGCATTGCATAAGAGTTGTATTCTTTTCAGGTGTTTAATGTGATCTGTAATATAATTGTCATCTTAACGACATATTCTAGTACTAAGTCAAAAAAGGTAGAGATTTAAATGGCACAAGCCGAGTTTTCATTGCAGGAAAAAGATAAGAAACGACTGATAAAAGATCGTTTAGTTCGACTTGCAGTGACATCTGGTGGTGTCGGCGTACTCGCGGCGCTTATTTTGATCTTTGTCTACCTCGCCATGGTGATCATTCCGCTTTTTTCTGATGCGGAGATCAAAACCAACCAAGCCATTCGAGCCACTCATATTGAAACACCACTTGCGATTTCAGTGGATGATTACGCTCAGCTCGCGTTCGTTCTAACCCAAAGTGGTGAGATTCAATATTTGTCGATGGACGATCCTACGAAACCTGCGGTGTATACACAGCAAATCGTCCAGAAACCCGTCGCTTTCTCTCAATCTGCTCCTGGGCTAGGTTGGTATGGATTTGTTGATGGGCAGGGTAAAGCGAACCTTTTCAAGCCAGAATTTAATGCCACATTGAGAGAAAATACACGTCCTCCGGAAGTGATTGAGCTAGACACCAGCATGGATCTGACACTAAGTACGCCTCAAGATCCTGTGACTCAGTTTGTATTTGCAGCTTCGACGCCCTTACCAACGGTTGTTTGGCAGACGCAAAGTGGTGAAGTGAAAGCTCGCTGGCAAGTGGCTTCGTCTTTGGGTACGTCTCCTACAACGATTGATTTTACGTTCTCTTCAGGTTTTGATACGCCTCAGCAAATGTTATTGACACCTGACGGTGAAACGCTTTATTTGCGCGATGGCTCTGAGTTGATCGTGTTAAAGAAAACCGCACGTAAATTTGCTGTGCGAGAGGTGGTCGATCTCACTCAAGGTGATAAGAAGCATTCCGTTCGTACGATAGACTTATTGGCTGGTGCTTACTCGCTTTTGGTGACGCACAACGATGGTCGGGTGTCGCAATGGTTTGATACGCTGCAAGAAGAAAAACGCACGTTAACGCATATTCGTGATTTTAAATTGGCATCAGAGCTTAAGTATTTGTTGCCGGATTCTCATCGAAAAGGATTTTATAGCTTTTACACCAACGGCACGTTGCAAAGCCATTATACAACCAGTGAAAAACTGGTGTTGTTTAAGCGTGCGTACAATCAAGCGCCCGCAATCGCAGCAATGTCTAACAATGAACGCTACTTAATCACTTGGCAAAATAATGCGTTAAATGTTGCGGAAGTGGACAATGCCTATCCGGAAATTTCATTGTCTTCATTATGGCAAGAAGTGTGGTACGAAGGGTATCCTGAGCCTGAATTTGTGTGGCAATCGACTTCGGCGAGCGATAACTTTGAGGCTAAGTTCAGCCTAGTACCTATTGCGTTTGGAACGATAAAAGCGGCGATGTTTGCGATGCTGTTTTCAGTACCGCTCGCAGTGCTAGGTGCTATTTATACGGCTTACTTTATGTCGCCACGCATGCGTCGTGTAGTAAAACCGTCGATTGAGCTAATGGAAGCACTGCCGACGGTGATCATAGGTTTCCTCGCGGGATTGTGGTTCGCGCCTATTGTCGAAGATCATTTGATTACGATCGTCGTTATGCTGTTTGTTTTGCCTTTGAGCACCATGATTATGGGCGGGCTATGGGCATTAATACCGCAACCTTTGCGGAATCGTCTGCCTAATGGTTGGCATGCTTTAGTGCTCATGCCTGTCATATTGGTACTGATTGGGCTTGGAGTGTGGATTTCGCCTACGATTGAGCAGACGTTCTTTGGTGGCGATATGCGCTTATTCTTAACCGAGCATGGTATTGGTTACGATCAACGCAATGCATTGGTGGTGGGGTTAGCGATGGGGTTTGCTGTTATCCCGACGATTTTTACCATTGCCGAAGATGCCATTTTCTCTGTACCGAAGCATTTATCGGATGGCTCTTTGGCATTAGGGGCCACGCCTTGGCAAACTTTAATCTATGTTGTCTTGCTTACTGCAAGCCCAGGTATTTTTTCTGCCATTATGATGGGCCTGGGACGCGCTGTTGGCGAAACCATGATTGTGTTAATGGCAACGGGCAATACGCCATTAATGGATTGGAATATTTTGGAAGGATTGCGCAGCCTGTCGGCGACCATCGCCGTTGAGTTGCCAGAGTCGGAAGTTGGAAGTTCGCATTATCGCCTGCTGTTCCTAGCTGCATTGATTTTATTTGTGTTTACGTTTGCAGTAAACGCGCTTGCGGAGTGGGTTCGTCAGAGACTGAGAGATAAGTACCGTGCGTTGTAATAATGGTTTGAATAAAGAGCGAGTAATAACGTGTTAAATTGGATTCGTTCTGGCGCACCGTGGATATGGCTAACAGGCGGTGCAGTCAGCATCAGTTTGTTGTCGGTATTAGGGTTGTTACTCCTTATCGGCTGGAAAGGCCTGACTTACTTTTGGCCAGCGCCTTTGTATCAGTGGAATGTTGCAGCGCTGACTCCTGTACAAGGCGAAGTGCTACATGAAAATACTATTCTGATTGGTCAAGTGTATGAGCGCAGCTTTGTACCGAAGAGTTATTTGCCTGAAAGCGCAGCACAACAGTTAGAAGACGATGAAGATTTTGCCACGCGACTCAGTATCAAAATCGCTAACCGAGAGTTGTATCCCGCCGATTTTATCTCCGTATTGCAAATGCAGTTGGATGAGCCCACGATGCCAAAAGAGTGGGCGGTGATAGAGCGCAGTAGCGGTGGTTATTTCTTTGGTAAGCTGGTGGCGTTTCAAGATGGTGATAATATATACACCAGTGATATTCAATCGGTACTAAATAAAAAGCTTGATGATGCAGAAACTCTGCGCCATGAGATTGATTCTTTGGTGGTCGATCAGCTTAAAGAGCTTGGTTGGAAGCTAGAGCAGTTGCGATTAGAAAAGCGCAAGCATGAATTGAATGACACGCTGACAGAAAGCTTCTTAAACGAAAACCAGACGAAAAAAGAGCAGATAGAAAAAGCGCTTGCGACGTTAGATTTGCAACTTGATGGTTTACGACTTCAGCTCTCTGACTATGCCTTGATTGTCGAGGATATGACGGGGTCACAAGTATCGATTCCGCTCGAAGACATTTTGGACTACTGGTATCCAAACCAAATGTCACTGCCTGATAAAGTCATGCATTGGGGAAAACAGGTTTGGAAGTTTTTATCTGAAGATCCAAGAGAGTCTAACTCCGAAGGAGGCGTGTTCCCTGCGATATTTGGTACGGTTTTCTTAGTACTCATCATGTCGATCATTGTGATGCCACTCGGGGTGATCGCCGCTATCTATCTACATGAATACGCTAAGAATAACGCTCTAACCAGAGTTATTCGTATTGCGGTTATAAACCTAGCGGGTGTTCCATCGATTGTTTATGGCGTGTTTGGTTTAGGTTTCTTCGTTTATACGATTGGTGCCTCTATCGACAACGTATTCTATGCGGAGAAGCTACCGGCACCAACCTTTGGTACGCCGGGTTTGTTATGGTCTGCACTAACTCTTGCCGTGCTGACGCTTCCAGTTGTGATTGTGACTACTGAAGAAGGTTTAACTCGTATTCCGAGCTCAGTACGACATGGTTCTCTGGCGCTTGGTGCAACTCAGTTCGAAACACTATGGCGTGTGGTTTTACCTATGGCGACGCCAGCTATTATCACAGGTTTGATCCTTGCGATTGCACGTGCAGCTGGCGAAGTAGCGCCACTGATGCTGGTGGGGGTCGTGAAATTGGCATCCAGTTTACCGGTTGACGGACAATTCCCTTATGTGCATTTGGATAGAAAGTTCATGCATTTAGGTTTTCACATTTACGATGTTGGCTTTCAAACCTCCAACATCGAAGCGGCGCGACCATTAGTTTATGCTACCTCTTTCTTACTCGTGACAGTGATTGTCGGGCTAAACTTAACAGCAATCAGTATTCGCAATAATTTACGAGAAAAATACAGAACGTTAGGACAAGATTAAGTATGTTTAATTTTGATAGTACATTAGGTTATGAGCCACCATTGGACGTTCATAATTTAACGGATGAACAAACAGCCATCTCAATCGAGAACCTTAATCTGTTCTATGGTCAAACTCAGGCGCTGCATGATATTTCGATGCGAATTCCCAAAGGGCGAGTCACCGCTTTTATCGGTCCTTCAGGGTGTGGAAAGTCGACGTTATTACGTTGCATCAATCGCATGAACGACTTAGTGGAAGGGTGTCGAGTCACAGGCAAAGTGCGTCTCCATGGCAAGAATGTTTATCATCCTAATGTCGATGTTGCGACACTTCGACGCCGAGTGGGGATGGTGTTTCAAAGACCCAATCCATTTCCTAAGTCTATTTATGAAAATGTAGTTTATGGCTTACGCTTACAAGGTGTAAAAAACAGCCGCAGTTTAGATGACGCAGTGGAGCGATCCTTGCGCTCGGCGGCGTTGTGGGATGAGGTAAAAGACCGCTTGCATGAGAACGCATTTGGTTTATCTGGTGGTCAGCAACAGCGCTTGGTCATTGCGCGTGCGGTGGCGATTGAGCCGGAAGTCCTGTTATTGGACGAGCCAACATCAGCGTTGGATCCAATCTCAACTTTAACTATTGAAGAGCTTATCAATGAGCTGAAGACTCAATATACTGTCGTTATCGTTACCCATAACATGCAACAAGCGGCGAGAGTGAGCGATCATACTGCATTCATTCATATGGGTAAGTTAATTGAATACTCTGACGCGGACTCGATCTTCACTTCGCCAATGAAGAAACAGACCGAAGATTACATTACGGGTCGCTACGGTTAAGTCGCGACTCTATACGGAATAAGGAACATCATGCACTTTGGACGTCATATTTCAGGACAATTTAACGTAGAGCTAGAATCGATTCGTACTCATGTATTAACCATGGGAGGCTTGGTAGAGCAGCAGCTTTCGTATGCTATTCAAGCCTTGCATAAAGAAGACATCGAACTGGCGCGTAAGGTTGTGCGTGACGATCATAAAGTGAATGCGATGGAAGTCTCGATCGATGACGCCTGTACACGCATTATTGCTAAGCGTCAGCCAACGGCAAAAGACTTGCGCTTAATCATGGCTATCATCAAAACGATCACGGATTTAGAACGCATCGGTGATGTGGCGACACGCATTGCTTACGTTGCCATTGAAAGCCCATCATCAAAAGAACGACAATTCCAAGTGTCGTTAGAGCCTCTCTGCCGTCAGGCAATTAATATGCTGCATCAGGTTTTAGACGCGTTTGCCCGTATGGATGTAGAAGCGGCAGCAGAGGTGCACAAACAAGATGACAAACTAGACGCCGAGTATGAAGCGGTGATTCGTCAGTTGATGACTTACATGATGGAAGATCCAAAAAATATCCCTAATATTCTGCAAGTGATGTGGTCTGCACGCGCGATTGAACGCGTGGGGGACCGCTGCCAGAACATCTGTGAATACATTATTTACTTTGTGAAAGGGAAAGATGTACGCCACCTAGGTGATCAAAGTATTGATGACGTACTGAAGTAACTGACTTCAACAAATAGACCAGCTTTTAGGCTGGCCTATTTATTAGAGAGAAGGAAAGCACGTCAATATTTATCAGGAACGAAGGTCTGATCATCAATGGGCGCTCTGACGTAACCTTCTTTATTGAGTTCAGGTAATTCTATGGGTGAGTACTCAAGTGCTTTGTAGTCAATCTGGCTTAGTAAATGACTGATACAGTTCAAGCGCGCTTTCTTTTTGTCATCAGAAGGGACGACCCACCAAGGGCAGTTTTTCGTGTCTGTATAGGCAAACATCTTATCTTTTGCTTCCGAATACTCCGCCCAGCGATGACGTGACTCTAAATCCATTGGGCTGAATTTCCAACGTTTGATCGGCGTATTAATTCGACCTAGAAAACGTTTTTCCTGCTCTTCGTCTGAAACCGAAAACCAATACTTAATCAGAATAATCCCAGATCGTTGCAACATTCTCTCGAATTCAGGGCAAGAGCGTAAAAACTCCTCGTATTCGTCTGGAGTACAGAACCCCATGACTTTTTCGACACCTGCTCGGTTATACCAACTTCGGTCAAATAAAACGATTTCACCAGCAGATGGTAAATGAGCGACGTAACGTTGGAAGTACCATTGCGTTTTTTCTTTTTCTGTCGGTGCAGGCAGAGCCACTACGCGACAAACACGCGGGTTTAGCTTTTCTGTAATTCGCTTTATCACTCCGCCTTTGCCCGCAGCATCACGTCCTTCAAACAGAACCACCACTTTTAACCCTTTGTGTTTGACCCACTCTTGAAGTTTTACGAGCTCAACTTGAAGGTTTTTGAGCTCCTTTTCGTATTCCTTTTTCTTCAATTTAGACATACACATTTCCTCACTCCTTGATAAACAATATGTTAGCACTCAAAAGCTATGCGCGTGAGGTTACGGTGGTCTATTTGAGAGCTGCTACGACATCGGTTATGGCTTGTGTACTTGTGATGGGGATTAAAAAATCATCGACATCGGATGCGCCCATTTTGCTTTGTTCAGCAACAAAGGTCATTTGGCTAGGGCGTGTGGTTTTGCCTGACAGATGGATTTCAGGAACTTGAGTGTCTTCTACTAACGCACGTACGTTACTCGCATTAACGCCAGCCCCCGCCATGATTGCTATGCGTCCTTGGGCTTGCTTAACCAAAGCTCTAAGCACATCGATCCCTTGTGGTGCTGAAGGCGCAAGACCGGAGGTTAAAATACGTTCACAACCTAAGCTGATCACTTCTTCCAAAGTTTTTTCAGCGTCACGACACTGGTCAAAGGCACGATGGAAGGTCACGCCTAAGCCAAGCGCTTGAGCAAATTCACACAGCGCAGCCGCGTAAGGCATATGAATATCACCGTCTTGAGTGAGCACGCCGAACACGACACCGCTCAAGCCTGATTGGTGAGCCGCTTCAATATCCCAACGCATCATTTCGATCTCTTCTTCATTGTAGAAGAAGTCACCTTGGCGTGGGCGGATCATGGCATAAACAGGAACACTCGAAAGCTTAGCCGCTTGCTGCATAAAACCATAACTGGGTGTTAGTCCGCCTAAAGCCAAAGAGGAGCAAAGTTCAATCCGAGTGGCGCCGCCAGCAATGGCGTAGTGCAGAGATTCAATATTATCGATACAGACTTCTAGGTGAGTAACCATGTTCATTCATCCTGCTAACGTTACAAATAGGTGTTGTGGCTAAGATATTAACAGGGCAAGTAAGCAGAATCTGTATGGAGGGGATGATAAATAGAGGTAAAGTTTACGCTAAAGCGTTACCTCATTTTGGCGGTTTATCTGAAGGAAAAAGAAAGCCCAGAGCAGAGGCTCTGGGCTTTGATAGGACTTTACTTAGACTGATTGGCGTTTGCGGTTTTCCGCATTAGCTTTTTGCTTTATATACATCCAACCATCACACCCGTTGAGCTAGGGTGAAGGTCTATTATTTTTTGCCTAGGTCAGCTGCGTGCTCAGATAGGAACGCTGCAACACCTTTTGGAGATGCGTCCATACCTGCTTTACCTTCTTCCCATTGTGCAGGACATACTTCGCCATGCTTCTGGTGGAAGTTAAGAGCGTCAACCATGCGTAGCATTTCGTCGATGTTACGGCCTAGTGGTAGGTCGTTAACTACTTGGTGACGTACAACGCCTTCTTCGTCGATTAGGAAAGAACCACGGAAAGCAACGCCTGCTTCTGGGTGCTCAACGTCGTAAGCTTTACAGATTTCGTGCTTAACGTCAGCAACTAGTGGGTACTTAACTTGACCGATACCGCCATCTTCGATAGCAGTGTTACGCCATGCGTTGTGAGAGAACTGAGAATCGATAGAAACACCGATTACTTCAACACCTTTAGCTTGGAAGTCAGCTAGACGGTTGTCGAATGCGATTAGCTCAGATGGGCAAACGAAAGTGAAATCTAGTGGGTAGAAGAATACTACTGCTTTCTTACCTTTAGTGAACTCTGCAAAGTTGAAGTTTTCAACGATTTCACCGTTACCTAGAACAGCTGCTGCAGTAAAATCAGGGGCTTGACGACCTACTAGTACCATTTTTTTGCTCCTAAAAAGTATGGTTAGCTCCAAACCGAATTCAGTTGTGTCGGTTTGGTTCGTGTTTGTACGAGACAAACTATAGTACAGATTGTAGTATTGAAAAAAGCGAAATAAATAGATTGAGTTAATCGAAAAAAACGATAATAACAAAACTCTTAACTCGATCACTGGAACGGCGGTAGATACAAATACAGTTATGAATAAATGGCCCAGTTTGAAGCAGTTACACTATTTAGTCACACTGCATGAAACAAGACATTTTAGTGACGCTGCAGAGCGTTGTTTTGTCAGTCAGTCGACTTTAAGTAAGGGTATTCAAAACTTAGAGGAGTTGATTGGCTGTCCATTATATGAAAAGAAAGACAAGAAAAGTCCACTGGTTTTTACCCAAACAGGAGAAATGGTAGTAAAGCAGGGGCGAGAGCTGTTAGCAAAAGGGCAAGATTTGGTCGAGCTTGGACGTATGTGCCAAGGCGACGATATGCAAGGCCAGCTAAAAGTAGGATGCATACCAACAATTGCTCCGTTTTTACTGTGTGATTTGGTACAAGAGGTGAACTACCGTTTCCCACAACTGAACCTTTTATTAAGAGAAGACACGACGACAAACTTACTCCAAGCGCTCAGACATGGTGAGCTGGATGTGCTTATTTTAGCGTTACCAGTCGAAATTGATGGGATGGAAAGCCGAGTAGTGGGTAAGGATCCGTTTCGAATGGTTATAAGCGCTAATCAAGCCCAATCGGTCCCTGTGCCGATTCGTTACGCGGATTTACCTGACGAATCCGTCTTTCTACTAGAGAAAGAACATTGCTTAACGGAACATGCGGTATCAGCGTGTAAATTAACAGACAAAGAAAAAATCAATCCGTTTACGGCAACCAGCCTCCATACACTGGTGCAAATGGTTGCGAATGGTTTGGGAACAACGTTCATTCCTCAAATGGCTATCGACCATGGCTTGCTGCATAACCAGAATTTAGTCGTGATCGATCCTCCAGGTAAACAAGCTTATCGCGAAATCGGCTTAGTTTGGCGTCCGAGCTCGTCAAGAACGAAAACATTTAATCAACTTGCAGAAGTCGTTTCAGAGCTGCTTTAGCTATTAGTATTAGCCCTTACTTCTCCATTATTTATCTAAAAGCGCACTGGAAACAGTGCGCTTTCTAGTATTTTATTCTGTTGGTAAACTTTGACTTGTAAAATTTTACAGCTCTTCTTTGATGAAGCTTTCATAAAATAGTGAAATTTCACAATGTTAATTTTACACAAAGCCCTGCATGTCTTGTTTGACCCCTGTTTAAATCCATCTCTTCAGCCCTTGTGAATACAAGGTGTTTGTTTATCAGTCTATATTCATACGCTTGTTTGAAATGATAAAACGACTTTAAATTTAATGTAATTTTATTACGTAATAACTTACAAAATAAGGTGCTTGATAGATGGTTTTTACCTTGCGGAATAAAACTTTGAATTTTCTGTTTTGTTTATATTGGGGGTTTCACTAAACCCTTTGTTGATATAGCTTATTTAAAGGCGATACGACTTATGTCTAGATTGAAAATACACGTAGCATTACGCAATCTATCGACATAGCTAGACGAGTTGAACACAAAGTTAAAGGATGTAATTTGTTGTTCATAACTTACAAATGTAGCTTTACGCTGACTGCCCAAGATGGATAAAGCACGTTAAGGATGAATGATTATGCTTGCTCAGACAGAACAAAAAACACAACAACTAAAGCAAACCCAAGGCATGCTTGAGGTGAATGGAGTCGTTGCTCCAGAACATCAAGCAATTTTCCCTGTTGAAGCCCAAACCTTTTTATCTCTACTGTGTGAAAAATTTGCCGGACGTGTTGAACAGTTGCTGGAAGCAAGAGAAGAGAAGCAAGCACGTATTGATGCTGGTGAGCTACCAGATTTTCTACCAGAGACACAAGACATCCGTGAAGGAAGTTGGAAGATCCTAGGAATCCCACAAGATCTGCAAGATCGCCGTGTGGAGATTACCGGACCAACTGACCGCAAGATGGTGATTAACGCACTGAATGCGAATGTAAAAGTGTTCATGGCAGACTTCGAAGATTCAATGTCTCCTGCATGGAGTAAAGTGCTAGATGGTCAAATTAACTTGCGCGATGCTGTTAATGGCACCATCAGTTACACCAATCCTGGCAATGGCAAACATTATCAGCTGGAAGATGACCCAGCGGTGTTGATCTGCCGTGTTCGCGGCCTTCATTTAAAAGAAAAACACGTTACGTGGCACGGTCAGATCATTCCAGGTGCGCTATTCGATTTCGCTCTGTATTTCTATAACAACTACAAAGCGTTACTTCAAAAAGGCAGCGGCCCTTATTTCTACCTTCCAAAACTGCAATCGCATCACGAAGCGAAGTGGTGGAGCGAAGTGTTCCATTTCACGGAAGACTATTTCGGTTTGGATACAGGCACCATCAAAGCGACTGTGCTGATTGAAACCTTACCAGCGGTATTTGAAATGGACGAGATTCTGTTCTCGCTTAAAGAACACATCGTTGGTTTGAACTGTGGTCGCTGGGATTACATCTTTAGCTACATCAAAACACTGAAAAACCACCCAGATCGCGTACTTCCGGATCGCCAAGTAG
Organism: Vibrio sp. 1288; assembly: GCF_033344475.1. Taxonomy (NCBI): domain Bacteria; kingdom Pseudomonadati; phylum Pseudomonadota; class Gammaproteobacteria; order Vibrionales; family Vibrionaceae; genus Vibrio; species Vibrio sp. 1288. The sequence continues at coordinate 23,086 of NZ_JAWPOX010000018.1, forward strand.
TGACTATGGACAAGCCATTCCTCAACGCTTACTCAAGATTGTTGGTGCGTACTTGTCATAAACGTGGCGCATTTGCGATGGGCGGCATGGCAGCCTTTATTCCGGCTAAAGACCCACAAGAAAACCAAAAAGTACTGGATAAGATCCACAACGATAAATCGCTAGAAGCTAACAACGGTCATGACGGCACTTGGGTTGCACACCCAGGTTTGGCAGACACCGCAATGGAAGTATTCAGTGCCACACTGGGGCAGCGCACCAACCAGTTGGATGTGAGCCGTGCAGAGGATGCGCCTATTACAGCAGCTGAACTGCTTGAGCCTTGTGAAGGCGAGCGCACTGAAGGCGGAATGCGCCACAATATTCGCGTTGCGCTGCAATACATCGAAGCTTGGATTTCTGGCAATGGTTGTGTGCCGATTTACGGACTGATGGAAGACGCAGCAACGGCAGAAATCTCACGCGCCTCTATCTGGCAATGGATTCAACACGGCAAGTCGCTAGACAACGGATTAAAGGTCACTAAAGAGCTGTTCGAGCTCTATCTCAAAGAGGAGATTGAAGTCGTGAAGCGAGAAATTGGCGAGCAGCGCTACCATGCGGGTCGATTTGAAGAAGCAGCAGACTTAATGGCAAGGCTCACGACGAGCGATGAACTGACCAACTTTTTGACAGTTCCTGGTTATGACTACCTGGATTAATAAAGAATAACTGTAACACCAATAACGTGAAGGATTTTCAAGGCAGATAGGGAAGTACTGCCTGAGAACGGAAACTCAACGCACACGCATAAAGTGCAAATTATAAAGAGGGATAGACCAATGACTAACTTAACTCGCCGCCAACAAATTGAAGCTCTGGAAAAAGACTGGGCAACTAACCCACGCTGGAAAAATGTGAAGCGTACTTACACTGCCGAGGAAGTGGTGGAACTGCGTGGCTCTATGGTGCCTGCAAACACAATTGCACAACGTGGTGCAGACAAACTTTGGTCACTGGTCAACGGTAGTGCGAAAAAAGGTTACGTAAACTGTCTTGGTGCGCTAACGGGTGGTCAAGCGGTTCAACAAGCTAAAGCAGGTATTGAAGCGATTTACTTGTCAGGCTGGCAGGTAGCGGCGGATAACAACACCGCCTCGACGATGTATCCAGACCAATCTCTTTACCCAGTAGATTCTGTACCGTCAGTAGTAAAACGCATCAACAACTCATTCCGTCGTGCAGACCAAATTCAGTGGGCTGCTGGTAAGACGCCTGAAGATGAAGGTGGAATTGATTACTTCCTACCTATCGTAGCGGATGCTGAAGCGGGCTTTGGTGGTGTGCTTAACGCTTACGAACTAATGAAATCGATGATCGAAGCCGGTGCCGCGGGCGTTCACTTTGAAGACCAGTTAGCATCGGTGAAAAAGTGTGGCCATATGGGTGGTAAGGTATTAGTTCCTACGCAAGAAGCGGTACAAAAGCTCGTTGCAGCTCGTTTGGCTGCTGACGTAGCGGGTACAACAACATTAGTTATTGCTCGTACTGATGCGAATGCGGCGGATCTCATTACTTCAGATTGCGACCCATATGATAAAGACTTCATCGAAGGTGAGCGTACTCAAGAAGGTTTCTACCGCGTTCGCGCGGGTATCGACCAAGCTATCTCTCGCGGCCTGGCTTACGCACCATATGCAGACTTGATTTGGTGTGAAACGGCTACGCCATGTTTGGAAGAAGCACGTAAGTTTGCAGAAGCAATTCACGCTGAATACCCAGATCAATTGTTGGCGTACAACTGCTCGCCTTCATTCAACTGGGAGAAAAACCTAGATGCAGAAACTATTGCTAAGTTCCAACAAGAGCTTGCAGACATGGGCTACAAGTACCAATTCATCACGCTAGCAGGCATTCACAACATGTGGTTCAACATGTTTGAACTGGCGCACGCTTACGCTCAAGGTGAAGGTATGCGTCATTATGTTGAGAAAGTTCAGCGTCCTGAATTCCAAGCAGCTGAAAAAGGCTATACGTTTGTTGCGCACCAACAAGAAGTAGGTACAGGTTACTTCGATAGAATGACCAATACTATCCAAGGTGGTAACTCTTCAGTGACAGCATTGACAGGTTCGACCGAAGAAGACCAATTCTAATTGGCAGAGAAACACTTCCTTAATCAGCGTCAGTAATGGCATTTTGAGCGGCAACCCTGCCGCTCTTTTTTTCGTTTAACCGGTGTAAAAACGAAACTTACAACAAAGAGAATACGCTTGCGTACTACTCTTCCTGCTCGATTTCTTCAGGTTCCACTTCTTCTTGCAGTTCCAATAAGTTAATCGCAATCGTCACGAAGTCACTATCAGTAATAATGCCGACCAATCGACCTTTGGTGACAACAGGTAGACAGCCAACTTTATGCTTTTGCATATAGATAGCGCTCTCTTTGAGCCCCGCGATAGGCTCTGCCGTCATGATGTTGGTGTGCATCATTTCGTAGAGCGGTGTGTCTAAAGTAAAAGATTGTTCAGCCTCATCTGGGTGCAAGCTCGATTCTTGAGCAGCAAGAATGTCGCGTTGAGTCACCAAGCCTTGTAAGTGCTTATTGGCATCAACAACCGGAATGTGTCGAATATCAAGCGCATCCATCATGCTTTTTGCATCACGCAAGGTGTGCGTGCGCAGTAATGTATGAGGATTACGAGTCATCATGTCTTCAACCTTGATCATAGAGACCTCCAGCGGCATTGTCCTTCTCTTAAATATAGAGAATATTTTTCTGTATATCTGGGAGCTAACTCGTTTTTCATCAATTAAATAGCACAATGCTGATGGGCTGCGTAATCTGTGTTTTATTGGTGTTTTTATTAATTTGAATAAGTCGGTTTGTGTGCGAGTCAGTTGGCATTTTTAGTTGATATTGAATGTGCCCCCAAGGTAATCCAATGAATTGAATCGCACATTTTTATTCGCTGGATTTTCCAAGATTCTTCTCTCGAAGAAGATACGTCCAGGCTTACCAAATTGAAGACAGCAACCTAGATGAAACGAACAACGTGTAACAAACTTATTGCGCTGGCAGTGGCGGCATTCAGTGTGCCATCAACACAGGCGATTGTGTTAGGAGATGAACAAACCGATCCTGTTGACCGCGTTACTTTGCGAGCAAGTAATATGGCAGAGTTTCCGCTGTGTGGTGGAACGATGCTGACAGAGCAATGGGTACTGACTGCGGCGCACTGTGTGGTGATGGGACAAGGAACCAATGAAGCAACCTACTATGTGACCCCGCCGGGTGAGCTGTCGGTGAATGCGAATGTGTATGAACTTAATTCTGCAGGGCTTGATAACTTCTATCCGGTGTCTCACGTTGTGGTTCATCCGGATTACACCCGGATTTCAAAAGCTGAGACCGACAGTAATGGCAACGTGAAACCTATCCAAACCGGTTTAGATTCAGACATCGCGTTGCTGTATCTCACGCGCCCAGTGGCAAACGCGAGCTTTGCTGACCTAGCGAGTAAAGTTGACATGGAGAGTATCGAAGCACGTTTGGCGGCGGATTGGAACGATAATTACCTGACCAATCAACGTGTCGAAAATGTGCAAGTGTTTGGATGGGGGGCTACTCAGCCGGATGCTTCTGAACCTTCTAATACGCTCAAAACCACCATTAGCACATTTTTACCCATCGACAAATGTTATGAGCGTTTAGAAATTGGCAGCAGTTTTCCGGGGATCATTGATTCAAGAGACAACCAAACCAAAATTTGTACGCTACCAACACAAAACCATGTATTGGAGCCAGATAGCCATACTCAATATGGCAACTCTGCATGTAAAGGTGACAGTGGTGGCCCGTTGGTCGATGTGGCGACCGGCAAACAAATTGGTATTGTTAGTGGCGGCCCCCTTATTCTACCAACGTGTGGCTCTTTGACGATCCCAAGTTTCTACACCAAGGTGAGCCACTATTACGACTGGGTACAGTCTTACATCACTGCCGATGCGCCACCAAGTCGTTACATCATTGCGCCGAATTTTATCAAAAGTGCTAACAATGAAAGTGGTGACAATAAAGAGTGTCACGATGGCATTGCGACCAATAACTGTGATTTCAAAGGCTCAGATGATGAAGGTGGCAGTCTAGGGTTTTGGTTATTGGGTTTATTCGTGCCGTTATTCTTGTGGCGAAAGCGTGAGGTTTGATAGGGCGATTGGAATGCCAAACTAATAAGCAGCGGTATACGCTGCTTTGCTTTTTTCATGTTTTCTCTTTTGGGCTCAAATTAAAAATAGTGCCAAGTAATCGAGGCTTTTCACGTTTTATTACACTCTTCACCATGGCTTTTACTGCTATATTCTGGTGATTTGCTTGCTATTGCAGCATGTAAACATATACTAGTCTGCTGCGAAAAACTCGTCGCAATTTTATCGTCGCCTAGACGTGATTTGACCAATAGATAAGACAAGTAACATGCAAGTATCAGATTTCCATTTCGACCTTCCAGATGAACTCATCGCTCGCTACCCTCAACCAGAGCGTACCGCTAGCCGACTGCTGCAAATGGACGGCAATACCGGAGAGCTCATTGATGGCACATTTATTGATGTATTGGGCCAAGTTCAACCCGGTGACTTAGTGGTGTTTAATAATACTCGTGTTATTCCTGCTCGTCTTTTTGGCCGCAAGGAGTCGGGCGGTAAATTAGAAGTGCTAGTGGAGCGCATGTTGGATGAGAAAAGCATCCTCGCGCACGTTCGTTGCTCTAAATCACCAAAACCAGGTACAACCATTATTGTTGGCGAGAATGATGAATATTCAGCAGAAATGGTTGCACGCCATGATGCTTTATTTGAACTGAAATTTAGTTCTGATAAGACGGTACTAGAAATTCTGGAAGAAATCGGCCATATGCCGCTTCCTCCTTACATCGACCGTCCAGACGAAGATGCAGATAAAGAGCGTTACCAAACGGTATATAATCAAAAGCCAGGTGCGGTTGCGGCACCGACGGCGGGCCTTCACTTTGATGATGTTCTCTTGGAGAAAATCAAAGCGAAAGGTGCAGAGTTTGCTTACGTTACTTTGCACGTTGGGGCGGGTACATTCCAGCCAGTAAAAGTGGAAAATATCAACGATCACCACATGCATGCCGAGTACGTAGAAGTACCACAAGAAGTCGTCGAAGCAATTAAAGCGGCGAAAGCGCGTGGCGGACGAATTATTGCTGTTGGTACAACATCTGTGCGTTCACTTGAAAGTGCAGCGCAAGACGCATTGCAAAAAGGGACTGAGCTGGCCCCATTCTTTGGCGATACAGAAATCTTTATTTTCCCTGGTTACGAATATCAGTTGGTGGATTGCTTGATCACAAACTTCCACTTGCCTGAATCAACACTGATCATGTTGGTGAGTGCATTTGCTGGATACGAGAACACCATGAATGCTTACAAACATGCGGTGGAAAACAAATACCGTTTCTTCTCGTATGGCGATTCAATGTTCATCAAGAAGAAAACGGCGTAGTTAAAAATAGATTTACGAGTGCTAGCAGTAAGCTAGGAAATAAAGCATCCATTGCTTTGTCTCTCGCAAGGAAAAGCGACCGCTCCTTAAAGTAGGGTAGAGCCCTAAACACTCAGTCAGACTGTTTCTCTGACACCCGGAGGCATCGTGAAATTAAAATTCGATCTTAAGAAGAAAAACGGCAATGCACGTCGTGGTCAACTGACTTTCGAACGCGGCACTGTTCAAACTCCTGCGTTCATGCCAGTAGGTACTTACGGTACCGTTAAAGGTATGACACCAGAAGAAGTAAAAGGTACTGGTGCAGAAATTCTGCTAGGTAATACGTTCCACCTGTGGCTACGTCCTGGTCAAGAAGTGATGAAAATGCACGGTGACCTGCACGATTTTATGAACTGGCACGGTCCTATTCTTACTGATTCAGGCGGCTTCCAAGTATTCAGCCTTGGTAAGATGCGTACGATCACTGAAGAGGGTGTTCACTTTCGTAACCCAGTAAACGGTGACAAGATTTTCATGGACGCAGAAAAGTCGATGGAAATTCAAAAAGACCTGGGCTCTGACATCGTTATGATTTTTGACGAGTGTACGCCTTACCCAGCGACACACGATGAAGCGAAGAAATCGATGGAAATGTCATTACGCTGGGCACAGCGTTCACGTGACCACTTCGAGAAGCTAGAAAACCCGAACAACCTATTTGGTATTGTCCAAGGTGGTGTTTACGAAGATTTACGTGATGTGTCGGTAAAAGGTCTAACGGAAATCGGTTTTGACGGTTACGCGGTTGGTGGTTTGGCAGTAGGTGAGCCTAAAGAAGACATGCACCGTATTCTTGAGCATACTTGTCCTCAACTTCCTGAAGACAAACCTCGCTACTTGATGGGCGTAGGTAAGCCAGAAGACTTGGTTGAAGGTGTTCGTCGTGGTATCGACATGTTTGACTGTGTAATGCCAACGCGTAACGCACGTAATGGTCACTTATTTGTGACTGGTGGTGTGATCAAGATCCGTAATGCGAAACATAAAACGGATACAACACCATTGGATCCGCATTGTGACTGTTACACTTGTCAAAACTACAGCAAGTCGTACCTTCACCATTTAGAGCGTTGTAATGAAATCTTAGGCGCTCGCTTGAATACAATCCATAACCTGCGTTACTACCAGCGTCTGATGGAAAGCATTCGTAAAGCAATTGATGAAGATCGCTTCGATGAATTTGTTACTGAGTTCTATGAGCGTCGTGGCCGTGAAGTGCCACCACTAGCAAAAGAGCAGTAATTGAAAAACTAAAAGAATTAAAGCCTTTGGCATGTCGCCAGAGGCTTTTGCTAATAAAGTAGGCTAACGCACGTTATTTTTGAGAGAGCGATCTCTATTAGTTACTCTCAGACTTGAATCTAAAATGCGAAAGCCCAATTTGTTTGATTATCAATAAAATATAATGAGGATGTTTTAATGTTTATTTCTCAGGCTCACGCAGCAGCAGAAGGCGCGCCAGCAGGCGGTGGTTTTGAAATGCTAATCATGCTTGGCATGTTCGCAGTGATCTTTTACTTCATGATTTACCGCCCACAAGCGAAACGCGTAAAAGAACACAAAAACCTAATGGCTTCTATGGGCAAAGGCGACGAAGTTTTAACTAGCGGTGGCCTAGTGGGTAAAATCACTAAGATTGCTGAAGACAATGACTACATTTCAATTGAGCTTAACGCGAACAATGAAGTAGTAATCAAGAAAGACTTCATCACTGCAGTGCTACCAAAAGGTACGCTTAAGTCTCTATAAAACAGCTAAAGGATCCTCGCTGTGCTAAACCGTTATCCATTATGGAAGTACTTGATGGTGCTTTTTGCCATCATCACCGCTGCGTTATACGCACTTCCAAATATCTACGGTGAAGATCCGGCTATTCAAGTTACAGGGGCGCGTGGCGCCTCTGTAGATATGTCAACGCTGGATGCTGTCACTACTGCTCTTAACAAAGAGCAACTTTCTCATAAATCCATTGCTCTCGAAGATGGATCAATTCTTGTTCGTTTTAACGACACTGACACACAAATCAGTGCTCGTGATGTCATCAGCGAAGCGCTAGGCAAAGACACAATTGTTGCACTTAACCTTGCACCTTCTACACCCGATTGGCTAGAAGCGATTGGCGCGTCACCATTGAAGCTAGGTCTTGACCTTCGCGGTGGTGTTCACTTCTTAATGGAAGTGGATATGGATGCAGCGATGGAAAAGCTTATTGGTCAACAAGAAGAAGCTTTCCGTAGCGAACTTCGTGACGCCAAGATTCGTTACCGTGCAATCCGCCCTTCTGGAAAAGAAGCGGTAGAAGTGTTGTTGCGTAACGAAGAGCAATTAGCAGAAGCGAAAGCAACGCTAGAAAAGAATCACCCGGACATGATTTTTGTCGATTCTGATTCAAATGGCCGTTACGCTCTTACTGCAACCTTTACTGAGCAACGTTTACAAGAGATCCGTAACTATGCTGTTGAGCAAAACATTACGATTTTACGTAATCGTGTCAACGAACTAGGTGTTGCGGAACCATTGGTTCAACGTCAAGGTGCTAGTCGCATTGTAGTTGAACTGCCTGGTGTTCAAGACACTGCTCGTGCAAAAGAAATTCTCGGAGCTACGGCAACGCTTGAATTCCGTGAAGTTGATGATAAAGCTGACCTATCGGCAGCGGCAAATGGTCGTGCGCCAGCAGGTAGTGAAATCAAGATGGACCGTGATGGTCGCCCAGTTGTGCTTAAGAAGCGCGTTATTCTTGGCGGTCAAAGCATCACAGATGCAAGCTCAAGTGTTGATGAATATGGTCGTCCACAAGTTAACATCTCGCTAGACAGCGAAGGTGGTAATAAGATGTCTGCGTTCTCTAAGAAGAACATTGGTAAGCTAATGGCTACCGTGTTTGCAGAATACAAAGACAGTGGCCGTCGTACGCCTGAAGGCAAAGTTATTCTGGATAAGCATGAAGAAGTCATCAACCAAGCAACGATTCAATCGGCTCTTGGTCGTAACTTCCGTATCACAGGTATCGACTCTGCTGCAGAAGCACACAACCTAGCACTTTTACTACGTGCTGGTGCACTGATTGCACCTATCTCTATCGTTGAAGAACGTACCATTGGTCCATCAATGGGCCAGCAAAACATCGATATGGGTATCCAAGCATGTATCTGGGGTATGGTTGCCGTAATGCTATTTACGCTGCTTTACTACCGCGGCTTTGGTTTGATTGCAAACATTGCTCTAATGGCAAACTTAGTGCTTATCATTGGTGTTATGTCGATGATTCCAGGCGCTACCATGACGCTTCCGGGGATAGCCGGTATCGTGTTAACAGTCGGTATGGCAGTTGATGCGAACGTACTGATCTTCGAGCGTATCCGTGAAGAAATTCGTGATGGACGTAGTCCACAACAAGCGATTCACCAAGGTTACGCGAATGCATTCAGCACGATTGCTGATGCGAACATCACAACACTAATTACTGCAATCATTCTATTTGCGGTCGGTACAGGTGCGGTGAAAGGTTTCGCAGTTACTCTATCTATCGGTATCTTAACTTCAATGTTCACCGCCATTATTGGTACACGTTGTATCGTGAACCTGATCTACGGTGGCAAACGCGTTGATAAATTGTCGATCTAAGGCTGGGAATTAATATGTTTCAAATTCTAAAAGCAGAGAAGACGATCGGCTTTATGCGTTGGTCGAAAGTAGCATTCGTTTTTTCAATTATAATGATTGCTGCTTCTATCTTCACTTTGTCAACCAAGTGGCTTAATTGGGGTCTAGATTTCACTGGCGGTACTCTTATCGAGGTCGGTTTTGAACAGCCAGCAAACCTTGAAGAGATTCGTGCAGCACTAGATTCAAAAGGCTTTGGCGATGCGACAGTACAAAACTTCGGTAGTGCTCGTGAAGTCATGGTTCGTCTTCGTCCACGTGATGACGTTTCTGGTGAAACGCTAGGTAACCAAATCATTGGTGCTATCAAAGATGGTACTGGCGAAAGCGTAGAAATGCGTCGTATTGAGTTCGTAGGTCCCAACGTTGGTGATGAGCTAACAGAAGCTGGTGGTCTAGCGATCTTGGTATCGCTGATCTGTATTCTGCTTTATGTATCGATGCGATTTGAATGGCGTCTAGCGGCTGGTGCGGTAATGGCATTGGCTCACGATATAATTATCACGCTAGGTGTCTTCTCGTTTCTACAAATTGAAGTTGACCTGACTATCGTAGCTGCGCTACTGACGGTTGTGGGCTACTCACTCAACGATACCATCGTTGTATTTGACCGGATTCGTGAAAACTTCCGTAAGATGCGTAAGGGTGAACCTTCAGACATTATGGACGCCTCAATCACTCAAACGTTGAGCCGTACATTGATTACATCTGGTACGACGTTGTTCGTGGTAATTGCACTGTTCATGCAGGGTGGTGCTATGATTCACGGCTTTGCAACCGCACTTTTACTCGGTATCACTGTAGGTACTTACTCTTCTATCTACGTAGCATCAGCACTGGCTCTAAAACTGGGTATCCAGAAAGAGCACTTGATGCCACCTCAAGTAGAAAAAGAGGGTGCAGAGTTCGACGAAATGCCATAAGGCAGATTGAGAACCGAAAACAAAAACCGCTGAACAATCAGCGGTTTTTTTATGCCTGATAGATTTGAAAGTTTCATTTTTTTTTGAGGTACTTCCAGCTTGAATTGTAGTTTTTTGATTGAGTTGAATATCGGAAGTATGTTCAACAATTTCGGGAGGAAATAATGTCAAGGCAAGCTGAAATAAAAGTACAGTTACTGAAGTTTGTAGAGATTTCTTACAAGCACAATAAAGGTGTTACCACCAAGCTAGTTACTGGAGGGAAAAGGTTCAAGTTAGCAGTTGATGAGTCAGGTAAAGTAACTTTATCTGGTGAGCTTGGATTTACTAAGTTTGAAGTTTCAAAAGAAATGGTTGAAGAGCTGGGCATAAAATTAAAAGCCGTTTCTGTTACTTTTAAAACTACTCGTGATGGTGTTTTGACATACAGTGGGAGTGTTTCTCTTTTTGGTGTTGTTTCCTTTGGAGTTACTGGGCAGGTAAATGTCCGTGAGCTTTTAGAGCAGTGCGAGTGGGGGCTTTGTAAGTACAGATTTAAGCCGAGTAAAATTGATCAAGCGCTCCGTGAAGCTGGGGTTTAGTTGGTTATGCTAAATAGAATTCTACCTATTCCGGTTTTACTAAGTGTTTCAACGCCCTGCATCGCAAGTCCACTCCACGATACTTACCTTGATATACGTAATAATTTATACAAGATGCAGTATATAGAGGTGGTAGAAGCTATGGCAGGACCAAATCTATCGATTGAAGAGCTGAACAGTATTAAGTCTCACCCAATAAAATTTGGTCATCAATTTCCATTTTTATCATCTATCCCATCAAGTTTGGTTACAGAGCTGTCTTACTTTGAAGAGTACAGTGAGGATGGAGGAGTTGGATGTCTTTCTGTAAACGGCTTTGGTGATGTATACCAGCCAGTCACGGTTTCGCTGCAGTTTTTAATGAAGGAACAAATATGGAAGGTTAAGCACGTAAAAATAGACCACTTATCTGACTACGACCGTTTCTACAAACAGGCTGATTGTTCGAAATAAAAAAGCCCCGCTCAATGAGCGGGGCTTTCTAAAGTCATCAGCGTGACGGGCTATATATGACTTTCAAATCTTACTTAAGGATCGCGCTGTTACCGTTTTCGCGGATGTGCTTAAGGATAGATTTTACGCCACGAGCGCTTGAAGCAACGATGTTACCAGACTTCATGTAGTCAGTGCCGCCAGCAAAGTCTGTTAGGATTGCGCCAGCTTCACGAGCAATAAGCTCACCTGCTGCCATATCCCAAGGTTTTAGGCCTAGCTCGAAGTAACCATCAACACGGCCAGCAGCCACGTAACAAAGGTCAAGAGCAGCAGAGCCGCTACGACGGAAATCAGCACATTCAGTGAATAGCGCACCAACGATCTTGATGTAAGACTCAGCGTGTTGTTTCTGCTTGAATGGGAAGCCTGTTGCTAGAACAGTACCTTGAAGGTCTTTTAGTTGAGCAACACGAATACGTGCACTGTTTAGTTGAGCGCCGGCACCGCGTTGTGCAGTGAATAGCTCGTTTTGCATTGGATCGTAAACACAAGCAACTTCAGTTTTGCCCTTAATACGAACAGCGATAGAAACCGCGAAAGTTGGGTAACCTTTTACAAAGTTAGTGGTGCCATCCAGTGGGTCGATGATCCATTGTACGTCTTTATCTTTACCTTCGATAAGACCTTGTTCTTCAGCAACGATACAGTGCTCAGGGTAAGACTGCTTGATAGTATCGATGATGATGTATTCTGCTTCTTTGTCTACGTTAGTGACAAAGTCATTAGTGCCTTTAAGAGTAGATTCTACTTTATCAGTGTTTTCTAATGATTTAGCAATATGATTGCCTGCCTTTCGCGCAGCGCGAATAGCAATGTTTAGCATTGGATGCATACGAATTTCCCAACGGATGTTAAAGAACAAATGAAAGCGGCGGCGAGTATACCAGAGATAATCAAAAAGGGAAGTGGTTATTTTTTACTCTAATTGCGGCCGACTGAGTGTACAGATCATACTGCGGACGAGAACAATAACCAAGAATGAGAAGAGAGGTCTGCTTGCCTCTAGGGTGTCTTAAAAAACTATGATAACATTCTGCGGTTTTAATTTAGGTAGCAAACACAGATGTTGGATCAAGTAAAAATTGTACTCGTAGGTACCTCTCATTCAGGCAATATTGGCTCAGCAGCTCGAGCAATGAAAGTGATGGGTTTAAACCAACTAGTATTAGTCGATCCACAATGTGAAGTGGATGAACAAACTCTTGCTTTAGCTGCGGGTGCTGGTGATATTGCTCAAAATGCAAAGATTGTCGGCACATTAGAAGAAGCGGTTGAAGATTGTGGCCTTGTTGTGGGTTCTAGCGCCCGCTCTCGTACATTAGAATGGCCAATGCTCGAGCCACGTGAATGCGGTGAGAAATTTGCAGTTGAAGGCCGAAAGCATCCGGTTGCGCTCGTGTTTGGCCGAGAAAGAACTGGTTTGACAAACGAAGAGCTACAAAAGTGCCACTACCATGTTTGTATTCCCGCTAATCCTGAGTACAGCTCGCTTAACCTAGCGATGGCTGTACAAACTCTCAGTTACGAAGTGCGAGTTGCACACTTGAACTTAGAGCAAAGCCAGTTTTCCCCAAATGAATCGGAAGAATACCCGCGTCATCGAGAACTCGAATTGTTCTTCGAGCATCTTGAAAAGGTGATGGTTGAGACCCAGTTTATTAACAAAGAGCAACCTGGACAGGTGATGAATAAGTTGCGCCGTTTGTTCTCTCGTGCTCGACCAGAAACCCAAGAACTTAATATTCTACGAGGCGTTTTGACTTCGATAGAAAAGAAGTTCTGAGTGAATAATAACCACTTTAGATGTGAGGATGAATACCTGAGTAAAATGGTCAAATAAATACTTGACCAAATTACTCAGGTATGGAAAAATCTTAACCATTACAAACCATGTGGATACGGTGTGGTATGAAACTTACATCTAAAGGAAGATATGCGGTGACAGCCATGCTGGATGTGGCACTGCATTCGCAACAAAACCCTGTACCTCTGGCTGATATTTCAGAGCGTCAAGGGATCTCGCTCTCTTACTTAGAGCAGCTATTTTCAAAATTGCGTAAAGCAGGTCTCGTTGCCAGCGTTCGTGGTCCTGGTGGTGGTTACCGACTTGGTGCCGACGCTCACAGTATCGCTATTGGTACCGTGATTGCTGCCGTTGATGAGTCAGTAGATGCAACCAAATGCCAAGGTAAAGGAGATTGCCAAGGTGGAACACGTTGCCTTACTCACACGCTGTGGCGTGACCTAAGCTCTCGCATTAGTGACTTTTTGAATAACATCACTCTTGGTGAGTTGATGACAGACAATGAAGTACTCGAAATTTCTGATCGTCAGGACATTGATCTGGCGGTAACCCATGGGCTATCAAACAAAAATACAACCGCCGCGCCCATCGGTGTAAACGTCCGCTCTTAGCGGTCAGCTTTTTACATTGGAGTAGAGAATGAAACTGCCGATTTATCTTGATTATTCCGCTACATGTCCAGTTGATCCACGTGTTGCTGAAAAAATGGTTCAGTACATGACAATGGATGGCACATTTGGCAACCCAGCGTCACGTTCGCACCGTTACGGCTGGCAGGCAGAAGAAGCGGTCGATACTGCTCGTGAGCAAATTGCTGACCTTCTAAATGCAGATCCTCGCGAAATCGTATTTACATCTGGTGCGACAGAATCAGACAACCTTGCGATTAAAGGTGCAGCGCACTTTTACTCGAAGAAAGGCAAGCACGTAATCACTTGTAAAACAGAGCACAAAGCCGTTCTTGACCCATGTCGTCAACTTGAGCGTGAAGGCTTTGAAGTGACTTACCTTGAGCCAGAATCAAATGGCTTGATCGATCTAGAGAAGCTTAGAGCAGCCATGCGTGATGACACCGTGCTTGTGTCTATTATGCATGTAAACAACGAGATTGGTGTGGTTCAAGACATTACAGCGATCGGCGAACTGTGCCGTGAGCGTAAAATTGTTTTCCACGTGGACGCTGCGCAATCTGCAGGTAAATTACCAATCGACGTTCAAGAGATGAAAGTTGATCTAATTTCACTTTCTGCTCACAAAGTTTACGGTCCTAAAGGTATCGGTGCACTTTACGTACGTCGTAAGCCTCGTATTCGTCTTGAAGCGCAAATGCACGGTGGCGGTCATGAGCGTGGTTTCCGCTCTGGTACACTACCTACTCACCAAATCGTAGGCATGGGTGAAGCATTCCGCATTGCAAAAGAAGACATGCAAAAAGATTACGATCATGCTTTAGCGCTTCGTAACCGTCTTTTTGATGGCGTGAAAGACTTAGAAGCAGTGACGGTAAACGGTGACTTTGAGCAGCGTGTACCACACAACCTAAACATCAGTTTCGCATTCGTAGAAGGTGAATCACTACTAATGTCGCTTAAAGATCTAGCGGTATCTTCTGGTAGTGCTTGTACGTCTGCAAGCCTTGAGCCTTCTTACGTTCTTCGTGCCCTAGGCATGGATGACGAATTGGCTCACAGCTCGGTTCGTTTCTCGTTTGGTCGTTTCACGACTGAAGAAGAAATTGATTACGCAATTGAACAAATCCGCGTTGCAGTGACTAAGCTACGCGACATGTCTCCTCTATGGGATATGTACAAAGAAGGGATTGATTTGAGCACTGTTGAATGGGCTCACCATTAATCTCAGGGATTGAAATAGAGGATTCGAGGTAATTTATCATGGCATACAGCGAAAAAGTAATTGATCACTACGAGAACCCACGTAACGTTGGTTCATTCGATAAAGAAGATCCATCAGTAGGTAGCGGCATGGTTGGCGCTCCTGCGTGTGGTGACGTAATGAAGCTTCAAATCAAAGTGACACCTGAAGGTATCATCGAAGATGCGAAGTTCAAAACATACGGTTGTGGTAGTGCAATCGCATCAAGCTCACTAGTAACTGAGTGGGTAAAAGGTAAGTCAGTTGATGAAGCGGCAGCAATTAAAAACTCTGAGATTGCTGAAGAGCTAGAGCTTCCACCAGTGAAAGTTCACTGTTCTATTCTTGCTGAAGATGCAATCAAAGCAGCGGTTGCTGACTACAAGAAAAAACACCAAGAATAATTATTCCGTAATATAATGGGAGCTTTGACGCTCCCATTCCAATCGAAATTTAGACAGACTAAGGTGCAGTATGGCCATCACAATGACAGAATCAGCGGCAAGTCGCGTAAGAGCATTCCTAGATAACCGAGGCAAAGGTATCGGTTTACGTCTTGGAGTGAAGACGACTGGCTGTTCCGGCATGGCATACGTACTTGAGTTTGTTGATGAGCTCAATGAAGAAGACGAAGTATTTGAACTCTCTGGAGTGAAAATTATCATCGATCAAAAGAGCTTAGTGTACCTAGATGGTACTGAATTGGATTACGTGAAAGAAGGGTTGAATGAAGGTTTTGAATTCAACAACCCTAACGCGAAAAGTGAATGTGGTTGTGGTGAAAGCTTCAACGTCTAATTGATTGTCCTTCTGGGCAAACGAGTCCGGAAGGCTTTACTAGGACCCGAACTTAATGAATCACTTTGAATTATTTGGGCTACCAAGTCAGTTTAAGCTGGATGGTAGCCTTCTTTCTTCTCAGTTCCGAGAACTACAAAAACGCTTCCACCCGGATAACTTTGCAACGGGCTCAGAACGTGACCGTTTGATGGCGGTGCAAAAGGCGGCGCAAATCAACGATGCCTATCAAGTTCTGAAAAATCCTATTTCTCGCGCCGAGTATATCCTCGCAGAGCAAGGTGTTGAGATCCGAGGTGAACAGCAAACGATGCAAGATCCGATGTTCTTAATGGAGCAAATGGAACTGCGCGAAGAACTGGAAGAGATTGCTGACAAGTCCGATCCTGAATCGGTGCTTTTTGACTTCGACTCTAAGGTCAGCAAAATGTACAAACAGCATCTGGCAAGCGTCGAGCAAGAGCTTGATGATGGTCTATGGGCTGAAGCCGCAGACCGAGTTCGTAAGCTAAAATTCATTGCCAAACTAAAGAACGAAATTGAGCTAGTCGAAGACAAACTCCTCGGCTAGTAAGCGTGACAAGGACCTATCATGGCACTACTTCAAATCGCAGAACCGGGCCAAAGCTCGGCACCTCATGAGCATAAGTTAGCAGCGGGTATCGACCTAGGTACTACCAACTCTTTGGTTGCTTCTGTACGTAGCGGCGATGCAACTCCACTTGCGGACGAGCAGGGCCGTACTATTTTACCTTCAGTCGTTAATTACGCTGAGGAAACGTTAACGGTCGGCCACGAAGCCAAAGCTAAAGCAGAGTTTGAACCAGAGAACACGATTATCTCTGTAAAACGTTTGATCGGTCGTTCATTAAAGGACATTCAGTCCCGTTACTCTTCACTTCCTTATCGTTTTAAAGAGAGTGAAAACGGCCTGCCAATTCTGCAAACACCTCAAGGTGACAAAAACCCGATTGAAGTATCTGCGGACATCCTAAAAGTATTGGGTAAGCGAGCTGAAGATACGTTAGGTGGTGAGTTAGCTGGTGTCGTTATTACCGTTCCTGCTTACTTTGATGACGCGCAACGTGCAGGTACAAAAGATGCGGCGAAATTAGCTGGTCTTCATGTTCTCCGTCTACTTAACGAACCAACCGCTGCGGCAATTGCTTATGGCCTAGACTCAGGTCAAGAAGGTGTGATTGCGGTTTACGATCTAGGTGGCGGTACTTTTGATATCTCTATCCTACGTTTATCGAAAGGCGTATTTGAAGTATTAGCAACAGGTGGCGATTCTGCATTAGGCGGTGACGACTTCGACCATCTATTTGCCGATTATTTAATGGAGCAAGCGGGTCTAGAAGCGCCGCTTTCTGCAGAAAAGAACCGTACACTGTTGAACATTGCTACTGAAGCTAAGATTGCTTTCTCTGAGCAAGACAGTGTTGACGTTGACGTTTTTGGTTGGAAAGGCACCGTGACTCGCGAGCAGTTCGAAGATCTTATTCGTCCGCTAGTGAAGAAAACCCTGATGTCTTGCCGCCGTGCGCTGAAAGATGCGGATGTAGATGCGGAAGATGTACTTGAAGTAGTCATGGTCGGTGGCTCAACACGCACATTGCTTGTACGAGAAATGGTTGGCGAATTCTTTGGCCGTACACCACTGACAAGCATTAACCCAGATGAAGTTGTTGCAATCGGTGCGGGTATTCAAGCAGACATTCTCGCGGGTAACAAGCCTGACTCTGAAATGTTGCTTCTTGATGTGATTCCACTGTCGCTCGGTATTGAAACCATGGGTGGTTTGGTCGAGAAGATCATCCCCCGCAACACTACGATTCCCGTTGCGCGTGCGCAAGAATTTACCACATTCAAAGATGGCCAAACGGCGATGAGTGTTCATGTGGTACAAGGTGAACGTGAAATGGTTGATGACTGTCGTTCACTTGCTCGCTTCTCGTTAAAAGGTATTCCTCCGATGGCAGCGGGTGCGGCACATATTCGCGTGACTTACCAAGTTGACGCAGATGGCCTTCTTTCTGTTACGGCAATGGAGAAGAGCACTGGTGTTCAATCAGAGATTCAAGTAAAACCTTCTTACGGCTTAAGTGACAATGAAGTGGCGGATATGTTGCGTGATTCAATGACGCACGCAAAAGAAGACATGCAAGCTCGTGCCTTAGCTGAGCAGCGTGTTGAAGCCGACCGAGTGATAGAAGGTTTGATTGCAGCGATGCAAGCTGATGGTGATGACTTACTATCAGAACAAGAGAAACAAAACTTGATTAAAGCCATCGAAGCCTTGATTGAGCTGCGTAATGGTGATGATGCAGATGCGATAGAGCAAGGCATTAAAGATACCGATAAAGCGAGCCAAGATTTCGCATCACGCCGTATGGATAAATCGATTCGAGCTGCGTTGTCAGGTCAATCAGTAGACGATATATAAGAGATAAGTAGTTATGCCTAAGATTATTGTATTACCACACGACGATTTGTGCCCAGAAGGTGCAGTGTTGGAAGCAAACTCTGGTGACACCGTTCTAGACGTAGCGCTAAAAAACGGTATCGGTATTGAACATGCGTGTGAGAAGTCATGTGCGTGTACTACCTGCCACGTAATCATCCGTGAAGGTTTTGATTCACTAGAAGAAAGTGAAGAACTAGAAGACGACATGCTAGATAAAGCGTGGGGTCTAGAGCCTGAGTCACGCCTAGGGTGTCAGGCGAGAATTGCTGATGAAGACTTGGTGGTAGAAATTCCTAAATACACACTAAACCACGCTTCAGAAGATCACTAAAACTATCTTCCCAATATAGGGAAGAAGCAAAAGGAAGATGAGCAATGAAATGGACAGATTCTCGCGATATCGCGATTGAACTTTGTGACAAGTTTCCAGATGTCGATCCAAAAACAGTGCGTTTTACCGATCTTCATCAATGGATCATGGAGTTAGATGAGTTTGACGATGAGCCAAACCGTTCTAATGAAAAGATTCTAGAAGCCGTTATCATGTGCTGGATGGACGAAGCGGACTAAGTCTGTAAAACACAGCCTAGTTAACAATTCTTACTAAAAAAAGCGGACCTTTAGGTCCGTTTTTTTTATCCAATTGACATTTTTGCCCTACATAATGCTAACATCCGTGAGTTATTAAAAAGAAGCAGCGTAGGCAACGCTGCTATAAGACAAGGAGAAACCATGTCTACACAGATGTCTGTATTTTTAAGTCAAGAGTCGGCAGCACCACATTGGGGTGAAAAAGCACTGCTTTCATTCGCTGAAAACGGCGCAACTATTCACTTAGGTGAAGGTCATGATCTCGGCGCAATTCAACGTGCAGCTCGTCAGCTAGATGGCCAAGGAATTCGTTCTATTTTTCTTTCTGGTGATAACTGGGATCTAGAGAGCGTATGGGCTTTCCACCAAGGGTTCCGTAACCCTAAAAAACATGGCTCAGTTGAGTGGGCAGCATTGTCTGATGAAGATCAAGCAGAGCTTCAAGCTCGTATTACTTCGACTGATTTTACCCGCGATATTATCAACAAAACGGCAGAAGAAGTTGCTCCTCGTCAGCTAGCGACAATGGCTGCTGAATTCATTAAATCTGTTGCGCCGAAAGGCACGGTGACAGCACGTATCGTCAAAGACAAAGACTTGTTGGCAGAAGGTTGGGAAGGTATTTACGCAGTAGGCCGTGGTTCTGAGCGTACTTCTGCGATGCTTCAGTTAGACTACAACCCAACTGGTGACGAAAACGCACCTGTATTCGCATGTCTTGTGGGTAAAGGCATCACCTTTGATTCCGGTGGTTACAGCTTGAAGCCTTCTAACTTCATGAGTGCAATGAAAGCAGATATGGGTGGCTCGGGTACTATCACTGGTGGCCTAGGGTTAGCTATCTTACGCGGTTTGAACAAGCGCGTAAAACTGATCTTGTGTTGTGCTGAGAACATGGTTTCTGGCCGTGCCCTTAAGCTTGGCGACATCATCACTTACAAAAACGGCAAAACCGTTGAGATTATGAATACCGACGCGGAAGGTCGCTTGGTGCTTGCAGACGGTCTTATCTACGCTAGTGAGCAAAAGCCTGAGTTAATTATTGACTGCGCGACGCTAACAGGCGCAGCGAAGAATGCGTTAGGTAACGATTACCATGCGCTAATGAGCTTTGATGATGAGCTATCGCATCAAGCGCTTACGGCGGCAAACCAGGAAAAAGAAGGCTTGTGGCCGCTACCACTTGCTGACTTCCATCGAGAAATGCTGCCATCTAATTTTGCCGATTTATCGAATATCAGCTCTGGTGATTATTCTCCAGGTGCAAGCACTGCAGCTGCATTCTTGTCTTACTTCGTTGAGGACTACAAAAAAGGCTGGTTACATTTCGACTGTGCGGGTACGTATCGTAAAGCCGCTTCTGATAAATGGGCTGCGGGAGCAACGGGTATGGGTGTTCGTACACTTGCTCGTTTCCTCAATGAGCAAGCTGGAAAATAAGATTGATTGCAGCACTCTCTTGTTTGAGTGCTGCTCTTACCCAGTAAGTCACTTTAAAAGCACAACTATTATTACAAGTACAGAAAGGAAATTTTATGGCTCTAGAAAGAACATTTTCAATCATTAAGCCTGATGCTGTAGAGCGAAACCTAATTGGTGAAATCTACAATCGTATTGAAAAGGCTGGCCTACGTATCATCGCTGCCAAAATGGTTCACCTGACAGAAGATCAGGCAAGCGGCTTTTATGCAGAGCATGAAGGTAAAGAGTTTTTCCCTCCTCTAAAAGAGTTCATGACATCTGGTCCTATTATGGTTCAGGTATTGGAAGGCGAAAATGCGATTGCACGTTACCGCGAGCTAATGGGTAAAACCAACCCAGAGGACGCGGCATGTGGCACTTTGCGTGCTGATTACGCACTCAGCATGCGTCACAATTCAGTTCATGGTTCAGATAGCCCTGAGTCTGCCGCTCGTGAAATTGAGTTTTTCTTCCCTGAATCAGAAGTTTTCTCTCGCTAACTCGTTCATGCATCACTTTTGCGTGATGATCTAGTTCGTAATAACCTCGGAATTGTCCGAGGTTTTTTATTCCGCGTTCTCCATTTCATCGGCGAGTTCATTCGTAAGTACTCGCGAAGACGTTGGCTAATCTGAGCACCTTACAGGGGGGAAAGCTTAGTTACGTGTGTTTCTTCTCACTGCTTTCTCTGCACCACTTCTACGCTTTTGCTGCCGGTTGTCTAATCATTATTCTCACCGTAAAGTCTGATTAAAATTTAATCGTTTTTATTTTAATGCCTTAGCAAACTCAGGGTCTTACACCCCTTGTTGTAGCTGAATAAAGGCTGTACAATTCGCGCCCTTATTCTTGTTTCAGTCATTGAGAGGCAACATGACCACTGAAAAAATCAATCTACTCGACTTTGATCGCAAAGGCATGCGTCAGTTTTTCGCGGAAGAACTTGGCGAGAAAGCGTTTCGTGCCGATCAGGTTATGAAGTGGATCTACCATTTCGGTGTAGATGACTTCGAAAAAATGACAAACATCAACAAGAAGCTGCGCGAAAAGCTTTTACACAAGTGTGAAATTAAAGCACCAACTGTAGCAGAAGCTCAGCATTCTTCAGACGGCACGATCAAGTGGGCAATGAAGGTTGGTGATCAGGATGTAGAAACGGTTTACATTCCAGAAGATGATCGCGCAACGCTTTGTGTATCTTCTCAAGTAGGTTGTGCATTGGAATGTAAGTTCTGCTCAACAGCACAGCAGGGCTTTAACCGTAACTTGAAAGTTTCAGAGATCATCGGTCAGGTGTGGCGTGCTGCACGTGAAATTGGTCTTGAGAAAGAAACAGGCCGTCGCCCAATTACGAACGTCGTGATGATGGGCATGGGTGAGCCGCTTCTTAATATGAAGAACTTGATTCCAGCACTGGAGTTAATGTTGGATGACCTTGGCTTTGGTTTGTCGAAGCGTCGCGTAACCGTATCAACATCAGGTGTGGTTTCTGGTCTTGATCAGATGACGGGCAAAATCGACGTTGCGTTGGCGATCTCTCTTCATGCACCAAACGATAAGCTGCGTAGTGAAATCATGCCAATTAACGATCGTTGGGATATTCAAGATTTCCTAGCATCCGTTCGTCGTTACATTGCTTCATCGAATGCAAACCGTGGCAAGGTAACAGTCGAGTACGTGTTGCTTGATCATGTGAACGATGACATGGACCATGCACGCGAGCTGGCTGAATTGATGAAAGACACACCATGTAAGATTAACTTGATTCCGTTTAACCCGTACCCAGGTTCACCTTACAAGAAACCAAGTAACTCACGTATTGATCGCTTCCAAAAAACATTGATGCAATACGAGCACACAGTTACGGTTCGTAAAACACGTGGTGATGACATTGATGCCGCATGTGGTCAGTTGGTCGGTGATGTAATTGACCGAACTAAACGTACGGCAATGCTGAAAGCGTCACGCGGTGCCGATACCATTGAAGTGAAAGCTGTATAAACGACCGGAATTCAAAAATAGCCAGAGCCATTCGCTCTGGCTATTTTGTTTATTGTTTAGGACATTTTCGCCAAGATTTGGGACTATCACTCTTCAACTTAAGGTTATTTGGGTATAATTTCGAATTCCTTTGTCAAAGTTTGGACAAAAGCTTGAGCTATCTGTTAGTTTGAGTGTAAAGAGTTTTTGTCTTCGTTGCGCATTCGCTTATCATGATATGTAACACTAACGATGACACCGATAATTCTCAGCACTTTCTCACATACGTTTTGCTGATTTTTGCAAAACGGGTATTCGCACTCAGATCGCTGAGAGTTTCTTAAAATTATTATTTTTGGTTAACGCGTTTAGGCTAGCTATCTTTAAAGAGGCTTAAGAACAATAACGAAAATACATGACTACGTTAGCCACTAAAACAGATTAAATACCGCCATTATGACAGAACACGAAAATACGAATGAAGTGCCACTCTCTATTGAAGCTGGCACATTACTGAAAAACAAACGTGAATCCTTGGGAATGAGCCAAAAGCAAGTTGCCGATCGCCTGAGGCTTCGCATTTCTGTGATTGAAGATATTGAAAATAACCGATTTGAATCTCAACAAGTCGCGACATTTACACGTGGTTACTTACGCTCTTACGCTAAATTCGTAGGTCTTGATGAGAAGGTGGTTTTGACGGCGTTAGAGCAGACTGCCGATGCTCAGCCTCAAGAGCAAGAAATTGAAATGCAAAGCTTCTCTCGTAAAACAAAAGACGAGAAGCACAATAGCCGTATTATGCTCCTTACTTGGGTTATCGGGCTGGTCATTATTGGCATTTCAGCGGCATGGTGGTGGCAAAACCAACAAGAGAATAGCCTAACTAAGGAAGTAACGGATTCAAGTGTTGAAGCGCCGCAGCCCACTGCTCAAGAATTAGCTGATATCGATTTGATGACGGCTGAAGAGTTAATCGCAAGCACTCCTGAAGAAGTTGCTTCAACTAATGAAGGTGTTGCTGAATTGACTGAAGCACCCGTTGAGCAAGGGGCGGATCCTTTGCTGACTGAAACTGAAAATACAACAAGCGTAGATTCTGAAGAACCTGTTGCCGTGATTGAAGCGGCGGAAGAGGAACAGCCTGCGCCAGTAGTACCTGAAGGCATGACACTTCTTACTATGAAGTTTAAAGCGGACTGTTGGATTCAAGTAAAAGACACCAATGGTAAAACGCTGGTAAGTGGTACTCATAAGCCAGGACAAGATGTAGAACTTACCGGAAAAGCGCCATTTAAAGTGATATTAGGCGCACCGGAAGGGGTTACAATGACATTTGCAAGTGAACCTGTCGACCTTTCTGGGTATACTTCAGGCAAAGTAGCTAGATTCACTCTACCGTTATAAAAAATTATGCAACACGAATCTCCAATTATTCGTCGTAAATCGACGCGTATTTATGTGGGTGATGTGCCAATTGGTGATGGTGCGCCAATTGCAGTACAGTCAATGACTAACACTCGCACGACTGACGTAGAAGCGACAGTCGCTCAAATCCGAGCACTAGAAAAAGTCGGCGCAGATATCGTTCGAGTTTCTGTACCTACGATGGACGCAGCAGAAGCTTTCAAACTGATTAAACAGCAAGTTTCTGTACCATTAGTGGCTGATATTCATTTCGACTATCGTATCGCGCTGAAAGTTGCGGAGTACGGAGTTGACTGTTTACGTATCAACCCAGGTAACATCGGCAATGAAGAGCGCATTCGCGCTGTTGTTGATTGCGCTCGCGATAAAAACATCCCGATCCGTATTGGTGTCAATGGTGGATCTTTGGAAAAAGATCTACAGATGAAATACGGTGAGCCTACGCCAGAAGCCTTGGTTGAGTCGGCGATGCGTCACGTAGATCATCTCGATCGTCTTAACTTTGACCAATTTAAAGTTAGCGTGAAAGCTTCAGACGTTTTTCTTGCGGTGGATTCATATCGTCTGCTGGCGAAGAAAATCGATCAGCCTCTTCATTTAGGTATCACAGAGGCGGGTGGTGCTCGAGCTGGCGCTGTTAAGTCATCTGTTGGCTTAGGTATGCTGTTATCTGAAGGGATAGGCGATACGCTGCGTATCTCTTTGGCTGCCGATCCAGTTGAAGAAATCAAAGTTGGTTTCGACATCCTTAAATCTCTGCGCATTCGCTCTCGAGGCATCAACTTTATTGCGTGCCCAAGCTGCTCACGCCAAGAATTCGATGTGATTGGTACGGTGAATGCACTGGAGCAACGTTTAGAAGACATCATCACTCCAATGGATGTGTCTATCATCGGTTGTGTGGTAAACGGCCCTGGTGAAGCAGAAGTTTCTCACTTAGGTCTAGCAGGTAGTAACAAGAAGAGCGCATTCTACGAAGATGGTAAACGCCAGAAAGAGCGCTTTGATAACGATGACCTTGTGAATAAGCTAGAAGCTAAGATCCGTGCGAAAGCAGCTATGATGAATGGCGAAAACCGCATCGAAGTTAAAGTACAAGATTAATCTCAACGAGAATTACGGTAAGTATTGTGGCAAAAACAATTCAAGCAATTCGAGGCATGAACGATTGCCTCCCAACTCAGTCGCCACTGTGGCAAAAATTAGAAAACACAGTGAAAAATGTAATTAGCGCATACGGTTATAACGAAGTGCGCATGCCAATCGTTGAAGAAACAAACCTATTCAGCCGCGCTGTTGGTGAAGAAACAGACGTCGTTTCAAAAGAAATGTACACTTTTGATGACCGTAACGGCGACAGCCTAACACTTCGCCCAGAAGGTACGGCGGGTTGTGTACGTTCATGTATCCAAAACAGCCTGATCAACCGTGATGAACAGCGTCTGTGGTACATGGGGCCTATGTTCCGCCATGAACGTCCGCAGAAAGGTCGTTACCGTCAATTCCACCAGTGTGGTGTTGAGGTGTTTGGTCTAAATGGTCCAGATGTTGATGCAGAGCTTATCATGATGACGGCGCGTCTATGGCGTGAGCTAGGTATCAATGAACATGTTCGTCTTGAGCTGAACTCTATCGGTTCTCAAGAAGACCGCGCAGACTACCGTACTGCACTGGTTGCATTCCTTGAGCAACATATTGATGTGCTAGATGAAGATTGTAAGCGTCGCATGCACACGAACCCACTGCGTGTTCTGGATACGAAGAACCCAGACGTTCAAGCTATTTTAGGTGATGCGCCTCGCCTTTCAGATTACTTGGGTGAAGAATCTAAAGCACACTTCGCAGGTCTATGTGAACTTTTAGACGCCGCAGGTATCAAATACACAGTTAACGAACGTCTAGTTCGTGGTCTGGATTACTACAATCGCACGGTATTTGAGTGGATCACCGAGAGCCTAGGTGCTCAAGGCACTGTATGTGGTGGTGGTCGTTACGATGGCCTTGTAGAGCAATTAGGTGGTAAACCAACACCAGCGGTTGGCTTTGCAATGGGCCTAGAGCGTCTAGTACTGATGCTAGAAACGTTGGAACTGACAGACGTTCGTCGCAGTGTTGACGTGTACGTAGTCACAGCGGGTGAAGGCACCATGATGGCAGGAATGAAGCTAGCAGAACAGCTTCGCGAGTCTGTTCCAGGCGTTCGTGTGATGAATCACTTCGGTGGCGGTAACTTCAAGAAACAGTTTAAACGCGCAGACAAAGTTGGTGCTGTTGTAGCATTAGTTCTGGGTGAAAACGAAGTTGCGGATAATACCGTAGTACTGAAAGACTTAGCTGGTGGTGAGCAAGAGACTTACAACCAAGCAGAAGTTGCAGAAAAGATCGCAGCACTGATTTAAGTCTTTTAGTAATCTAACAAAATTACATCCTAGTTCGTAAGCTAAGGCTCCCAAATGTGGAGCCTTTAAACGAAATAGGAACAATGGCAGCTAAGCTGCCATTTACATGTTTTAAGAGGACAGGAAGTGGAACTTTACGATACTGAAGAACAACAAGTTGAAGCCATTAAAGACTGGTGGAAGGAAAACGGCAAAGCCGTCATCATCGGTGCGGTTGTTGGTTTAGGTGGTCTATTCGGCTGGCGTTACTACCAGGATTCTGTGATTCAGGCGAGTGAAGCAGCTTCTCAAAGCTACACGACAGCAATGAATGCTTTGCAAGACAAAGGCACTGATGCTCAAGCTGACGTGAAAGCTTTCATTGAGTCAAATGAAGTAAAAGAATATTCAGTATTGGCTGCGCTACAACTTGCTAAAGCACAAGTTGAAGCTCAAGACCTTTCTGCTGCATTGGAGCAACTGAAGTGGGCGCAAAGCAACACTCAAGATGCTGCGTTGTTACCATTGATTAGTTACCGCATTGCGCGTATTGAGACGGAAATGGGTAACTTCGACGCTGCAACGGCAGAGCTAAGTAACGTCACTGATACAGCATGGACAGGTCGTATTGCTGAACTTCGTGGCGATATTGCGATTCGCCAAGGTGACAAAGATGCTGCGTACGCTGCGTATACTGAAGCTCAGCAAGCGGCAGATGCAAGCCCGACACTACAAATGAAATTGGACGATCTGGCGAAATAAGGACCGCATTGGATGAAAAGAGTCTTTAAGAAAGCCTTGCTAGGGGCGTTAACAATGGGAGTACTTGCCGGTTGTGCAGGTGAGAAAGACACCATTGTAATGGCGCCACTACCTCAGGTAGACAGTCAGTTTACAACCAGTAGTGAGTGGAGCACATCGGTTGGCGATGGTGTCGGTCATTACTTTTCAAAGCTATCCCCTGTATTTGCGAATGATACATTGTTCGTGGCAAGTCGTGATGGCTTAGTAAAAGCGCTGGATCCTGAGAATGGTAAACAACGTTGGCAAACGGACCTAGAAGAAGATGTCATTGCTCGTCTCTCTGGTGGTATCACAGCGGCATACGGAAACCTTTACATTGGCTCTGAGAATGGTGAAGTCATCTCTCTTGACCAAGAAACAGGTGAAATTGTTTGGCGTGTAAAAGTTGGTGGTGAGGTACTGGCGAAGCCAGTTGCAGATTCAGGCCTTATTATCATCAATACTAGCCGAGGCATGTTGATTGCCCTTAATGAGAGTACAGGTGAGCAACGCTGGGCATTGAGTACAGAAGTGCCGAACTTAACTTTACGTGGCGACAGTACTCCGACTGCAATTGGTGGCGGTGTATTTTGGGGAACGGCAAATGGCCGACTCGCAGCTGCTATCGTTGAGCGTGGTCAGTTGATTTGGCAACAGCCTGTTGGTACGCCAAAAGGCGCGACAGAAATTGATCGTTTGGTTGACGTTGATTCATCGCCAATTGTGCTAGGCGGTACTCTTTTCACCATTGGATACAATGGCCAACTTATCGCTATTGACTTGCGTTCAGCGAACCCGATTTGGAAGCGTAATTACTCATCTGCGACAGACATTTCTACAGATGGTAGTCGCATCTTTGTGATAACGGAAAAAGATCATGTTGTTGCCGTTGATTCACGAAGCGGAACTGAGTTGTGGGAAAACAGCTTGCTTGAGCACCGACAACTTACAGCGCCAGTTATTGTTGGCAATTATCTCGTTGTCGGTGACACGCTTGGTTACCTTCACTGGATGGATCGTTCAACGGGCGAATTTGTTGCGCAGCAGTTTGTCGATGATAGTGGCTTGGCAGTTGGCCCGACGTTATTGTCGGATGGTTATGTGATTACAACTCGCAACGGCGATGTAAAGAAACTAACCATTAACGAATAATATCGTGATATAATTCACATTCGGCTCCTGGCTGGTGACAGCTAGGAGCCGTTTTGTTGTTTGAATTTATTAACCCTGACGTGGTTATAGGTAAAAATCTGGTTTGATTTGGCATCGAGCAAGTCGTTACCTATAACTACAGAAGAAAGATTATTGTAGAGGTTGTTATGGTACCTGTTGTAGCTCTAGTAGGGCGTCCGAACGTAGGTAAATCTACACTATTTAACCGATTGACTCGCACTCGTGACGCGTTGGTTGCGGACTTTCCAGGCCTAACGCGAGACCGTAAAT
Source organism: Vibrio sp. 1288 (assembly GCF_033344475.1). Classification (NCBI taxonomy): domain Bacteria; kingdom Pseudomonadati; phylum Pseudomonadota; class Gammaproteobacteria; order Vibrionales; family Vibrionaceae; genus Vibrio; species Vibrio sp. 1288. Next base: position 51,307 of record NZ_JAWPOX010000018.1, read on the forward strand.
ATGGCCAGGCGAGACTTGGTGAAGAGCACGAATTCATTGTGATTGATACCGGTGGTATCGATGGCACAGAAGAAGGCGTGGAAACAAAGATGGCAGAACAGTCATTAGCCGCGATTGATGAGGCTGATGTTGTGTTGTTCCTTGTTGACGGTCGTGCTGGTCTGACACCTTCAGATGAAGCAATTGCTGCGCATCTGCGTAAAATTGAAAAGCCAGCGATGCTGGTAGTAAACAAAATCGATGGTATTGATGCCGATGCGGCGTGTGCTGATTTTTGGCAGCTCGGAGTGGATGATATGTACCAGATTGCGGCTGCTCATGGCCGTGGTGTGACCGCTTTGCTTGAGCGTGCTTTATCTCCATTCTTTGATGATCTATTAACAAGTGAATCTGAAGAAGGTGAGATTGAAGACCTGACTGGATTCGAAGACGAAGAGCCTCTTGTTGAAGATTACACTGAAGAAGACGCAGAAGCTGAATTCAAGCGCCTTCAAGAGCAGCCGATTAAGTTGGCGATCATCGGTCGTCCGAATGTAGGTAAATCGACACTGACTAACCGTATTCTGGGTGAAGAACGTGTAGTTGTATACGATATGCCAGGTACAACGCGCGATTCTATCTACATCCCGATGGAACGTGATGGACGCGAATACGTACTAATTGACACCGCAGGTGTTCGTCGTCGTGGTCGTATCAATGAAACGGTTGAAAAGTTCTCTGTTGTTAAGACGCTGAAAGCGGTAGAAGATGCAAACGTCGTTCTACTGGTGATTGATGCACGTGAAAATATTTCAGACCAAGACCTAAGCTTGCTTGGTTTTGCACTGAATGCTGGCCGCTCAATTGTCATCGCCGTTAACAAGTGGGATGGTCTAGACAGTGACGTGAAAGAAAGCGTGAAGAAAGAACTGGACCGCCGTCTAGGATTCGTCGATTTCGCGCGTATCCACTTTATCTCTGCGCTGCACGGTACTGGCGTTGGTCACTTATTTGAATCTATTCAAGAAGCATATAACTCGGCGACAACGCGCGTGGGTACGTCAGTACTGACGCGTATCATGAAGATGGCAGTGGATGATCACCAGCCGCCAATGGTTCGTGGTCGTCGTATCAAACTCAAATACGCACACGCAGGTGGTTACAACCCACCGATCGTTGTTATCCACGGTAACATGGTTCGTGAATTACCAGATTCGTATAAACGTTATCTGATGAACTACTTCCGTAAGTCTCTGGAAATTATGGGAACACCGATTCGCATTAACTTCCACAACAGTGATAACCCATACGAGAACCGTACGAATAAGCTTACGCTATCACAAGAGCGTAAACGTAAGCGTATGATGTCGATGGTGAAAAACCGCAATAAATAATGAAATTCGAATACCCAAGTTTCTACTTGGGTATTTTTTTATCAAAAGTAATCGTAAAAATGACTATCACAGCAACAAAGACTCGTTTTTGTCATCAAACATGGCAATTAGAAGCACAAATACAGCTCGTTCAATCTACGGAAGAAGTGACTTACGTTATTACAGATGTCACGCCGTTCCATCCCGTTAGTCACATATGGCCGGATCACCCTGCAGACAAAGGAACGTTGAAGGTGAATGGGGCTGAGCATGACGTAGTAGATTGCCAAGTTGGAGCAGTGGAGCAGGAGAGTGGTGCTTTGTATGTGGGTAGTGACATCCCTGTAAAGCATGATGCTGAAGGTTGGGTGTTTGTCGTCGTGCATGTTTTATCACGTACGGAATCATTTGCAATTAATGACTTGGTAACATTAGCGGTAGATAAAGACTATCAAAATGCTTTGAGTCGAGGCCACACAGCAGGACACTTAGCGTATTTGGCGTTGAATAAAGTACTAGCGGAAGACTATTGGCGAAAAGACGCAGACCGCAAAGACCCACATGGTTATTATGACTTTAATAGCTATGCGCAAGTCACGAGTTATGTCACTCCAGACAAGTGCCTCGATACGTACCGTTTAGGCAAAACACTCCGTAAAAGAGGATTAAACAGTGCAGATATGCTGAATGACCTCCAGGCGATTGCAGAAAAAGTGAATGGCCAACTGGTTGAATGGCTTCAAAGAGATGCGATGATCACCATGGAATGCCACGGCGATAGATTAACGGATTCTCGCTATTGGAAGTGCGATTTAGGGGAAGGTCAATTAGCGGTAATCCCTTGTGGTGGAACGCATGCGAGCCATTTAAATGAGTTTGCTTTTATCCAAGTTAAACTCGTTGAGCTCGACGCTCAAACTATCGAAATGCACACCAATGTAAACACTGCTTTTTGAATAAGATCTTTTTATTAAATTCTGATTTTTCGTTTAATTAAATCTCTCTAAGGTTTTTTATTCTGTCTTAAATTGGAATGCAGAATATGTAACTTATGCTTTCGGTGTGTGGTTATATAAATATTCTTTTAAGGGGTGATCGCTGATCAAGGAGTAAATATCAGACGATCAGTATAAGATCCTACGTATCAAGTATGGTTAACGCCTCGTGAAACTTGTTGGGGCGGTGATGAAGATCAACATACTTGTTCGTTATTTTGAGTAGCATGCGTTACTCGAAATTGCTTAGTTTAGAGAGAGGAACGGGATATGCAGCAGAACATTTGCCCGACTTGCAATGTCGAACTGGAATGGACAGGACAATACCATTGTGCACAGTGTGAATCGGATTTTAAAAAAGTAGGTTTTTGCCCTGATTGTGAGGCGGAGCTGGAGAAGCTGCAAGCATGCGGTGCTGCGAGTTACTTTTGCAATGTGTGTAATGAACTCAAGTCAAAATCACGTGTCCGATTTGAGTTCCAGAAAATCAGTTAACCAGAGTTTGTATTCAGTTAACGGTAGAGCGAACGTCGCCTTCGGCTAATCGAGTAATCAATACATCTCCCGATTTTACATCTGAAGATTGCGTAATTACTTTTCCTTGCTCAGTTTGAGTAATTGAGTAACCTCGTTTCAATGTCGCTAGTGGGCTGACGGTGTCTAACTTCTCTGCAGCAATCGCGAGTTGATGGCGCATAGTCAGTAACTTGCGATCCATTGCATCCATGAGCTTTTGCTCAACACGTTCTAGCTTCGACTTCTGCTCGGCAAGGCGTGTTACAGGAGAATTTAATTGCAGCCGATAATGTTGACGCTCGATTCGCTGTTGACGCAAGGCAATAAAACGACTCATCGCTCGCTGTAAGCGCATGTCCAACTCATCTAACTGTTGCGTCTGACGTTGCAAGCGATAGCTTGGGTGCTGTCTCTCTAGACGGTGCACTAATTGAGCAGATTGCTGCTTTTGTTGTGCTAGGTAGTAACGCATCGCGCTCGCTAACTTATGCTGGCGGGTAACTAAAGCTTGATCTTTGTGGCTGTTATCACGGCTTACTAGCTCAGCGGCTGCTGATGGAGTAGGCGCGCGTACGTCGGCGACAAAATCAGCTATTGTCACGTCAACTTCATGTCCAACGGCGCTAATAATAGGAATTTGGCTTGCTGCAATCGTGCGAGCTAATATCTCGTTGTTAAAGCACCATAAGTCTTCTAATGAACCACCACCTCGGCCCACAATTAGTACATCACATTCATCACGGCTGTTAGCGCGACCAATGGCTTGTGCAATTTGAATGGCTGCGTCCTCACCTTGTACCACTGTCGGATAAATCACAACAGGTAGGGAAGGATCACGACGTTTCAATACGTCTAAGATATCGTAAAGCGCGGCACCAGTTTTCGATGTGATGACGCCAACACGTTTAGGGTGCTCAGGCAAAGATTGCTTATTGATTTGCGCGAACAACCCTTCTGCTGCAAGCTTCATTTTCAGCTCTTCAAACTCTTGTTGAAGACGGCCATCACCTTCCGGTTGCATGCTTTCGATGATCAATTGGTAGTCACCGCGAGGCTCATAAAGAGACAGACGAGCTTTTACTAGGACTTGATTACCGTTAGCGGGTTTGAAAGTAACGCGGCGATTGTTACCACGAAACATGGCACATTTAACTTGAGCGCGAGAGTCTTTAAGAGTGAGGTACCAGTGACCAGAGACAGGAGCTGAAAAGTTGGATATCTCTCCGACGAGCCAAACGATCCCCATTTCGTTTTCAAGGAGTAAACGAACTTCTGCGTTGAGACGAGAAACAGTAAAGATGTTTTGATTGGTCTTGGAGAGCACAGCTAATCTCTTAGACGTGAGTATGGAAATTAGCGGCAATATAATACATAGCAAGGGGGTAATTGCAAGAAAAAAATTAAAAAATTTGTGGTCAAGCGATTGCGTTAACCGTATAATCCCTCCGCAATATCTAATCCAAATGTAGCTAGTTGCTAACGCAGGTTACCCTCATTATGCGAAACGATGAGATTGGATTGTTCTTTTTACTCCTCTAATTGTGAGATATTGCAAATGCTAAGAATTGCCAAAGAAGCGCTGACATTCGATGACGTACTACTTGTGCCAGCACACTCCACCGTTCTCCCAAACACAGCTGATCTTCGCACTCAGCTAACTAAGAACATCACCCTAAACATCCCAATGATTTCAGCGTCTATGGACACTGTTACTGAAGCTCGTCTAGCAATTGCGCTAGCGCAAGAGGGTGGCATTGGCTTTATCCACAAGAACATGTCTATTGAGCAGCAGGCAGCCGAAGTTCGTAAAGTTAAGAAGTTCGAAGCTGGTATGGTAACTGACGCGGTTACTGTAAACCCTGACGCGACCATCGCTGATGTTGTTGCACTCACTGAAAAGCATGGTTTTGCAGGTTTCCCTGTTGTCACTGAGAGCAATGAGCTTGTTGGTATTATCACTGGTCGTGACGTTCGTTTTGTGACGGACCTTTCTAAGAAAGTATCTTCAGTAATGACGCCAAAAGAGAAGTTGGCAGCAGTTAAAGAAGGTGCAACACGAGAAGAAGTGCAAGAGAAAATGCACGAAGCTCGTGTAGAGAAAGTATTGGTTGTGAATGATGAGTTCCAACTAACCGGTATGATTACTGCGAAAGACTTCCACAAAGCAGAACGTAAACCAAACGCATGTAAAGATGAGCGTGGTCGCCTACGTGTTGGCGCAGCCGTTGGTGCTGGCGCTGGTAACGAAGAGCGTGTTGCTGCTCTAGTTGAAGCAGGCGTTGACATTCTACTTATCGACTCTTCACACGGACATTCTGAAGGTGTACTAAACCGCATCCGCGAAACTCGCGCTGCTTACCCAGATCTAGACATCATCGGTGGTAACGTAGCAACAGGTGCTGGTGCTAAAGCACTAATCGAAGCTGGCGTAAGCGCAGTGAAAGTGGGTATCGGCCCTGGTTCTATCTGTACAACTCGTATTGTAACGGGTGTGGGAGTTCCACAAATCACTGCAATCGCAGATGCGGCAGAAGTGGCTAATGATTATGGTATTCCGGTTATTGCTGACGGTGGTATCCGTTTCTCAGGTGATATCTGTAAAGCAATCGTAGCTGGCGCATCATGTGTGATGGTTGGTTCTATGTTTGCAGGTACTGAAGAAGCGCCGGGTGAAGTGATTCTATACAACGGCCGTTCTTACAAGTCTTACCGTGGCATGGGTTCTCTTGGTGCTATGTCTCAAGGTTCTTCTGACCGTTACTTCCAGTCTGACAACGCAGCGGACAAGCTAGTACCAGAAGGTATCGAAGGTCGTATCGCATACAAAGGCCGTCTAAAAGAGATCGTACACCAACAAATGGGTGGTCTACGTTCAAGCATGGGTCTAACTGGTTCTGCAACTATCGAAGATATGCGTACGAAAGCTGAATTTGTACGTATCTCTGGTGCTGGTATGCAAGAGTCTCATGTACACGATGTTCAAATTACTAAGGAAGCACCGAACTACCGTCTAGGGAACTAATTACCTAACGGAAACGTTTGCTTTTTCCTTGAAGCATTAAGAAGAGGCGAGTACACTCGCCTCGGTTTTAATCACTTAGCCTTAAAAAGACTGCTCAAAATGACTAAAAATATCCATGACCAACGTATTCTGATCTTGGACTTCGGTTCTCAGTACACTCAATTAGTAGCACGCCGCGTACGTGAAATCGGCGTTTACTGTGAACTATGGAGCTGGGATGTAGAAGAAGCGGATATTCGCGAATTCAACCCAGATGGCATTATCCTATCTGGCGGTCCAGAAAGCGTAACGGAAGAGAACTCTCCACGCGCGCCTCAATATGTGTTTGATTCTGGTGTTCCTTTGCTTGGCGTATGTTACGGCATGCAAACCATGGCGGAACAGCTAGGAGGCAAAGTGGCGGGCTCTAACGAACGTGAGTTTGGCTACGCTCAGGTTAAAGTTTCTGGTGAATGTGCTCTATTTAAAGACCTTGAAGCAACTCAAGACGTTTGGATGAGCCATGGCGACAAAGTAGTAGAGATCCCAGCCGATTTCGTAAAAGTTGGTGAGACAGACACTTGTCCTTACGCTGCGATGGCGAATGAAGAGAAGAAATACTACGGCGTTCAGTTCCACCCAGAAGTGACACACACAAAAGGTGGCCTACAAATGCTTGAGAACTTTGTTCTTGGCGTATGTGGCTGTGAACGTCTATGGACTTCTGAATCTATCATCGAAGACGCGGTTGCTCGTATTAAAGAGCAAGTGGGTGACGACGAAGTTATCCTAGGTCTATCTGGTGGTGTTGATTCATCGGTAGTCGCGATGCTAGTTCACCGTGCAATCGGCGACAAGCTAACGTGTGTATTTGTTGATAACGGTTTACTTCGTCTAAACGAAGGTCAACAAGTAATGGATATGTTCGGCGACCAATTTGGTTTGAACATCATCAAAGTTGACGCTGAAGAACGCTTCCTAAAAGCACTTGAAGGCAAGTCTGACCCAGAAGAGAAGCGTAAGACTATCGGTCACGTATTCGTAGATGTATTTGATGAAGAGTCTAAGAAGCTGAAAAACGCGAAATGGCTAGCTCAAGGTACGATTTACCCTGATGTAATCGAGTCAGCTGCATCTAAGACTGGTAAAGCGCACGTGATCAAATCGCACCACAACGTGGGCGGTCTTCCAGATGACATGGAAATGGGTCTTGTTGAGCCACTACGTGAGCTGTTCAAAGATGAAGTTCGTAAGATTGGTCTAGAATTAGGCCTGCCTTACAACATGCTTTACCGCCACCCATTCCCAGGTCCTGGTCTAGGTGTTCGTGTTCTTGGTGAAATCAAGAAAGAGTACTGTGACTTGCTACGCCGTGCTGATGCTATCTTTATTGAAGAGCTTCACGCAGCTGATCTATACAACAAAGTATCTCAAGCGTTCACGGTATTCCTACCAGTACGTTCTGTTGGTGTAATGGGCGATGGCCGTAAGTACGATTGGGTTGTGTCTCTACGTGCGGTAGAAACTATCGACTTCATGACTGCTCATTGGGCACACCTACCATATGACTTCCTAGGTAAGGTTTCTAACCGTATTATCAACGAAGTTGATGGCATTTCTCGTGTTGTTTACGACATTTCAGGTAAGCCACCAGCGACTATCGAGTGGGAATAATTTTCCTCTAGACAGTTGAGTTTATAAGAACCAGCCTTCGGGCTGGTTTTTTTGTACTTCAAGTTTGTGAAGAGGTGGCTCAACTTTTTTGTGAGAGATATATACATGCGGTTAAATTAAATATATATTCATTTTAATTGTTTAATTATCATAAATGGTATTGCTATGGAACAGGCTGACGTTACCTCTCTCATTCCCATCCTTATTACTCTTTTCCTTGCGCTGACTACAAGAAATGTCGTTGTTGGTTTATTCGCGGGTGTGGTGAGTGGTGTCGCTATGCTCGAAGGGACATTTGTCGAAAAAGGGCCACTAGACTCGTTTAGTGCATTGATGAAAAGCTATCTACTGCCGCAATTAACTGACAGCTACAATGCGGGCGTCATTTTGCTCTTGGTCTTTATTGGTGGCTTTGTCGCCTTGATGGAGAAATCTGGCGGTGGTGTGGCGTTTGCTAAAAAGGTTACTCAATGGGTTGCGAGTAAATGCCAAGCTCAACTGTCCGCATGGTTCGGTGGTGTGGTTATTTTCTTCTCAGACCTTGGTACACCACTGATTGTTGGCCCTGTTTTTCGCCCTTTATTTGATAAGTTAAAAGTATCACGCCAAAAATTAGCTTTTATTATCGATTCGACTTCCTCTCCCGTCGCAATCTTGATCCCTTTTATCGGATGGGGCGTTTACATCATGGGATTGATTCAAAAAGAGTTTACTGCCCTGAATGTCAGTATGAGTGATTGGGATGCTTTCATTGGTGCGATCCCGTATCAGTTTTACGCCTTTCTTGCGATCGCGATTGTGCCGATTGTCTCTTTCTTCAAATTAGATTTCGGACCGATGGCGAAGGCTGAACAACTAGCAGAGCAGGGCTCCGACTTTGGGAAAGTGCAGGAGTCTATGAATGTGTTTACGCATAAAGATGCAAAATCTAGTTTTGTATGGGCACCTTTGCTCGTTATGCTGGTGGTTCTATGTACCATCCTCGTGCCACACGGTTTTCCATTTCAAAAAGTGGCAGGATCAACGTTTAGGGCTGCACTTTCTTCTGCATATTTCTTCGCGGCCTTCACTTTAATTGCGCTGATGGCGTTTTATGGCGTAAGAAAGCTTTCGGATGGTATTCAGGTTTATCTGAAAGGGATGTCAAACATGATGTCAGTGGCGGTGATTCTGGTATTGGCTTGGGCGCTTAGCTCGGTTGGGAAAGAATTAGGTGCAGCTGCATACATTGCTGAACAAGCTCAAGCCGGTTTCCCTTACTGGTTATTGCCAGCGGTTGCGTTTTTGCTTGCTGGTGTTATCTCATTCGCTACGGGATCATCTTGGGGGACGTTCGCCATCATGATGCCATTAGTAATCCCAACTGCCGTTGCGATTGATGCACCATTGTTGGTTTGTATTGGTGCGGTATTATCTGGTGGCTTGTTTGGCGATCACTGTTCTCCCATCTCTGAAACTACGATTTTGTCGTCGACAGGAGCGGGGTGTGAACAGTATGAGCACTTCCGTACACAATTACCTTACGCATTACTCAATGGAATGATCGCATTGGGGTGTTTTCTTTTAGCTGGAATCAACGCCTCACCAGTGATTGTGCTTGCCGCAATTATTTCTCAGTGTGTGGTTTATTTTGTGCTGTCTAAACAAAAGTCAACCGCGAAGCTAGAGGTGGTTTCGGCAGAACAATAAAGAGAGAAACATCACAAAGCGGAGGCTCACAGGGTCTCCGCTTTTCTTTTGAGTCAAGGTAACATTTTTCTTGTGACAAAATGTGTGTGAGGACCTATTTATTCATTTTGTCTCGCAGAATCAACGTACTTGGCTCGGTGTTTCGTATATATGATCCACTATATGTCTAGTTATTCCTCGTATATTGTATTGTTGAAATCCGGAGACTAGACATGTTTGCACTCAAACATCTTCCTCTTGCATTGAGTTGTGTCTTAGCAGCACAAGTGAATGCGAGTATGAATATTCAGCCCGATCCGCAAAATCCGAATGGTTATGTTATTGCTCGTGGTGACGTTCAAGCCGTAGAGCAAAGCAAAACTTCTGATCCTATGTATGCCATTTGGTCGCAAGCATTAGAGACACGCCCGAACTCAGTGGTTGAAGCGATTGTTCCAGGGGCGACAACCAACCCAGAAAACGTGAAGCGTGTAGAGCGTGTATTCCCCGAAAGTGAGTGGGACTTCCTGACTCAAATGGCGGCACCTGAATACACTTACACGCGTTTCCTACGTGCAATTGGTAAGTTCCCTGCATTCTGTGGTGAGTACACAGACGGTCGTGATTCGGATGCAATTTGTAAAAAATCGATCGTGACAGCGTTTGCTCACTTTGCACAAGAAACCGGTGGCCATATTTCGATCGATAACGTATCGGATAATCCGCTAGGGTTGGAAGAGTGGCAGCAAGCTTTGGTTCATGTGCGAGAAATGGGATGGTCTGAAGGGCAAGAAGGTTACACAACAGGTTGTGGTCAAAATGACTGGCAAAACAAACGCTGGCCATGTGAACCTGGACAAGGTTACTTTGGACGTGGTGCAAAACAGCTTTCTTACCATTTTAACTATGGCGCGTTCTCTGAAGTGATGTTTGATGGTGATGCATCTGTATTGCTAAAAAATCCAGGCTTGGTTGCGGATTCGTGGCTGAACTTAGCATCGGCTATCTGGTTCTTCCTAACCCCACAAGCACCGAAACCAGCAATGCTACATGTGATTGACCGTACTTGGGTGCCTTCACAGCGTGAGCTTGATGCTGGCATTGGTTACGGCTTTGGTACGACCATCAACGTGATCAATGGAGGTATTGAGTGTGGGGAGCAAAACAAAGATAAAGGTCAACCTGTTAACCGTATTCGCTATTGGGAAGGACTTGCCGCTCATTATCAAATTCCAATTGAAGCCGATGAGACCAATACCTGTTGGCAGCAGACGCCTTACGGCAGCTTAAATCTAAATGGTGCGACAGACGTGCTTTACACCAACTGGGATGGTAACTGGAAATACTACTCAGATCGTCCTGGAGGTCACTCATTTGAATGTGAGCTTGTTGGTTTCCAAACGGCTTACTCTGCGCTAGTTGCGGGTGACTATGAGAAATGTGTAACTAACTTCTACCAATCTCATGCGGGTTGGCCAGAAGTTCGTGTAGTTGACAAGGCAGACCCAGTGGATCCGGTCGATCCGCCTGTAGGTGGTGTGGCAGCTTGGGATTCTGGCAAAGTATATAACACGGGTGATCAAGTTTCTTACCAAGGTGCTGTTTACGAAGCGAAATGGTGGTCACAAGGTAATGAGCCAACGAAAGGAGACCCGTGGAAGCTGGTTTCAGGGACTCCTACGGAGCCGCCTACAACGGAACCTGAACCACCTGTGACTGAGCCAGAGCCGCCCGTCACAGAACCTGAGCCGCCAGTAACCGAGCCAGAACCACCAGTGACAGGCAATTTTATTCAGTGGGATCCGGGTGTAACGCAAGTTGCTAACGGCGATAAAGTGACGTACCAAAACAAATGTTTTGTCGCAAAAAATGGCCCTGGAGTGTGGGAAAGCCCAACGCAAAGCAACTGGTTCTGGGACGAGATTTCTTGTCAGTGATTGAGTAAAAAAACAACCTAACCATCTATAAAGACTCTGCTTTTTTGCAGGGTCTTTTTTTATATATGTAGTGGTTTATTTATGGAATCTAAGTTTTCAATAACAGCTTTTCTCTTTTGTTCTGGAGCCCATTAAAATTCGCGCGCATTTTTTATCAACATTTTTGAAAAAAGGTATTTGTACATGTCGACAAAACTGGCTAACCCAGCACCGCTAGGTCTAATGGGTTTCGGTATGACCACTATTCTGCTCAATATTCATAATGCAGGATTTTTCCCAATTGACTCTATGATTCTAGCGATGGGCATCTTTTACGGTGGCCTTAGCCAAGTAATCGTTGGCATCATGTGTTTTAAACGCGGTGATACGTTCGGCACAACTGCGTTTACTTCTTACGGTCTATTTTGGCTAACATTGGTTGGTCTAATCGTAATGCCTCACATGGGTCTTCCTGCAAGCCCTGCAAGCTTTATGGGTTGGTACCTAGCGCTTTGGGGCATCTTCACTGGTTTCATGTTCATTGGTTCTCTATGTTACCCAACAGCGAAGCAAGTGGTATTTGGTTCTCTAACTATCCTGTTCTTCTTGCTTGCTGCTCGTGATTTCACTGGTAGCGAAGTGATCGGTGCTATCGCTGGCTTCGAGGGTATCTTCTGTGGCGCAAGTGCAATTTACTTTGCAATGGCGCAAGTACTGAACAACGAATTTGGTCGTGAAGTATTACCTGTCGGTAAAGCAAAAATCGCTCGTAAAGTTGAAGCGGTTATCGCCTAAGCTGTTACTCATAATGAAGAAAGGGGGATTAACCATTGGTTAATCCCCCTTTTTTATGTCCTCAATCGGACCACTGCTTTTTCTTATTTATGTGATAACGCTATGTTGATGGTTGCTCAACAGTTTCTGCGCTATTGCTGTCTGCCGTTGGTGCTTTACCCGTTTTACGTCGGTACTTATCTTCCCAGTAATCTGCGCCTTTAATGCCCAGTGCAACAGGGTTAAATGTAAAATCGGTCACACCACGTTTTTGTTGCTCTTCGTAGTCGTTCAATGCTTTGAGTGCAGGCTTCGACATAAAGAAGATGATCAAAATACCGATGATGTTTAGCCACGCCATCAGTCCTACGCCTACATCACCCATCGCCCATGCTAAGTTGGCGGTTTTCACGGTTCCGTAGAACACGGATGAAATAATGATGACTTTCAGAATAAACATCAGTCCATTTACTTTGAACGTACGACGAATGTAAGCAATGTTCGTTTCTGCAATGTAGTAGTAAGCCAGAATGGTCGTAAACGCGAAGAAGAATAGAGCGATTGCGATGAATGGCTTACCCACGCCAGGTAGTGCGCTTTCGATCGCCATCTGTGTAAACACAGGGCCATTTGCACCAATATCCGCTGGTAGGTTTTGAACCAGGAATGTACCTTCAATCGCACCATTTACGTTGTACGCGCCAGTGATAAGAATCATGAACGCGGTTGCTGAACACACAAGTAATGTATCGATGTAGATAGAGAAAGATTGAACAAGACCTTGCTGAGCTGGGTGATCAACACTCGCTGCTGCTGCTGCGTGAGGACCAGTACCTTGACCTGCTTCGTTGGAGTAGACACCACGTTTTACACCCCAGCCGATTGCTGCACCAACGCCTGCCATTGGTGTGAACGCGTCACCAATGATCATGCCGAAAATGCGTGGAACCTCACCAATGTTTAGAAGGATGATGACAAACGCAGTAATGATGTAAGCTAACGCCATAAATGGCACAACGACTTGGGTAAAGTTCGCGATACGCTTTACGCCACCAAAAATGATGAAAGCCAAAATGACACAAACAACCGTACCAGTGAAAATTTTAGCAAAACTGAAGGTACCAATAGCGGTTTCAATCATGTCACCTGAGCCAAATGCGGCTTCTACTGCGTTACCGATACTGTTCGATTGAACGCCAGGAAGTAGAACACCACAAGCAAAGATGGTCGCGATAGCAAAGATCCAAGCGTACCATTTTTGTCCCATTGCTTTCTCAATATAGTAAGCAGGGCCACCACGGAACTCGCCTTCGTCTTCTTCTTTATAAATTTGTGCAAGTGTTGATTCTGCGTATGCGGTTGCAGCGCCAAAGAAGGCTACGACCCACATCCAGAATACGGCGCCTGGGCCACCGAAACCGATAGCAGCAGCAACACCAGCAATGTTACCTGTACCTACACGGCCAGACAGTGAAACGGCAAGTGCCTGAAATGATGATATCCCTTTTGTTGAACTCTTCCCTGAAAGTAATAAGCGCCACATCTCAAAGAAGTGACGAATTTGTACAAAACGCGTCATGATTGAATAGAACAAACCTGCGCCAAGGCACAAATAGATCAGTACCGGGCTCCAAATAATTCCATTCAGAAAATCAACTAATGACTGCATGAGTATTTTCCCTGTTAGTTGTGTTTGTGGTTGTTTTTCACACAATACATTACCCTTTATGTAATGCAATTGTTAACTTTTTTAGCTACAAATCCTTTGTAGCGTGATGATGAACACAGAATGGAGAGTAGTTGTTAAAATTTGGTTCTTGTTGCTTATTTGCTCCTTTTAGGTAGAAGATTTGCCTGATGATTAATTATGCAGCACATTGTCATTTAGATGTACTGCGATTTTGATGAGTTAAAAATGCCAATGGTTATGCATTTTGTGGAGTAAGTGTCTGTCTGTTTTTTGTTCAGTCATGTGCTCAGGCGTAACGACAAAGGTTAAGTTCCGCATTATCCATCACTTTTGCTTTTTCACCTTTCATTACGCTTGCTAGCAATTGACCTGAACCACAAGCCATCGTCCAGCCCAGAGTTCCGTGTCCGGTGTTAGTAAAAAGGTTATCGTATTTAGTCGCGCCGATAATTGGTGTGCCATCAGGCGTCATTGGCCTAAAGCCGCTCCAAAACTCAGCTTGGCTGAAGTCACCACAACGAGGAAAAAGATCACGGATGACCATTTCGATAGTGTTTTTGCGCTTTTGTGGAAGGGAAGCATCAAACCCTGCTAATTCTGCGGTGCCAGCTACGCGAATTCGGTCATCAAATCGAGTCATAGCGACTTTATAGGTTTCATCCATCACAGTAGATCGAGGAGAGAAGTGTTCATCTTCCATCGGGATGGTGAGTGAATAGCCTTTGACAGGGTAGACCGGAATATCAATATCGAGTTGCTTGAGTAGCGCTGTAGAGTAGCTGCCAGAGGCCACCACATATTGGTCTGCTTTAAATTGTCCTCGGTTCGTTTGGACACCTATGATCTTTTTGCCTACTGTAACCCAATTGCTTACTTCAGTATCGAACTCAAATCGGACACCGTGTGCCTTAGCAAGCTCCGTTAGTTGTTGGCAAAATTGATGGCAATCGCCCGTTTCGTCATCAGGTAGATGCAAGCCACCAACCAGTTTGTCTTTCACAAGTGCAAGCCCTGGCTCTTGTTCAATACATTGTTCGACGTCCATTAGCTTAAATCGGGTTCCGCTTTGTTCAAGGAGCTGCATGTCCTTTTCAATGGCTTGCAGCTGTTGATGTGTTCGGAATACTTGCAAGGTCCCAAACTGACGTCCTTGATACTCAATGGCGTGTTCTTGGCGTAACTGTTCTAAGCAAATACGGCTGTGGTTGGCGATCGAAAGCATGCGAGCCTTGTTAACTTGATAGCGAGGTAGGGTGCAGTTCGCGACCATTTTACTTGCCCAGCGGATCATGTCGGCATTCAGAGTGGGTTTGATTTTAAGTGGAGCATGCTCCTCCATTAACCACTTAATGGCTTTAACAGGAACACCAGGCGCAGCCCAAGGCGAAGAATAGCCATATGAGATCTGCCCGGCATTGGCGAAGCTCGTTTCCATGGCACTGCTTGCTTGGCGGTCAATGACGGTAACTTGATAGCCTGCTTGAGATAAATACCAAGCAGAGGTTAAGCCGATAACGCCGCTGCCTAATACGATGACTTCCATTGATGCACTCCACACATTTATCAGAGTGCTCAGTTTCTTTTCTTTACCTTTTGTTAACAATCGATATAAATTACACACAGCGTTTAGAAAAATTATAGGCTCAAGGATGAAAAGTAATCTGATAAGTGGTTTGTGTTTATTTAGCCAAGTCGCGGAGTACAACAGCTTTACTGGTGCTGCAAGACATTTACACCTCACCACTGGTGCCATAAGCCAACAAATTATTCATTTGGAGGCGTTATTAGGTTTTACTTTATTTGAACGCCACTCTCGCGGTATTCGTTTAACCGTAAAAGGCACTCAGTTACACCAAGCGACGCAGTTTCACTTTTCGGAACTGAGCAAATTGCTTGATGAGCTCAAAGTAGAAAAGCAAACCAATGAAATTCGTTTGAAGTTGACGCCTTCTTTTGCTTTCAAATGGTTAGTCCCAAAGCTCGAAAGCTTCCATCATGATAATCCGGATATCCAAGTACAAATCTTTGCGGAAGGTGCGCTGGTAAATAGTGAGATAAAAGACTATGACGCCGCAATTGACTATGGTCTTCATCCTTATAGAAATGCTAACGCGGAGCTGATTTTGGATGAGCATCTGCTACCGGTGATGAGTCCAAAATACCTTGAGGATCATGGCTGGCTAAAAACGTTGTTTGGTGAGCAAAAAAACTCAATGCCAGTGAAGCAATGGCAAGAGGCGACGCTACTACACGATGCGATGCCATGGGAAAAAGCGACGCGTGACTATGAGTGGCTATATTGGGCGTCAGCGATGGGGTTGGATTTTAAAACCGATGTCGGACACTTTTTTAATCGAACGGATATGGCGATGTCTGCAGCCGAAGCTGGCGTTGGGATTGCGATGGCTCGAATGGCATTGATTGAGGATGAATTGACGACAGAGCGTTTGGTTTCTCCATTCAAACCGATTCCTGCCAATGCAGGGTATTACTTGATCATGAACACACGTACGAATGCGACAGAAACGTTTCGTCACTGGTTACTTGGACAGTTGAATTAGCGTTTTATCTCTGTGATTCATCCCTACGTTATTTGTTGAAAAATTGGGCAATATAAGTTTTATAAGCAAGGTAAGTGCTTTGCTTGCCGCTATTTGAGTGATGAAAAACAGGGAAGAACATGAAAGACGAAACGCTATCCATCCATTTTGGTTACGAAACTGACCCGACCACCAAATCTGTCGCGACACCGATTTATCAAACAGTCGCGTACGAGTTTGACAACGCGCAGCACGGCGCTGATCTGTTTAACTTGGAAGTGCCGGGGAATATCTACACTCGCATCATGAATCCGACTAACGATGTTCTGGAAAAACGCATGGCGGCGTTAGAAGGCGGCATTGCTGGATTGGTCGTGAGTGCGGGGAGTGCAGCGATTAACTATGCGATTCTGACCTTAGCGCAAGCGGGCGATAACATCGTTTCTACGCCGCAACTTTATGGCGGTACTTATACCTTGTTTGCGCACATGCTGCCAAATCAGGGTATTCAGGTGAAGTTTGCTAAAGATGACAAGCCAGAAAGTTTGGCCGAATTAATTGATGAAAATACCAAAGCGGTGTACTGCGAGAGCATTGGTAACCCTGCAGGTAATATCATCGATTTAGAACGTGTGGCGGAGCTTGCTCACGCACAAGGCGTGCCTGTGATTGTGGATAACACCGTCGCGACGCCAGTGCTGTGCAAACCCATCGAGTTCGGTGCGGATATCGTAGTTCACTCTCTCACTAAATACGTTGGTGGGCATGGCACCACATTGGGTGGCGTGATTGTGGATTCAGGTAAATTCCCTTGGGCGCAGCACAAAGACCGCTTTCCTGTTTTCAACCAACCAGAACCTTCTTACCACGGCGTGGTGTATACCGAAGCGTTTGGTGAGGCGGCATTTATCGGGCGTGCGCGTACCGTACCACTGCGTAATACCGGAGCCGCATTATCACCGATGAATGCATTTATGCTTATGCAAGGGCTAGAAACGTTACCGCTGCGTATGGAGCGCCATACCGAGAACACACTCAAAGTGGCTGAATTCTTGGAACAGAATGACAAAGTCAGTTGGGTAAGTTATGCCGGATTGCCAAGTTCTGAACACTTCCATCTCGCCGAAAAATACATGAAAGGTAAGCCTTCTGCGATTTTGTCGTTTGGTTTAAAAGATGGTTATGACGCTGGTGTGCGTTTTTATGATGCTTTGAAAATCTTTAAGCGTTTGGTGAACATTGGCGATGCAAAATCATTGGCTTGTCATCCTGCATCGACGACTCATCGTCAATTGAGCGAAGCAGAACAAAAACAAGCTGGTGTGTCTCCAGAGATGATTCGTTTATCGGTGGGTATTGAACATATTGACGATATTCTAGCCGATTTAGAACAGGCACTAAACTCGTAAAACGATTCTGTTTTTAGCTTTGGGTTACCCATAGGCCAGCCTTTAAAAAAGCTGGCCTATTTTTATTTTATTGTTTAAATATCAAGGGTTTTGGTGTTTTTGGTTTGTGGCATTCCAAAAGCTCATAGAGGGTGAGATTTATTCTCTTGTCACGTTTGGGTTTGTTCCTGATGATGTGTGCAAGTATTACACATTGGAAGGGACTCAAATGTCTTACGTATTTCACCGTCATTGCCATGCCACGCTACCAATCATCGATAGAGGTGAAGGTGTTTATCTATTCGATAAGCATGGAAAGCAGTATCTCGATGCTTGTGGTGGTGCTGCGGTATCAAACCTTGGCCACAGTCATCACGCCGTTAAAAAAGCCATGTTGGAACAGATCGAGCGAGTGCCATTTGCTCATACTGGATTTTTTACTAGTGACAACAGTGAGCGCCTAGCAGAATTGATTTGTCAGTACATGCCTGAACAGTTCAACCATGTGTATTTAGTCAGTGGAGGATCAGAAGCGGTGGAGTCGGCACTAAAAATGGCGCGGCAGTATTTCGTGGAATCAGGTAAGCCAGAGAAAAAGCAATTCATCGCGCGTCAGCAAAGTTATCACGGTAATACCTTGGGGGCTCTGGCTGTCGGAGGTAATGAATGGCGACGTGAACCGTTCAAACCCATCTTACACCCGAGCCATCATATCGCCCCTTGCTATGCTTATCGTTATCAGCAGAGTCATGAGTCGGAATTGGATTACTCATTGCGAGCGGCGAATGAGCTAGAGGCAAAAATTCTTGAGTTGGGGGCTGATAATGTCATGGCTTTTGTCGCTGAGCCCATTGTGGGAGCCACCGCTGGAGCTGTGCCTGCCACACAAGGTTACTTCAAGCGTATTCGCGAAATATGCGACCAATACGATGTGTTATTGATCTTGGATGAAGTCATGTGTGGCGTTGGACGCAGTGGCAGTTTTTTTGCGTTTGAGCAAGAAGAGGCAGAACCCGATCTGGTGTGTATGGCTAAAGGGCTTGGTGCGGGCTATCAACCTATTGGCGCGGTGGTTGCGAATGATCGAGTCTATCAAGCTATTGCTGATGGAAGCGGTTTTTTCCAACACGGTCATACCTTTATGGCGCACCCTGTGGCGTGCGCTGCTGCCGTGGCAACAATTGAAACCATCTTCCAAGATGATTTATTAACGGCGGTGAATCAGCAAAGTGCTTTGCTGCGTAATGAGCTTACTTCTGCATTGGCCCATTTACCGTACATTGGCGACATTCGTGGTAAAGGCTTGTTTTTTGGCATTGAGCTGGTGGCGGATAAAGAAAGCAAGGCGCCTCTGAGTAAAGCCACATTGGCAGACAAACGCATCAAACAGCGAGCAATGGAAAATGGCTTAATGTGCTACCCAATGGGCGGAACGATTGATGGCGTTAATGGGCACCATATTTTGCTCGCACCGCCATTCATTATTCAGTCTCATCATATTGATGAACTAGTCGGTAAACTCTCATTAACGTTAAAAGAGGTGGCGGAGACATGGAAGTAGCAAACCAATATTTGCGAGAACCTATCGCCATTATCGTGGCCCCAAACGGTGCTAGAAAAACTAAGCACGATCACGCCAACTTACCTATGACAAAAGACGAACTGGTTGCAGAGGCTATCGCTTGTCAAACGGCAGGGGCTGCCATGATCCATTTGCATGCTAGAGATGCCAACGGATGTCATTCATTAGACATCGACGACAACATGGCAATTTACCATGCCGTGAAAGAAGCGGTGGGAGAAACCATGATGGTTCAGCTCACCACAGAAGCTGTGGGTTTATATTCTCCGCCACAACAGAGGGCGTTAGTCAAAGCTGTGAAACCTGAAGCGGCTTCTTTCGCATTGAGGGAGTTAATCCCCGATCGCGCAAGTGAAAAAGAAGGGCATGTCTTTTTCCATTGGTTGGCAGAGAACAGCATCGTGAGCCAAATTATTCTCTACGATACAACCGACATTGAACGTTATTTCCAACTACGCGATGCGGGCGTGTTACCTAAAACGTATCAGCATGCATTAGTGGTGTTAGGGCGTTATCACCAAACTCAACAGTCTTCGCCATGGGATTTACGAGGTTTGAATTTGGCGCGTTTTGACGAGGAAGAAATTCGATGTGCCATTTGTGCTTTTGGTGCGCGAGAGCAAGACTGTTTAGCGAGTGCGATGTTACTTGGATTCGATGTTAGAGTGGGGTTTGAGAATAACCACTTCGATGTGGCAGGCGAATTAGCAATCAGTAACGCGGCTCAGGTGGAAGCTCTACGCGATGTGGCGCATCGCTTTGCGATTCCTTTACGCAGTGCGCAAAGTTTGCGTTCAGCTTTGAAGTAAATCTGCTCGCGGAAAAGAAAAAAAGAAGAAAGGAAAGTAAAAAGGCTCCATCGGAGCCTTTTCGGTATTTGTCGTTAGTTCTCAGTTTGCGCTACAGGTTGACGAGCGGGATGTTTGATAAACACCGCGACAACAGCCGCTATCGCTAATGCAAAACAGTAGTAAGAATTGGCAACTACTTCAAGTGGCGAGAGGTTGAACACGGAACCTAGCAGTAGTACTTGAGCACCGTAAGGCAACACGCCTTGCACCACGCATGAGAAAATGTCTAACAAGCTTGCTGAGCGGCGAGGAGAGACATTATTCTCTTCCGCCAGTTGGCGAGCAACGCTGCCCGATATAATGATGGCTACGGTGTTGTTTGCCGTACAGCCATTGACCATTGATACCAAACCTGCAATACCTAGCTCGCTTGCACGACTGTTCGCATGCTTAGAGTGACTAGAGCCAAACGCGTGGATAAGGCTACTAACGAAATTTGTTAGAAAAGCAAGACCACCTTGGCGACGCATCAGTTCACTCAAGCCACCAATCAGCATGGATAACAAGAAGATCTCTTGCATGTTACCAAAGCCTTTGTATACGTCTTGGGCTAGATTAGTTAGTCCGTAATTGTCAATCGATGCCAAGCTCACGCCGCCAGCCAAAAGAATGCCAATCGACAGAACCACAAACACATTCACACCAGATACCGCTAGGATCAAAATAGTGATGTACGGCAAGACTTTTAGCCACTCAATATCGCCAGTTGCAGGCACTTGAGTCGCAGTACTGTTGAAAGCGAACACTGCAATCGCGATCAACGCCGCAGGTAAAGCAATACGAATGTTCTCTTTAAACTTGTCTTTCATCTCACAACCTTGAGAGCGTGTCGCCGCGATGGTGGTGTCAGAGATGATAGAAAGGTTATCACCAAACATAGCGCCGCTCAGTACAACGCCTGCGGTTAACGGTAAGCTCATTCCTGCTGATTCAGCAATACCCAACGCTACGGGGGCAACGGCTGCGATGGTACCCATCGAAGTCCCCATTGCTGTTGCGATAAAAGCAGAAATCAGAAAAATGCCCGGTAAAATCATGCTGGTTGGAATAGCGGATAAACCAAGGTTCACTGTTGCATCAACACCGCCAGAGGCTTTTGCTACCGCAGCAAAGGCACCTGCAAGCAGATAGATCATACACATTGCGATGATGTCTGGGTGGCCAACACCACGCATGAAGTGTTCGATTGAGCGGTTAAGTTTCTCTTTACTTAAAAGAAACGCAATGATGATGGCTGGTAACACCGCGATGGGTGCAGGCAGCTGGTAGAAGGCAAATTCCACGCCTTGCAAAGATAAGTATGTGCCTACGCCAATAAATAGCGCAAGGAATACAATTAATGGGATCAGTGCGACCGCAGACGGTGCAACTGTTTTAGTAGTTTGTTGGGAACCGGACATGTAAACGACAATGTTAATGATAAGAGAGAAGAGCAGACTAATATCACACTTCTACATTGTCAACGTCTAGACGTCTAAATGGCTGTTTAAATTTTACACGTACAGAAAAAGATAAAAGCTCGTGTTGCGTATCTCACTGATACCACGAGCTTTAGTTATGCGCTAATGAAGAGACTGTTGTTATTGCATTGATTTGGCTTTTTTGCGTTTAACAATACCTAAAACCATCCACGTAAATAAGACAGCAGCAAATGCCCATACCAGATATTTGTATTCGGTGTACAGGTTGCTCAACACGCTTAAATGTTCAAATGCAAAGTGAGTTAACAAGCTGAATACCAATACCCAAACCGTCGCCGCGAGGGCGTTACCGAGCAAAAACTCTCTACGTGGCATTTTCGCGATACCGCATGCAAGAGGCATAAATTGCTTCATTCCTTCAATAAAGCGGCTGACCACCAAGCACGTAGGGCCGTATTTCTGGATAGTCAATTGAAGCGTTTGCATCTTCGGGCCGGAAATGTAGCCTTTTTTATCTAACCACCCCTCAAAGTAATAACCGATTAAGTAGCCACAGGTATTACCAAAAAAGCAGCTCAGCCACGATACCATCATTACCATACTTAGGTTCATGACTTGTTCTGACGAGAGCAAAGATGCCGCGATCATCAGTGATTGACCAGGCATCGGGATACCTATCCCTTCTAGAAATATACTGACAATCAGAGCAACGTAGCCATATTGCTCGAGCAAAGGCTTCATTGACATGAGAAGTTCGTTAATATGTTCCAAAAGCTTTCCCCTAATAAAAGCGGAACGAAGTTGGAGTGATACTCCGAATGTCCTATTGGGTCAATTCTTGTTTCTCACCGTTGAGAAAAACTGACATGCCTCTGATAATTGCGCAGAATCAACCTGCAGCTGGCTTTACTCGCCGCCACGCTCTTTGGTAGCGGCGAACTAGGGAGATCCTTATGACTCTTTGGCTTTGGTGAATGCGCCATACAAATCAAGGCGGCGATGACGTAAGTTGGTGACAGAGCCTTCGGTATTAAGCTGTTTCAACTTAGTCAAATCAACATCAGCGAAGATTATCATTTCGGTGTTGGCGCTTGCTTCTGTCAAGGTCGCATCGTGTGGGAAATAGATATCCGACGGTGAGAATACGGCAGATTGTGCGTACTGGATATCGACATTATCAACACGAGGTAAGTTGCCGACACTGCCCCCAATTGCAACGTAGCATTCGTTTTCGATGGCTCGTGATTGGGAACAGATTCGTACTCGTTGGTAGCCATTTTTTGTGTCTGTCCAGAAAGGAACGAACACAATTTGTGCGCCTTGCTCGGCGAGCATTCTTCCCAACTCTGGGAACTCGCTGTCATAACAAATCAGTATGCCGACTTTGCCTGCATCGGTTTCGAACACTTGAACATTGTCACCACCGTCGATCACCCAGTCTTTTTGCTCATGGGGCGTGATGTGGATCTTATATTGAGCGTTTATTTCACCATCTCGTTGCAGCAAGTAGGCCACATTATACAACTTGCCATCCTCGATGACGGGCATACTGCCAGCAATAATGTTGATGTTGTAGGTGACTGCCATTTGCGAGAAGCGGTTTTTGATCTCTTCTGTAAAGCTAGCCAAAAAGCGAATTGCTTCGACGGAATTTTGGTCGTTTTGCAATCCCATCAGCGGCGCGTTAAAGAATTCAGGGAATAGGGCGAAATCGGCTTTGTAGTTCGCAAGAGAAGAAATGAAGAACTCAGCCTGATCGAGCAAGTCCTCTAAGTCATTCATGGCGCGCATTTGCCACTGCACAACACCAATACGAATCAGCGTTTTTTCTACATCATGGACGGATTGAATATCCTCTTCGTAGAAAAAGTTATCCCACTCCAGTAGAGTTGCGTAGCCTTTAGAAGCACTATCCTCTGGCAAGTAACCACGCATAATACGCTTTACATCGAAGTCATTTGCAAGCTGAAAAGACAAAATAGGATCGTGAAGCTCACGGCGTTTTATCTTGTCGATGTATTCAGCCACGCTCAATTCGTCAGCATATTTGTGGTAATTCGGGATGCGGCCACCGGCTAAAATTGCTTTGAAGTTCTTACTCCGGCAAAGCTCTTTACGCGCATCATACAAACGTCGACCTAAACGTAGCCCTCGATAGTCCGGGTGGACAAATACATCGAGACCATACATTGCATCACCGGTTACTTGATTCTGTATGACGTTGTTTTCGGTAATGATGTCGGTATATAGATGAGGAAGAGAAAAGCGGTTGTAGTCCACTTTAATGGTCAATGCTGCACCGACTATTTTGCCGTTATCTTCAATACAGATTTGGCCATCAGGAAACTGATGAATGAGATCCATAATAGTCAGCCGTGGCCATGAGCCGCCAACATCAGGAAACACTAAGTCCATTAGTTCTGCAAGCTCAGGGTAATCCGTTGGCTCAATGGTACGTAATGAGAGTTTGGGCGAATTGCTGTCCATATCTTTCAATCCATTTATCCTTTTGAAACAGTGTTAATGAGAATGCCACAATTTGGAGCAGACAGATACTGAAGTCTTTGAGTTGTTTTGGTTTACCAAAAGCATTTCAAGAAAACAATATTAGCTTAGTTTGCTCTTCAACCATTCGTAAAACGCCGCCACTTTCTTAGCCGATAGGCGATAATTCGGGATCATCACGTAATAACCATAACCACTCTGTAAAGTTAGGTTGAGAATATGTTGGATATCCCCTCTTAAAATAGAATTCTGCGCCATAAAATCAGGAAGTAAGGCGAGTCCTTTTCCCATTTTGACGGCTTCGTAAGCTAGGTAAAAATGTTCAAAGCCTACAGAGTGATAGGTAACGGTTGATTCTACTGCATGTGCCGCCTTAAATTGCTCCCACAACTGAGGACGAGTGATTTGAGGTATCAGCGGATAGTCGCTAACAGCGTGCACATTCTTGAGTGCAGGAGCGTTAGTACCGACCAATAGTAGTATTTCTTCGCATAGTAAGTGGCTGTATTCATAATGCGTGGATAATGGAAGGCAGCGAATATGTAAGTCACTTTCGTTGCTCGAATCTTTGACGTTCCCATCCCCAGTACAGACTCTTACTCGGATGTTAGGATGTTGCTGGTGGAAGTCATCAATATTAGGTATCAACCAAAGACTGGCAAAAGAAGGGGTTACGTCCACGGTGAGTAATTCTTGCTTTGAATCTGACTGGATTAAGTTGGCAGTTGCATGCTGAATAAGCTCCAAAGCTTCTGTGACTTGCGGCAGATAACGCTTGCCTTCTTCGGTTAACTCAATACCACTCGCCCATCTTTGTATTAAAGGTAAACCCACCAATTGCTCCAGCGATGCGATTTGTTTGCTTACTGCGCTTTGCGTAATACATAGGGCATCCGCTGCTTTAGAGAAACTGAGGTAATTAGAGACCGCGACAAACGTCCTTAATGCTCGAATAGAAGGGTATTCACTGCCTTTTAACATACTTCAGTTCCATTAAACTCTGCTTAGGCAAAGAGTAGAATATTCACGGCTTGAAGCAAAGTAAGATGCAACGTATGTGTGATTAGCTTCCTTTCTTATAAAAACTAGCTAAGCATTTTTTTGACTGATTAATCTACAAGAGTATTTTAGATGTTTATTTAATTTCTTTGAAAAATCTACAAATTAACAAGAATCTTTTTCACATCAGCGATTAACCTCAATTTAGTATTGTTTATATAAAGTAAACAGACAGCTCTTTTTTTCTATTTTTGTTCGGCGATCTTTAGAGTATTGTCAGTATTCTATAAAATTAAATATATTTTTCATTAATTTAAAGTTGGCATTGCATTTGCTCTTTACTATTCGAACCTTCAATGGAACTTATATTAGGAGAACGAAATGAAAAGCAATGTTGTTACTTTGATTAGCCTTTTTTCTTTAGCAACGTTTAGTACTTTATCACATGCTGCGGACTCCAACGATCATGGTGTATATGTTGGCGCCAACTACGGTTACTTAAAAGTTGATGGACAAGATGACTTTGATGATGACAGCGATGTTATTCAAGGTTTAGTTGGTTACCGTTTTAATCCTTACTTAGCGTTGGAAGGTGGTTACATTGATTTCGGTAGCTATGGTAATAACCTAGCAAATGCCGAAACGGACGGCTATACAGCGGCTCTAAAAGTTACCGCTCCCATTGCTGATCGTGTCGACCTTTACGCAAAAGGAGGTCAAATGTGGTACTCGACGGATTACAACGTTGCGGGCTTCCAAGGCAACAAAGATGATGAAGGTGTATTCGCTGGTGCCGGTGTGGGTTTTAAAGTTACTGATAACTTCTTAGTTAACGCAGAATATATGTGGTACGACGTAGAACTCAATGCGGAGAATGTCGCGAACGGTGCAAACACGGAAACAGACTTTAACCAAGCATCACTAGGTGTAGAGTATCGCTTCTAATATAGTTAGCCGTGCTGGACTCAATAAAATTGCGAAGCAGAATAGCTTCGCACTTTTATTATTTATCACTCAAATAATTTAAGGCCGATGAAGCGTATATATAAAACGATGGCTAATTTATTTTATTGTTACTCCAGGGTATTTAATACATTGCTAGCATGACTGTCTAGCCTTTTTACTAACCTTGAAAAACAAAGCTTTATTGCTCTGCAAGTAATATTAGATAGGTTAATTTCCGCATTGTCTGACATTACATTTATGTGGCCTATAATACCGAGAACGTGTTCTTTACGTTCATTTTTTAGCTCTGAAATTAGCTAATTGAACCCAAGTAGCAAGGCCTACGGTCGCATCTGTTGTATTATATGACCCAGACCTGAAATTCTTAGTAAAGTCAAAGTTGAAGAGACTATTTTACTTACCCAACCATCAGTCATCCGAGCGTTATATCTATTGTTGAAGTCAAGAAATACGTTGCGTTCTAGATAAGTTTAAGGCTTAGATTGTAGTGCCGATCACTCATTACTTGTAGCGTTATTGACATAACCCAGAACAGATTTTTTCCTAGTCCATGAGCGTGGAAGTCGATACCAGAACCTCCTTCTAACCGATACTCAATGCCCCCGTGAATGAATGGCCAAAGAGGAGACATAGGAACTGGAGTTTCATCATGAGTGCATTATTTAATTTCCATACAAGTCAGAGTCTATATAACCAAATAAGTTACATTGGCTGTTTACGTAGTAGTCATCGTTTTCTTCATCATCAATTGAAAAAGCAAAGTACTTAAGAGGGTTCTCAGTGTCACAAGCAAGGTTAGCCATGTTATTTTTTACGTAATCCTCTATTTTATAACCATCAAAGCTTCCTTCCCAAATAATAGTACTTTCATCATTGCTGAGTTCTGCGACTAAAACAATAGTTACATAGCGATCAATGAGAGGAGTGCTTATGACGTCTTTATTTTCATAGACTGGAGAAAACTCAAAGCGACCAGTACTGTCTGTGAATGTTGATAAGTCTATTGATTTCCCTGACATGCTTAAACCAATACTAAGGCTAACCTTTAGGCTACTAAGTGGTTTTCCTTTCTTTGTTAACACACCATTGATTTGCGGTGTGTATTGATTAACGTGTTCGTCATTCAATTTACTTTCTTCAAAATTCATTACAATGCTCACTAATATGACTGTAATAATTCCAGCAACTTAATTTTTCACAACAATATTTTCATTTTGAAATTTAAAAATCTATATATGTTGTGTTTCTGTTCAATATCTAAGGTTAACTTTGTGATTAGAGTTACATTATTTTTTGTAACTACTGTTTGTAGTCATTACATCTATAGAGTTGTAATGAAACAAGCGAGTAGGGACTAACAATGAATACATCAATCAATTCATCGAGGGAGATGAGTATAGACTTTAGACTTAGATCTAGTTATCTCTTAGAAAGGATAGGTAAGCAGAAGACTTTTAAGTTGCAGGGCTTTTAGTACCATGCTTTCTGCCTTTTTGATTAGTACTTATGAACTTCTTGTTTACTGATTAATACTCAACGAGTTTGTAAACCTACATGGGCCAAAGGTATGCGGTAATCTATGTAGTAAGATTTCAGAAAGCATGAATGTTTGAAAAAAGAGACTATTTTAGTTGATACAAAAAAGGCCACCCGAAGGTGGCCTTTTCCAAACGTTTGGTGGAGCTGGCGGGAGTTGAACCCGCGTCCGAAAACCGTTCATCATTGGTACTACATGCTTAGTCGATCTTTAATTTCGCCACCCACCTGCGAACCGACACGCTAATGAATGACTAGCCTGAATTAAAATTCGCCGTTCATCTCTCAGGCGGGAGAATCCGGGCTAGCGCGTTTGGGTTTGATCCCTCGTTATTCCCCGTCTTACGTGCGGAAGCTAGGGCGAGAGAGCTCTTAGCAGGTTATTAAGCTGCTAGTGCGTAGTTTTCGTCGTTTGCGACTATTTTTTTGCGGTTTGTTAACGAGGCCTACCGCACCTCGGCATGCACCTCAGACTTCTGAATTCCCGTCGAATCCTAAATCAGCCCCAGGTAATATTCGCATAGTAACAGAAAAGCATTGGCTGTCCAGTACTATGCGTTTAAGTGGTCAAGATTAACGCAGTGCGCTCTTCATTACGCGTGCTTTTTCTCTTGCCCAGTCTTTTTCTTTTAGATCCGTACGTTTATCGTGCAGCTTTTTACCTTTTGCTACGCCAATTTTTAGTTTCACCCAAGAGCGAGACCAGTACAGTGAGAGGGCCGTTAATGTCATACCTTCACGGTTTACACGTCCGAATAGGTTATCCAGCTCACGACGACTCATTAGTAGTTTACGCACACGTGTAGGGTTCGCCACAACGTGTGTCGATGCCTGATTTAAAGGAGTGATTGTCATGCCACTCACAAAGGCTTCACCGTCACGCATAAATACGTAACTTTCAGAAATATTGGCTTTACCTTGGCGAAGGGCTTTCACTTCCCAACCTTGGAGCTCCAAGCCAGCTTCGATTTCATCATCGATGAAATACTCGTGGCGAGCTTTTTTATTCAGCGCGATAGTATTGCTACCCGCTTTTTGTTTCGTTTTTTTCTTTGCCATAATAGCGTCATTATACGGGTTGGATATCGGATAGGAAATCCTTTTATTTGCGCAATCGTGGAATAAAAGTAAAATTGGCGAGTAGCTTTAAATCTGTACATGTATCGATAGGAGTATGTATGAAGCAAGTCAGCCGTTCTGCGCTTGTGTCTTTTAGCGCCGAACAGATGTTCAATCTGGTTAATGATGTTGCTAAATACCCTGAATTTCTGCCTGGTTGCTCGGGCTCTAGAATCATTGAGTCTTCGGGGAATGGTATGGTGGCTTCTGTCGATGTGGCGAAGGCTGGAATCAGCAAAACGTTTACGACTTCAAATGAGTTGATCCCCGGTCAGGCAATTATGATGAACTTGGTGGATGGCCCGTTTAAGACGTTGCGTGGTGGTTGGATTTTTACCGCGCTAGATGAGCAAGCTTGCAAGGTTGAACTAAAGCTTGAGTTTGAATTCTCAAGTAAAATGATTGAGATGGCCTTCGGTAAGATTTTTAACGAGCTTACTAGTAATATGGTAAATGCATTTACTAAACGCGCAAAACAGGTCTACGAGTGTTATGAGTATTGAGTCAGATATGATTCACGTTGAGGTTGTCTATGCTCTTCCTCATGAACAGCGTGTATTTAACTTAGTGGTAAATAATCACGCAACGGTAGAAGAGATCATTCGACAATCCGGTGTATTGGAGTTGTACCCTGAAATTGATTTGTCCAAGAACAAAGTGGGTGTGTTTAGTCGTAACGTGAAGTTGGATGCGACCGTTCGAGATCGAGACCGAATAGAGATTTATCGTCCGTTACTCGCCGATCCGAAAGAGATTCGCCGTAAAAGGGCGGAGCAGGCTAAAGCCGAGGGAAGTGCAGACCCAGTCACAGGTGGCAAGCCTAGTACTGTACGTAAAAATAAGCAGGATTAATATAAACCCAATAGCTCATGTGAGTTACTCAAAGTTTGACTAACGTGATTTCTATATAATAAAAAACCTCCCAAACGGGAGGTTTTTTTGCAAAAGTCAGTTTACTGAATTTGCTCGTAAAATGCGTCACTTTTTGGAAAGTCACCACTGATGTCTGCGAGTGTGCCTTGGTCATTAAAGTTTACAATCAGATCTTTCTGTACTGGTTCGCCATGGCCAGGAGTATGATGATAGATGTAATACCAAGTGTTTGGATAGCCGTTTTCAATAAGCATTGGCGACCCTAATACGAAGCGAACCTGTGCTTTAGTCATCCCAAACTTTAATTTATCAACCGCACTTTGTTCTACATAGTTGCCTTGGTTGATATCAATACGATAAACCAGTCTTTCCAATACCGAACATCCTGTCAGCAATGTCATTGCTAATGGTACGGCAACTAACCACTTCTTTAATTGCATAATAATTTCTTAGTAACCTTTAAAATACTGCGCTGATAATAAACAAGCTCGACGCAGATGTAAAAAGCTATGCGTCGTATGGTAGACAATCTGACAACGAATTTTGAGTTGAGTTGCATTTATTCACCGATATTAGGCGGTAAATGTCACCACATGACGTATTAGTTAGGTGACGAAGAGCAAATTTCAATCGGAAGTAGGGTGATGGACGCTTTCAGCGGTGAGCAAAGCCTAGTGACTCGTTAGTCGGTTTTGGCGAATTCGCGTAATGCATCACCTGAAAAACGATAATACTCTTTTTCATGAATTAGTGTTGCACCAATTGAGCGGTAAAACTGACCTGCGGTAGGGTTACTACTTTCAGCTGTCCAGTCCAACCTTTGGCATCTACACTTGATCGCCAAAGATGCCAGATACTTCATTAACTTGAGACCAACCCCTTTTCCTCGAACCTTCGAAGATACGAACAGATCTTTTAAGTACATCTGCCCTGAGAGTTTTGGGGCAGGGAACATGATGGTATAAGATGCAAAGCCTACGACGTCATCATTATCGTAAACCGCAATGATATGAACGCCAGAATGTTCAGAGAAAACTTGGTTCTTTAGATAATGGACCAGATCGTGTTTTGATGAAGCTTTTTCTTTGAAGTAGTAATGTTCTAACTCAATAAAAATAGGGATGAGATCTAAGCAGTTGGTTTTGTGTATTGCTCTGATATCCATTTCTCATCCCTTGTCGATTTATTAAGCGGCGATAAGCAGTTCTTTTGCGTTTGCCAACGTTGAGTCGGTTATTTGACTACCCCCAAGTAAGCGAGCTAATTCTGCCACACGTTGTTGTTCATCTAATGCGTGCATTTGGGTTTCGGTTTGGCCTGCTTTGGTTTGCTTAGCTACAAACATTTGTTGATGGCCGCATCCGGCAACTTGAGGGAGGTGAGTGACACACAATACCTGAGTTGATTCGCCAAGCTTGCGTAGCATTTTGCCCACTACGGCAGCTGTTGGGCCACTAATACCTACGTCCACTTCATCGAAGATTAAACTTGGTGTATCTACTTTCTGAGCGGTGATCACTTGGATCGCTAGAGAGATGCGTGATAGCTCACCGCCTGACGCAACTTTTGCTATAGGTTGTAATGGTTGTCCCGGGTTGGTCGATACTAAGAAGCACACGCTGTCCATGCCAAGCGGCGATGGGTGCGTGTTGTCATTGCTAACTTCGATACTGAATACTGCTTTCTCCATGCTCAATTCGTGCATGCTTTGTGTGATCAGTTTGTTCAGTTCTTTTGCGTAACGGCTGCGTGATTTGTGCAGTTTTTCTGCTTGTGTTAGAAAGCTTTGGTACTTGTGTTCTACTTCTTGAGCAAGTTCATCTAAACGTTCATCGGAGCAATCTAACGCTTCTACTTGGGCCAGAAGATCTTGATGATGCTGGTAGAGTTCTTCTGGCATTACGTGGTGTTTACGAGCTACAGACATCACTTTAGAAAAACGTTCTTCTACATAAGCCATACGAGCTGGATCAACATCGATGCCATCTAAGTAGCTGCGTAATTCATTCTTCGTTTCTTCAAGTTGAATCATTGCTTCTGACAGCATGTTAGGTAGCTCAGATAGCTTTTCATCTAATTCGGCTAATTGAATTAGGGAGTGATTGGCCGATTGCAAAATACCAAGCGCATTGACTTCTTCACCTTCGTAAATAAGTTCGATGGCTTGCTGACAGGTAGTGGCGAGTTCACCACTGTTGGATAGTCGTTTGTGCTCTTGCTCGAGCTCTGCAAATTCTTCTTCACCTAGCGATAACTCATTCAGTTCTTTGATTTGGTATTCAAGCAACTGTTTTTGCGCCTGGTTTTGCTGGCTATTTTCTTTTAGCTGCTTGAGGTTATTATCCGCCTGACGCCAATGCTGGTAAGCACTTCGTGTGCTTTTTAGTAGGTTTAAATGCCCAGCATATTGGTCGAGCATGGCCATTTGGTGCTCACTTTTCATCAATTGATGATGAGCGTGCTGCCCATGGATATTGATAAGTAGCTGCCCTAGAGATTTGAGCTGTGATAGTGGAACAGGGCTGCCATTAATGAAGGCTCTTGAGCGGCCTTCTTTTGTGATAATACGACGCAAAATACACTCACTGCCATCTAGCAGATCGTTATCTTCTAACCAACGTGTTGCATGTAAGTTGTTGTCCAATAAAAAAGCGGCGCTAACTTCGGTTTTCTCTTCACCTTGTCGCACCATGCCGGCATCGGCTCGTCCGCCTAAGCAGAGCCCTAAAGCATCAATAGCAATGGATTTACCCGCGCCTGTTTCACCTGTAATGGTGGTCATGCCCTTAGAAAGCTCGAGTTGTAAAGACTTAACAATCGCAAAATTATTAACACTTAGATGAGCCAGCATTTTATTTACCTGTATAACTGAACAATACTGTATAAGAGAACAGTATATACTGTTTCTTTATACAGTAAAGTCGGGTAAGGAAAATTTTCTTTGTAGGCTGTTTTTTTGTGATGAAGTGGGAAAAATGAGCCGATGTGATTACAACGACTCATTAAAGTTGAACAGGTTACGGACGAGTTGGGTTAATCGTTAGTGGTTCTAGTGTGACGACTGCATTCACACCTGCACCTGGGTGATCCACGTATGAAGTGTCTTGCATTAGAGTGTAGTAAACGTCGACGAAGTCATCATCATTCGTGAGTACACCATCGGGGATAGTGTCGATGATCTTGTTCGTGATTTGCGGAATAATCGCGTAAGCCTGAACTTCTGGATCTGGAATCGCTTTCAATACTTCTTCGGCAACTTGAACAAGGAGTTTTGCCAGTTGTTTATAGTCTGTGCCGTCATCTTGCTCCATGAGCACAATGTCTGCCGCACCCCAGCGGTAACGAGACCAGTGAATAATGATCTGATTTGGATAGTAATCTTGGTTATCGTAGTCTAAGTATGGAAGCTCCACCAAATCGAGAGTAGGTTCATCACGACTTGGATTGACGCCCGTTACGATAGCGTAGATTTCTGCCTTGCCAGAGATCCAAGGTTCTTTGTCATCGGCTAGACGGATCTTTTTCAGCTGCGTGGTTTGAATTGGAGCCGCTTCGCCCACTGCGCTACTTGACAATAGCGGTGTATTTTGGCGTTGTTCATCAGCAATATATGGTTGAACTAAAGCTGGTTGACCGAGTTTTTTCATCTCAGCTTGCATAGCTTGCAAGCCTGCTTTTAGCTCTGCAGAGCTATTGTTATCAACGACAAGTACAGGTACCTCAGGGAGCTGGTAAACATCGAGTTGATGGATGTTGCCATACACATCAAATGCTTCGATGTATTGCCAATTCTCATCATCACCACTTGGTTCAAATGCAAATAATGGCTCGACCTCGCCACTTTGCCATGCTGTTATCATGGCTTCATTTGCCAAGCGAACTTCTAACAACTGATCAGAGTATTCAGAAATACCTTTCCAGCTACGAATTTGAGTGTCAGCTTGTACAAGCTGGCGGCTGAACTCTGAGTTAGGGTTTTGCTTAACAAATGCTGATACAGACACGTTAGTCTGTTGCGGAGTAATATCTCTTCTCAGCATGGGTTCAATGGCAGCATAATTCTCACTCAATTGTTGAGCTAGGGCCCGTTTCGTCTTAGTGATATCTTCCGCTTTTGCATTGGACACACTGTTGACTTGCGTTTCCTCTGATTGGCAGCCAATAAGTGCTAATGTACTGAGAACAGACAGAATGATGGTTTTCTTCATAATATGTCCTTTATTGATTGTATGAAATAGAGTTAATACTCTATTCATGGTGAGAATATCACCGGACATAGATCATTGAATTTGCTTTTCTATCTTTTGTGTAAAGTTTGCCCACAGGATCAAAATTTATAAGCTTCTCTTTAATGATGACAAATATCGTGTCGCCTCACTACTTTGTGTCTATTTCTTGTCTAAGAAAGCCAAAAGCCAGTAGCAATTAAGCTGCTGGCTTTTTTATTGAAGTTATTGCCCTGAGTAACAAGTGTTAGAACAATTTACTAGACCAGCCAAGCTTATTCCGTAAGACGTGATAGTAGCTGTAGTCTTTTGGATGGATGAGCTTTAGTACATTTGGACTTTGATAGATGTGAATTTCGTCGCCAGGGGTAACTGGAAGTGAGACTTGTCCATCACAGCTAACTTCTTGTGTTCCACGGTTTTCTGGTGATACCACCAATTTAATTCGACGTTTTCCATCAACCACCAAAGGTCGACTCGACAATGTATGAGGGAACATTGGCACGAGTGAAATGGCATTCAAGCTAGGAGAAAGAATTGGGCCGCCGCCAGAAAGTGAATATGCCGTCGAGCCAGTCGGAGTGGAGACAATCAAACCGTCGGCCCGTAAAGAGAAGGCGAAGCTTTCATCTATGTACACTTCAAATTCAATCATATGAGCAATTTGCCCTGGGTGAAGTACGGCTTCGTTTAGCGCAGCGTTATGGCTCTTTATTTGTCCGTGGCGGTGTACTTCCGCCTCTAAAAGAAAACGTTCCTCTTCAATATAATCACCGTCGAGTACCGCTTGCAGAGACGCTTGGAAGTCGTCTGGGTTCAAGTCAGTTAAGAAGCCCAAATTTCCACGGTTCACGCCTATAACTGGCACATCAAATCGGGATAAAATTCTTGCCGCACCTAACATGTTGCCATCGCCACCAACCACAATGGCTAGATCGGCATTTTTTCCTAGTTCAACTAAGCTAGCAAACTGACTCTGTGGGATATCATCCAGTATTGCGGCAAGGCGATCGTCAATGAATACTTTATAGCCCTCAGAGGTCAACCATTGGTACAACTCTTTATGAGTTTGAATTGCTTGTTGATCTCTTGGTTTTCCGATAATCGCGATCACGTTACATGGATTTTTCATAGCATTTCCGCATTAAAGAGGCTTGAATCAGGAATCTTCATCCCCATAATAATGGCAAGTCACCTAAATATGCGAATTTTTATGTGGTTAAAGCCCGCAAAAACGCGCATGGCTTTAAGGGCATTATGTTGAATTCTGGAGATATCATGAGCAACGAAGAAAACAAAGTTACAGAAGAAGAGCTTGATCAAATCATCGAAGAGGCTGAAAAAGTAGAAGCTGAAGCACAAGAAGTTGAAGCTGAGCTTGAAGAGCTTGGTGATGAGACAGACGCTAAGATTGCTCAACTAGAAGCGGCACTATTGTCTAGCGAGGCAAAAGTAAAAGAGCAACAAGATGCGGTGTTGCGTTCTAAAGCTGAAGTAGAAAACATGCGTCGTCGCACTGAGCAAGAGATCGATAAAGCACGTAAGTTTGCGTTGAACAAGTTTGCAGAAGAGCTGCTTCCTGTTATTGATAACCTAGAGCGTGCAATTCAAGCGGCAGATACAGAGAATGAAACTGTGAAGCCGTTCCTAGAAGGCGTTGAACTAACACATAAAACGTTTGTAGACGTTGTAGCGAAATTTGGCTTGAAAGCAATCAACCCTGAAGGTGAAGCATTCAATCCAGAGTTCCATCAAGCGATGTCGATTCAGGAGAGCCCTGATCATGAATCAAACACTGTTATGTTTGTTATGCAAAAAGGTTACGAACTAAACGGCCGTGTGATTCGTCCGGCAATGGTAATGGTTGCTAAGTAACTTTAACTACCTGTTTTTTAAATATAAAAGCGCCCATCATTTTTGATGGGCGCTTTTTTGTTTTAAACATAAATGACTGCATCGAACTTCGTTGTATATCGATAAATGAAAATTTGATCCCCTTCATATTTTTTCCTATTGGTTAATTATTTTCCTATAGGAGATTTTCTCTCATCTCGCTGCGTGTTTATTAACGGAAAGGGCTATAAGTGATTGTAATCATTCGTTGTGTGAATATTTGTTCTGCATAGGAATGTAAATATAGTCATTTTTTCTAAAACAATGTCGTTAACAAAAATGTAAATTGTCACTTTATTTTGTAACTTCGGTGTGTATGATTTGCGACTAATGCTTTAAAAGTAAGCATATATAACTACAAAAATGTAAATAGTAAACACAACATATCGGAGATTTATAATGGATAAATCGCTTTCTAGTAAGATTTTTATAGGCTTGTTTGCCGGCCTTGTGCTGGGGACAGCAATTCAGTACTTATTTAGCGGTATTGCGATTTTTGATACATACCTACTTGGAGCAGCAGAAGGTGTTGGCGGCATGTTCGTCTCACTGATCAAATTGCTTGTTGTTCCTTTAGTTTACGTTTCAATCGTATGCGGCATTGTTGACTTGAAAGACATCAGTGCATTTGGTCGTCTTGGTGGAAAAACTTTTACCCTTTACATTCTTAACACCATCATTGCGATTACGGCGGCTTTGACTGTCGGCTTGATCTTCCAGCCAGGAGCGGGCGCTAATCTAGCAGGAACGGTATCTGAGGCTGTACAGCTGACAACGACAGAGACGCCGGACATTTTCTCTTTAGTTGTTAACATTGTTCCTAGCAATCCTGTACAAGCGTTTGCTAGCGGCGACATGCTGCAAATCATCTTTATGGCAATTTTGACGGGGCTTGCAATTCAAGCTTTGGATTCTCGTGGTGGCCCAGCTATTCGCACATTCAAAATGGCAAATGAAATCATGATGAAATTGGTTGGATTAGTGATGAGTCTTGCACCATATGGTGTGTTCGCACTAATGATTCAACTAGGTGCAACGCTAAACGCCAATACATTAATGTCCGTTGCCGGTTACGTGGCTTTGGTGGTTGCGATGTTGGTGTTCTGGATCTTCTTCTTCTACCCAATGGCAGTGAGTATTGCGACAGGAACTTCTCCAAAGACTTTCCTACGTGCAACTCGTGAGCAGATTCTTTTCTCTCTATCTACCGCGAGCTCAAACGCGACTATCCCGGTAACGATGCGCACACTGACAGAAAAGCTTCAGGTCTCTAAATCGGTTGCTGGCTTCGGTGTACCACTGGGCGCAACGATGAATATGTCTGGTGTTTCTATCTATATTGCTCTAGCAACGATGTTTGTTGCGAACGCTTTTGGCCAGCCAATTAACACCGCAGACATCTTCACACTTGGCTTAACTATTCTTCTGTTATCTATTGGTGCTGGCGGTGTTCCTGGGGGCGGCGTGGTAATGGTAGGCGTTTTGCTTCACCAACTAGGTTTACCACCTGAAGGTTTAGCAATCATTGCAGCGGTCGACCGTATTAATGATATGTTCTGTACATCATCTAACGTTGTCGGCGACACGGCAGTGAACACCATTGTTGCAAAAACAGAAGGTGAGATCGGTAAAGAAGAAGGTGTTGATGCTGAGCCTGCTCAAGCGAACGCCTAATACCTTGAATAATTTATTTTAACCCTAATATTGAAGCGAGCTCTTATGAGCTCGTTTTTTATTTAGGAAGAGTCGGACATAAATAAATTTATCTGGGAAATGACGTTTTGTTGCGCTACAGCAGTGTGACGAGTTCCCAACTAATCAGAAAGAAACACATAAATTTCGAAAAAAGACGCTTTTTTTTAATTCTGCCCTTGAAAAGCATTTTGCCGCCCTTATCTATGTGGCATAGAGAAGCAAACATTGATTATTTTTGTTTGTGAGCAAGGGTTGAAACCCGATTCTCCTCCCCCCACATTGGGGTTATAACCAAACGAAAATAGAATTTATTCGGAGATAGCCAGATGGGTAAAATCATTGGTATTGACTTAGGTACTACTAACTCATGTGTTGCTGTATTAGACGGCGACAAACCACGTGTAATTGAAAACGCAGAGGGCGAACGTACTACTGCATCGGTTATTGCTTACACTGACGGTGAGACGCTAGTAGGTCAACCAGCGAAACGTCAAGCAGTAACTAACCCAGAAAACACGCTATTTGCAATTAAGCGTCTAATCGGTCGTCGTTTTGAAGACGAAGAAGTTCAGCGTGACATCGAAATCATGCCTTACAAAATCGTTAAGGCTGACAACGGTGATGCTTGGGTAGAAGCGAAAGGCCAAAAAATGGCAGCTCCTCAGGTTTCTGCTGAAGTTCTTAAGAAAATGAAGAAAACTGCTGAAGACTTCCTTGGTGAGGAAGTAACTGGCGCAGTTATCACAGTACCTGCTTACTTTAACGATGCTCAGCGTCAAGCGACAAAAGATGCTGGCCGTATCGCAGGTCTAGAAGTTAAACGTATCATCAACGAACCAACAGCAGCTGCGCTAGCTTACGGTCTTGATAAGAAGGGCGGCGATCGCACTATCGCGGTATACGACCTTGGTGGTGGTACATTCGATATTTCAATCATCGAAATTGATGAAGTTGAAGGCGAGAAAACATTCGAAGTTCTAGCAACTAACGGTGATACTCACCTAGGTGGTGAAGACTTTGATAACCGTCTAATCAACTACTTGGTTGATGAGTTCAACAAAGAGCAAGGCATCAACCTTAAGAACGACCCACTAGCAATGCAGCGTGTTAAAGAAGCAGCAGAGAAAGCGAAAATCGAGCTTTCTTCTACTTCTCAAACAGACGTAAACCTACCTTACGTTACTGCAGATGCAACTGGTCCTAAGCACATGAACATTAAAGTGACTCGTGCAAAACTAGAATCTCTAGTTGAAGACCTAGTACAACGCTCTCTTGAGCCATTAAAAGTAGCTCTAGCTGACGCTGACCTATCAGTAAACGACATCACTGACGTAATCCTAGTTGGTGGTCAGACTCGTATGCCAATGGTTCAAGCGAAAGTTGCTGAGTTCTTTGGTAAAGAAGCGCGCCGTGACGTAAACCCTGACGAAGCAGTAGCAATGGGTGCTGCAGTTCAAGGTGGTGTACTTGCTGGTGACGTTAAAGACGTACTACTACTAGACGTAACTCCACTGTCTCTAGGTATCGAGACAATGGGTGGCGTGATGACTAAGTTAGTTGAGAAGAACACAACTATCCCAACTAAAGCGAACCAAGTTTTCTCTACAGCGGAAGACAACCAGAGCGCGGTAACTATCCACGTTCTACAAGGTGAGCGTAAGCAAGCGATGTACAACAAGTCTCTAGGCCAATTTAACCTAGAAGGCATCCAGCCTGCACCACGTGGTATGCCACAAATCGAGGTTACGTTTGACCTTGATGCGGACGGTATCCTACACGTATCTGCGAAAGACAAGCAGACTGGTAAAGAGCAGAAGATCACTATCCAAGCTTCTGGCGGTCTAAGCGATGAAGACATCGAGAAAATGGTTCAAGAAGCAGAAGCTAACAAAGAAGCGGACAAGAAGTTCGAAGAGCTAGCAACTGCACGTAACCAAGCTGACCAAATGATTCACGGTACTCGTAAGCAAGTAGAAGAAGCTGGTGAAGCGCTACCTGCAGAAGAGAAAGAGAAGATTGAAGCAGCAATTTCTGAGCTAGAAACAGCACGTAAAGGCGAAGACAAAGAAGCTATCGATGCTAAAGTTCAAGCACTAATGACTGCTTCTCAAAAGCTGATGGAAATCGCTCAACAACAAGCTCAAGCGCAGCAAGCACAAGGTGCTGACGCAGGTGCACAGTCTAAAGAAGACGACGTTGTAGATGCTGAGTTCGAAGAAGTTAAAGACGACAAGAAATAATATTTCTTAACCAGATGGTTGCATAGCCATCTGGGGTCGATAAGACTTCGTGTGCGGGCGTTTGGGGCAACTCTTACGCCCGTCTGTTTGTAAACGCTGTCTTTCTAGTTAAGTATGTTGCAGACAAGTGCACTTACCTAGAACGATACAAACACCAAGCGGTGAATCGATGCCGTTTGTAGTAATTAACTGGTGACGAAGAACATGTCAAAACGTGATTTTTACGAAGTGTTAGGCGTAAGCCGTGATGCCTCAGAGCGCGATATCAAAAAGGCGTATAAGCGTCTAGCGATGAAATTCCACCCAGACCGAAACCAGGGTGATGATTCTGCGGCGGACAAGTTTAAAGAAGTAAAAGAAGCGTACGAAGTTCTGACCGACCCTCAAAAGAAAGCGGCGTACGACCAATACGGTCATGCTGCTTTTGAACAAGGCGGCGGTGGTTTCGGTGGCGGCGGCTTTGGCGGCGGCGGTGCTGATTTCGGCGACATCTTTGGCGATGTATTCGGTGACATCTTTGGTGGTGGTCGTCGTGGCGGTGGTGGCCACCGTGCCCAGCGAGGTGCTGACCTACGTTACAACATGGAATTGACGCTAGAAGAAGCGGTTCGTGGTGTAACGAAGGAGATCGAAGTACCGACACTAGTACACTGTGATACCTGTGATGGTAGTGGCGCGAAGAAAGGTTCATCTGCTGAAACATGTGGTACCTGTCATGGTCATGGTCAAGTACAGATGCGCCAGGGCTTCTTCGCAGTGCAACAAACCTGTCCTACCTGTCACGGCAAAGGTAAAATCATTAAAGACCCTTGTAATGAGTGTCATGGTCAAGGTCGTAAGCAGAAAACAAAAACACTTAACGTTAAGATCCCGGCAGGTGTTGATACTGGCGATCGTATTCGCCTATCTGGCGAAGGTGAAGCGGGAGAAATGGGGGCGCCTGCTGGCGACTTGTATGTACAAGTGCACGTGAAAGAGCACCATATCTTCGAGCGTGATGGCAACAACCTATACTGTGAAGTGCCAGTAAGCTTTGCGATGGCAGCTCTAGGTGGTGAAGTTGAAGTACCAACCCTAGATGGTCGCGTAAGCCTAAAAGTGCCTTCAGAAACGCAAACAGGTCGTATGTTCCGTATGCGTGGTAAAGGTGTGAAAGGCGTTCGCGGTGGCGGTGTTGGTGATCTTATTGTGAAGTTGGTTGTCGAAACACCAGTAAATCTAAGCTCACGCCAAAAAGAACTGCTCAAAGAGTTTGAAGAGTCTTGTGGTGGTGAAGCGGCGACAAAGCACAAGCCTAAATCAGAAGGCTTTTTCAACGGTGTGAAAAAGTTCTTTGATGATTTAACCAGCTAAGACGTTAGCGAAAAGCACACATACAAAGGCCTGCTAAAATGCAGGCCTTTTTGCATCTCGGTGTTCTTCCTAATTCCAGCAATCACTTGGTTCTTCGACATTTGTTGACGTTAAAGTAATCGTTTTAGAACCAGTCAAGCACTCGTCGTCGTCTTGTCCCAGAGACGATTTTGCTGTTGCTGTAATGGTATAGGCCGTACTTGCAGAGCTCGCAATATCGAAAGAAAATCTATTTGTGTCTGAGTCACATAGAGTGCATGTGCCTCCAGAGAGAATATGACTCCAGTCGTACCCACCATCATAAGATGTCTCTAGCTCTAGCTGAATTCGACTAAGATCGCTCAAGGCAACCGTCCTATGAGACTTGATTACATGATTAGTGTAAGAGGGGTATGCGACTGCAGCAATGATCCCGACAATCACTACAGCTACCAGTAATTCGATCAATGTCATCCCTCTCAATCCTTTTTTGTAGCCGTTACAACGAGAAATTCGAATCATCACGAGTAGTTTCCTTTTCACTTTTCCGCCTATTTTTGGCAGGTGATAGCATCTGTGCAAGATGAATTACGGCCCTTTTGCCGTTTACATAGGAATTTGGGAAATGCCTCGCGGGTTTACGTTGTTGGAGCTTCTTATTACTGTTGCTGTACTGAGTGCTTTATTGGCTACAGCTGCACCATCTTTCAAGAATGTCTTTGAAACCAACAAAATGCAGCGCTTAGCTAATGAATTGCATGGCTTTGTTATTGAAGGTAAGTCTGAAGCAGTATTACGGCGTGAAAGACTTTGGGCACACATCATCATGTCTGGGAGCTCATCCAGTGACGGAAACTGGCGTATTGATTTGACAGATAACGGAGCTGAGGGAGCTGGGACTGTGTTGTTCTCTTTATCAGGTAAGCCGTATTACGGTATTG
The DNA here is from genome assembly GCF_033344475.1 of Vibrio sp. 1288. Classification (NCBI taxonomy): domain Bacteria; kingdom Pseudomonadati; phylum Pseudomonadota; class Gammaproteobacteria; order Vibrionales; family Vibrionaceae; genus Vibrio; species Vibrio sp. 1288. The sequence continues at coordinate 93,000 of NZ_JAWPOX010000018.1, forward strand.
TCGTTACCCCGAGCTATGCTTCCGATCAAATCAGCTTCGACGATGTCCATGGTCGACCATCATCAGGAAACTTGAAGTTTCATCCTGTTGGTGAATCATCAAAAGCCTTAAAACTCATTTCTCATACTTTATCAGCCCGCGTAAGAGTATGTAGTGATAACAGCGGCACAGAATATTACGGTTATTCAACTTGCTCTTAAGGATGGCTATGTTTAAACAAAAAGGGGCGAGCCTTATTGAGTTTATGATCGCATCTGTGCTTGGGCTTATTTCTCTTGCGACAGTGGGGTCAATCTATGTGAGTGGTCAACGAGTGATAATGGAGCGTTCGAAAGAGTTAATGTTGTTACAGAATTCTGAAAGTGTCGTGCAGATGCTCAAGAGCGACATTCAGCGTGCTGGTTTTGACGGTAACAATGGTCATTCTATAAAAATCTCGGGCTCAGCGAACACAATTTACACTCTTGATGATGTTGATAGAGGGCTAATTGCTTACGCCTATTACATAGGTGTTTCTGGCTCTGCTCCTTTATATAAAAACGTGGCTTATGAGCAACGAGTTAATACGCCAGAGTCGCTATTTGTGTGTGAAAAAAAGCAAATAACGATATGGGATGTTAATGACGTGGTCAACCTTGCAGGCACAGGCTCATGTAACACTCTCTTTGATAAAAAAGTTATTCACGTTAATCGATTTGACCTGACTAGTGATTTGCTAGAAAGCACTGATGCAAAAAGTGCACTGGTGACCATTACATTGGGAACCGAATTGAAAGACGTGACAGATATTCGCACGCAGCAGTCGTTTACTGCGATGCAAAGGAACTGGCAGTAATGAAGAAACAACAAGGTGCAGCTGCGTTATTAGTTGTGGGTGTATTGCTAGTTGCGGCATTAATGATGTCGCTTGGTAGCTACAAGTCTCTTTTTTATCAGATCAAGCGTGCCAACAATCAAATTGAAGCACGACAAGAACATTGGCTTGCAGAAGGGGGATTGGAGTGTTTCTATTCTTTAGTTCAAAGTACCGGTGATATTTCTTCTGCAACTTCACTAATTTCAAGCCGATGTGAAACACCTTTAGGTTTACATCAATTAGCATTGGAAACCGACAACAAGCTGTTAAGCAAACCAGCTCCAAACTCCAGCCGGACCGTTGAAAAACAACTTGTCCTTTCAAGAGGAAGAGCGTCCGGAGCACTAAAAAGTAGTACAGATTTATACGTTAATGGTAGCTCCGCATTTTCAACACCAGATCCTGGCGAATTTGTAGGAAGTGGGTGGGAGTGTGTTGCTATTCGCTATAAGAATGCATTTCACTCACGTGCTGGAGCGACAAACCAAGGGGTTATACATGGTTCTGCCCCTTATGCTGATTTTGTTCACAACAATATAGATTGTAAATCGGAACATATGAGTGTGACCTCTTCTGACTCAGATTACGGAGAGGACTTTATTCAAGATGCAGACCTAGAGCCATTTTACGACATTTTTAGAGAGCAACGCAGTGACTGGAACTCGGTGAAATCAGGCTGGGGGTTTACTACGATTGATTACGACGACTCAACTAACCAAGTCGTTACTGATTGTGGAAAGAAAGTTGGGGAGCAAATTTCAGCAGGGAAAACTCATATTTGGGTTACGGGGTCCTGTGAGTTTACTTCCTCTAAAAAGAATAGCTCTGGAGAGTATGAGAATGATTCTGATGGGATACTAATCAAAGGAGGCATTGATTATCTTAATGAAGCTTTTGCCGCTACTGGAGAAGCTCCAATATTACTTGTGGTTCAAGATGGTATTTTTGCTGTACATGGTTCAATGACATTCCCTGGTATGCTCTATCAACTTACGACTAATTCACTTACAGATTTAGATACACATTGGAACTTGTTCGAGGCCAAAGATCATTTTGGGGATGCGGCTAACTTTCCCACGCTTGCTCTAGATAAAGTCGTTTACCTGCAGCGTGGCTCATTTAGTTTTTCGGGGGGACAAGTCTTAGATAGTCCAGGTTACAGTGCTTATTTTGTTAACTCTCTAAATTTTGCTTACAACCGAGATAACATCGATGAGGTCGTTGATCCGATTATTAATTTCCGCTGGAAGAAGGGCTCCTGGAATGATCTCTAAACAAAAAGGTTTTAACCTTCTTGAAGTTCTAATTTCTTTTCTGCTTATCGGTGTTGGGGCTCTAGGTTTAACTAAGCTAAACGTATATCTAGAACGCGAATCCGAATATGCCATAAAAAGTATTGAAGCACTGCGTCTAGCAGAAAACCAGCTCGAATGGTTCCGGACGCGTGGTGCTTCTGCGGCGATGTCTACCATCACACCTGCAAATTTTGCTTCTATTGCAACAGGCTCTTCTGTTGCTGGATCTTATGTCGTCGAGTGGGAAGTTCCAGCTGCCACGGTTTCAGGAACACTGAAAACTATCACCATTACCTCTATCTGGAAGGATAGAATCGGCGAGACGCGATCAGTTCAGCTTAAAACGATGATCTCACAATACAGTGAATTCGAAAACTAAGTTCAATTGCATACATGGGCTGAGACAAATGCGGGTGTAATTCCTGTTTGATACCGGATTTGTCACGGTTAATAAATGGTTTTTGAACTGTTAATCGAGTTGATGTGCTACTGTTTTTATTATGTTTAATTGAAGTGGTGTTTTTGCAAAATATGTCTCCAATTATGAAAAAAAATCTAGAACCTTGTGCTTTCTCCATTGGTGTTTACTAGAATACTCGTTGGATAGTAGGTCGTTATAATTATTCAAATAGGCCTTGGCACCAACATCATTCACTATGGAGTTACCATGAGTAACCAAGCTGTAAATAAGGCACCATCATCGAAGCCGAGCGGGATGGAGCGCTTTTTAAACTTTATCGAGAGGACAGGTAACAAAATTCCTGATCCTGCGATTTTGTTCTTCTGGGCATTGATCATTACTTGGGCGGCGTCAGCACTTTTGTCGAATGTATCATTCGATCTTCCAAACCCTCGAACGGGCGAAGCTCTTACTATCACCAACTTACTTACGGGCGAAGCGCTAGCAAGTTTCCTTGCTAACATGGTGACGACGTTTACTGGCTTTGCGCCACTGGGTATCGTACTTGTCGCAATGCTAGGTGTGGGTGTTGCAGATTCTTCGGGCTTTATTACGACGGGTCTTAAGAAGATGCTGAACTTCACGCCAGCTAAGCTTCTTACTCCAATGCTTATTTTGGTTGCCATTGTATCGCATACTGCGGCAGATGCAGGCTATGTTCTGGTTATTCCTCTTGGCGGTATTATCTTCCATGCGGCAGGTCGTCACCCTTTAGCAGGTATTGCGGCAGCATTTGCAGGTGTATCTGGTGGCTTCTCTGCAAACTTTATCCCTTCAGGTATCGATCCACTACTAGCAGGCTTTACGCAAACCGCGGCGCAGGTTCTTGATCCTGAATATGTGGTTAACCCATTAGCGAACATCTTCTTCACTGGCCTATCCTCCATCATTATTGTGGGGATTGGTTGGTACGTGACAGAGAAAATCATCGAGCCTCGTTTATCAAAAATGCCAATTGATGAGGATGCGGAAACCGCGCCAAACCTAGGTTCATTTACTGAACTGGAATCAAAAGCATTCCGTTATGCTGGTTGGGCAATGATGGCGGGTATTGCTTTACTTGTTGCAGCGTTAATTCCAGAAACATCAGCACTTCGCTCGCCTGAAGGTGAAATTACTGCCTTCTCAGCACCGATAATGAAGTCTATCGTGCCGTTGATCTTTATTCTGTTTATCATTCCTGGTTACGTTTACGGTAAAGTGTCTGGAACGTTCAAGACCAGCAACGACATTATCAAAGCGATGGCTGATACTATGTCAACCATGGGCGCATACATTGTTATGTCGTTCTTCTGTGCTCAGTTCCTATCTGCATTTGCTCAGTCAAACATCGGTACGATGCTAGCGTTGTATGGCGCAGAAGGCTTAAAAGCGATGAACCTACCAGGTGAAGTGACCATCATCGGTATGATACTTCTAACCGCGTCTGTAAACCTACTTATTGGTTCGGCATCTGCAAAATGGGCTTTAATTGGTCCAATCCTAGTGCCAATGCTAATGGCGGTTGGTATCTCGCCTGAGCTGTCTCAGGCGGCTTACCGTGTGGGGGACTCTGTATCGAACATCATTTCGCCTCTAATGGTATTTTTCCCTCTTGTAGTGGTTTACTGTCAGCGTTATGTGAAGTCGGCTGGTATCGGTACGCTTGCGTCACTAATGATGCCATTCTCGATCGCAATGCTGATCGGTTGGTCTATCTTCCTAGTTGCTTATTGGATGGTAGGTATCCCGCTAGGCATTCAAGCTCCTTACACTTACACAATGTAAAAACGTGTAGGGTGTGAAAGCCGCTAATTGGCAGCCAAAAAGCGCAGGTCTTCGATCTGCGCTTTTTTGTTCTCGTAAAACGAACATCGATAGGTCTTGTAACTAGTTTTTTGGAGTTGCAGACTTTGTCCCGTGATGTGTTGCTGTAGTGAAACCGAAGTTGGTGATAAAATTCCTGACTTCAATCGTTTTTTGTTTCTTTGGAGCCTCCTTTGTCTAACCATCCGTTTTCCCCTCAAGATGAATTGTTTATGCGCAGAGCGATGGAGCTTGCTGAGCAAGCAGAAGCTGAGGGGGAAGTACCTGTCGGCGCAGTGCTTGTCAAAGATGGTGAAATTATCGCTGAGGGCTGGAACCGCTCTATTGGCACCCATGACGCTACCGCACATGCTGAGATCCAAACACTGCGTAAAGCAGGCCAAAAGCTAGAAAATTACCGCCTTCTGGATACGACGTTATATGTAACACTTGAGCCATGCCCAATGTGTGCCGGAGCCTTATTGCATAGCCGCGTTAAGCGGGTTGTTTTTGGAGCGCCAGATTTAAAAGCTGGAGCTGCAGGAACAGTGCTTAATTTGTTTGAAAGCCAAGCCGCTTACCATTACGCCTTAGTTGAAAAGGGGCTGCTAGAAGATGAGTGCCGCACTCAGCTACAAGCGTTTTTTAAGCGTCGCCGAAAGGAAATTAAAGCGAAGAAGCAAGCACAAAAAGCATTAGAAAATCGAGAGAGCGAGCAAGGTAGTGGGAGTAGTGAGGGCTAGCAAACACCTACAACGTGGTAGATGTTTGCTTGGACGCACTAGTGATTGACTAAATGTACAAAAACACGATTACGTGAACTTACTTTCTTTTTCATACATGTCAGTTTACGTTTACGTCGGATAGCAGCTACTGTGTTATTTAAACGCTTTGACTGCACTCTACGTCTTCTCATATTCAAAACCTCCTGCAGACAAGACTTATACCAGTAAAGCGCGGCTCATCGATGCTTGGCAATAGGCTCGATAATCGCACTAAACATTGTATGGTTTAAACGTTCTTCATTTGACTTCTGCATTGCACAGAGCCAGCAAACAATTTCAATACGATGCTTAATAATAGGAGTGACGTTATTTCGGCAGAGTGTAGCCGAAAGTGCCGCTTCATCAAGTGAGCTAAACCATGTGGTTGTAAAGTAATCTGTTACAAAGCAATCAGTTTTACTAACGATGAAGAAAAGGCGACCAACCAAAGGAATGGTTGAGTGTGGTTGGTGTCACTCAGAATATTGGAGTCTAGATAAGTTTTCGTTAGGACTCAACAAAAATGACGAGCTTCATAGGCTCGTCATTTTTTAGTTTACCGCGGGTTTATTCTTCAATGCTTTCTTGTTCGGTGTCTTCTTCAACCGTGACGTCAGAAGCGCCAGAGACTTGTTCTACGACGGTCTCTACTGCGCCCGATATCAAAATGTCGGGGTTGAGCGGCGGAATCACTTGCAAGTCATCGCTATTCTCATCAATCGCTGGCTGTTGGCTGACATGACCAATGATGGATTGGTAGTAACGTCGAATATTTTCTACGTAATTACGCGCTTCATCGCCTCTGGCGTAACCATAGCGAGTTTGGCTGTAATAGCGCTTCTGACGTAGTAAAGGCAGCCTGTCTTTTACATCGGCCCAAGCGTTCGGATCGCCACCTTGTGCTTTGGTGAGTCGTCGTGCGTCCATCATGTGGCCGTAACCAATATTGTATGAAGCTAACGCAAACCATATTTTTTCATGCTCGTTAATGCTATCAGGCACGCGACTTACAATTCGACGTAAGTACTCGACACCACCACGAACAGATTGCTCAGGATCCAAACGGTTAGTCACCCCGACGCTTTTCGCCGTTGGCAGAGTCAGCATCATCATCCCCCTAACACCCGTTGGCGATTTTGCTGTTGGTTTCCAGTGTGACTCTTGATAAGCCAATGCTGCAATTAATCGCCAGTCGAACTCTTCGCTGTATTTTTGGAATAAAGGTGCCCATTTAGGCAATTTGTCATCCAGAGCTCGAATGAATGCGCGAGTATCAACGTAGTCAAATGCTTCAATATGACCAATGTACTTTTCTTCGAGGGTGGACAGTTCTCCTGATTGTTTGATGTTACCGAAAAACTCTATCAGCATCGCATACAAACTTTCGTCTTCAGAACGTCGAGTAAACCAAGACACTGGTTGATCTTCTGTAAGTTCAAACGCGAGCGCAAGATCGGGGTAAAGGCGTTGAGCTAGGGAAAGTTCTACCGAATCAGTCACAGTAAAACGTAACTCACCCGTCGATACGTATTTGAGTAAGTCTCTCGTGTCAGCATCACCAACAATTTCAAACTGAAGTTCTGGATACTGCTTCTGTAACGCTGTTAGGGTCGGAACATATTGCGATTGTTCAACGATCTTTAATGTTTGAGCGCCTGCATTTGTATCTTCGTCGGACTCGTCGTCTTTCGAGGCTTGGTATTCAATGAGTTGTTCGATATCACGTGGTCGAAGTTGCCCTTTTTTATATACCACTTGTTGGCTTACATAATAATAGGCAGGGCCTGGTCTAAATCGTTTGACTGCTTGTGACGTTTGATTTAAACCCGTAGCGATGATATCGATATCTCCTTTCTTAAGAGCAGGAAAAAGCTCAGCTTGGCGAAAGGCTGGTTTAATCTCGAGTTTGACGCTGAGCTGCTCCGCAAACTGACGCGCCAATTCGTAATCCAACCCTGCGGGACCATCGGGACCTATGTAGTAGGAAAGCTGATTGTTTAGCGTGCCAACACGAAGCACACCACGTTCTTGAATTTTTTCAAATTCACTTTTGGGCTCCGACTCAATCTGGCAAGCAGAGAGTAAAAGAACAGAAACTAAAATTAGAGCACTGCGCTTGAGCCGGTTGAAGTGACTTATTTGCATTAATAGGTACATCTTGGAAAATTTCTATTTGCCTTTATATCAAAGCGAGCTCATGGGGCAAAGTGAATCACACACTTATAACGTGACATTGTGTGTTTTATCGACATTTTAGTTGTAATTCAAATTTGACAAAAAAAATGACGCAAACGGTTGCTTTTGGTGTTACATCACAAAAACAATTACTATATAATGCGCT
>NZ_JAWPOX010000190.1:0-976 GCF_033344475.1 Vibrio sp. 1288
ATTATTGACACCGGAGAGTATCATTCGTTGCCATCTCCCTTTCAAGACAAGATTTGCGATGAAGAACACACACAACAGCCAAGAACGCCTAGAATACCTCAAGCAACAACTTCCTTTAGAAATCACCCGCTCTGTCGCCGATACCTTAAAAGAAGATCTAGGTGGCACGTTGGATGCGTCACAAGATATCACTGCATCTCTTATTCCTGCTGATGCAATGAATACCGCAACCATCATCACTCGTGAACACGGTGTGTTTTGTGGTCAAGCTTGGGCAGATGAAGTATTTAAACAGCTTGGCGGCAAAGTCACTATCGAATGGCATGTAAAAGATGGCGATAAAGTCGAGCCAAACCAAACACTTTGCACGCTGACTGGCCCAGCTCGTGACCTGTTAACGGGTGAGCGCAACGCAATGAACTTTATTCAAACCCTTTCTGGCTGTGCAACAACAACCGCTGAGTATGCAGCAAAAATCGCGCATACCGATTGTCGTTTGTTAGACACACGCAAAACCATTCCGGGTCTTCGAAGTGCTCTGAAGTACGCCGTTGCTTGTGGTGGCGGTTTTAACCATCGTATCGGTGTGTTCGACGCTTACCTCATCAAAGAAAACCACATCATCGCTTGTGGCGGAATTACTCAAGCAATCACCACAGCAAAAGATCTCAATCCTGGCAAACCAGTCGAAGTAGAAACAGAAAGCCTGGCTGAGCTACAAGAAGCGATCGACGCAGGTGCCGACATCATCATGCTAGATAACTTCACGAAAGAAATGATGCGTGAAGCCGTAGAGATTAACGCAGGCCGTGCCGCTTTAGAAAACTCAGGCAACATCACTCTAGATACTATCGCTGAATACGCAGAAACCGGCGTCGATTACATTTCCGTAGGCGCACTAACTAAGCATCTAAAAGCGATGGATCTTTCGATGCGCTTCAAATAACGCAAGCAACAAAATTGAAATTACTTCAAC
>NZ_JAWPOX010000191.1:0-975 GCF_033344475.1 Vibrio sp. 1288
ATTGGTTAATGAGACGAGAGGATAAAAACTGGGCCGGTGGCTACGATGAGCCTGGTCGAGAGACTTATGTTTCTTTTGTTGATAAGCAATACCAGTTGTTCAGCCCTGAAAGCAGAGATAATTGGCTGATGTATGTGGAAGCTGAGTGTTGCAATCGTAATTTGCCACAAAAAATTCCATTTGGTGGCGGACTACCAAAGGTTCAGTTACCCAATGTTGATGATAATTTTAAATCAATCAGGTGCTTAACGTCTCTCTCCGAAACGCTTAGACCAGAGATGGATGAAAGCACACGATGGCAGCTTACCAAGCTATTAACATTGAACCATTTTACTGAAGCTGACGGCTTAGCAACGTTAAAACAAACATTGAACTTGTATGCATTTGCAGGCACCCCCGAAACAAAAGCCGTTATAGATGCTCTAGTCAAGCTAGAGTTTGAACATACAACCGGTAGGGTTAGTCAGAAAGGAAAAGTTGGTTTTGCACATGGAGTAAAGCTGGTTCTAACAGTGTCCGATCAGATACTGCCAAAAGAGCAGATCTTTTTATTGGGTAGCGTGTTATCTGTTTACTTTGCTCAATATGCGGAGATTAACGTGTTTACGCAGTTAGAGATTAAGTTGAAATCAACCAGCAGCTCCTTTCACGTATGGCCTGCGCTGACAGGTGATAAGGTGTTGTTATGAGCTCAGAGGACTTCTACCGCGAGCTAAAGCAACGTTCTTTGTTTGAAGCTATTCATCTTATTGAGCAAGAGCTTTTGAAAGTTGAATCGCAAATTGGAACAGATGCATTACCCAAAAACGAGAAACTCAACTTAAAGGTCAATGCGTCTTTAGGCTTTGAGAATGCGCAACTCGTTTCTACTAAACCATTAGGTAAAGATAAATTAGCGCTTGAGACAAATTTGATTGGCTTGACGGGGGAGCAGGGTGTACTGCCTCAGCATTACAGTGAGCTTGCATTGCATCG
>NZ_JAWPOX010000192.1:0-973 GCF_033344475.1 Vibrio sp. 1288
GAGATCATTGCATGTGCTGCTTGAGGAGTGTCATGTAAGTCGCACTGCCGAGCGCTTGCACGTAACTCAATCTGCGGTCAGCCGCCAATTAGCCCAGCTTAGAGAGCTTTGTGGCGATCCGTTGCTTGTCCGTCAGGGGAACTTGCTCATACCCACACCTCGAGCGTTAGCGTTAAAAGCTAAACTTGATGATTTGCTGTCTGAGTTTGATCATCTGCTTGATGATAAACCGTTCGAACCGGCAGATTGGCAAGGTGAGTTAGTTGTCGCGTCTAGTGACTATGTTGCTCAGTACGTTCTTCCAGATATCGCTTCCCATTTAAGCCAACTCGCGCCGCAACTGGATATGGCTTATCGCTTATGGCAACCAGATTTTCTCGATAAGTTGCATGAACTGGGTATCCACATCGCATCGTCCATGTACCCTTCAAAACCAGAAGGCGTTTCAAGCGTGAACATTGGTTCTGATACCTCGGTGTGTTTGATGAAAGCGTCACACCCGCTAGCGAGTTATAAAGAGCTGACGGTGGATGCTTTACTCAGTTATTCGCACATAAAAGTTACGGGTGGCGGCGATAAAGATTCAAGCACCGACACGGTTTTAAAAGAGATGGGGTTGGCGCGACATATCACATTTAAAGTCCCATTTTTCTCGGCGGCGGTTAATCGCCTAGTCTCAAGTGAACATTTGATGGTCGTCCCTGAGCATATCGCGGTGAACCTCGCTAAGCATTGGAGTTTGGCACATAAACCTCTGCCATTTGATACTCAAATCCATCAATACTGGCTGATGTGGCATCCAAAGTACGATAACGATCCTGCGCATCGTTGGATACGGGAAACGATGCAAAGCGTTATGCAGCAATCAGAATACTCTATTCACTAGACTATGAGTTTCAATCATGACTTTCATGATTAACTTTGATTTCAGTTTATATCACCTCTATTGATAAATTAACGTCAAAGAGGGGAG
>NZ_JAWPOX010000193.1:0-971 GCF_033344475.1 Vibrio sp. 1288
TGGTTGTTCACGACGATACGTACCGTACCGCCGACACAGAAGCCACGCGCTAGAGACATGTTAAACGTCTCTGCTACCACGCCCTGACCTGCAATTGCTGAGTCACCGTGAATAGTGATTGGCAGTACGCGGCTACCATCAAAATCACCAAGGCGATCTTGACGCGCACGAACCGAACCGATAACTACTGGGTTTACAATCTCAAGGTGAGATGGGTTAAATGCGAGCGCTAGGTGAACATCACCACCTGGCGTTGCAAAGTCTGCAGAGAAACCTTGGTGGTATTTAACGTCACCGGTACCCCACGTTTCATCGTGCTTACCCGCGAACTCATCGAATAGATCTTGTGGTTTCTTACCCAGTACGTTCACCAGCATGTTCAAACGACCACGGTGAGCCATACCAATAACCACTTCACGCATGCCACTCTTACCCGCATGACGAATCAGTTCTTTCGTCATTGGGATAAGCGCATCACCACCTTCTAGAGAGAATCGCTTCGCACCAGGGAATTTTGCGCCTAAATAACGCTCAAGGCCTTCCGCTGCAGTCAACTCTTCAAGGAACGTGCGTTTTTCATCTTGGTTGAATGATGGCTGGCCTACGACAGACTCAAGACGTTGTTGGATCCAACGCTTTTGCTCTGTGTCAGTCATGTGCATGTATTCAGCACCGATGGAACCGCAGTAAGTTTTCTTGAGGGCTGCGTAGATGTCTTTCAACTTCATGGTTTCTTGCCCAACAGCAAAAGAACCTACGTTGAAAGTTTCTTCGAAGTCATCTTCGGTAAGATTATGAAATGCTGGGTCTAGCTCCGCCACAGGTGGACGTTGCCACAGACCTAGTGGATCCAATTCTGCAGCCTCGTGTCCGCGGAAGCGGTATGCGTTGATAAGCTGTAGAACTTTTACTTGTTTTGCATCGACATCTGGGTCACTAACTTGGACATTGTAATGCTTTGTTTCTCTAGC
>NZ_JAWPOX010000194.1:0-968 GCF_033344475.1 Vibrio sp. 1288
CAATCGCAACCATCTCTTGCGGCAGTGCAGCGACAACATCAAATTCTGTCACACCTAAACGCTCTGCCATTGCGGCAGGCAGAAGTTGAGGTTCTTGTTCCAATAGAACTTCTACCTGTTGCTTGATTGATTCCATTTTGTTTTCCATCTTTTTCTTCAATTTGTCTTCATTAATTATTGGATACTTTTGGCACGCTTTCGTTCATCTCTGATGTCAGTACCTGAATACAGGCTTGCGCTAACGAAACGGCCCAAAAACTGCCCGCTAAAGTAAGCACTAAGCTTCGCTCTTGAAGCTCAACTAAGCCTTTGTCTTGCCATACTTTAAACAGCGGCATGAGAAAATCGAACGTATCGCAACCCATAAACACCGGCAATTTACTTGCCTGAACAATGCCGCGGTCAAACCCGGATTTTAGCGCTGCAAATAATGGCTCTAATCGGCTGTGCTTCATCATCATCGCAATCGTACTTTGCCCTTCATTCACCGCTTTGATGTAGGTGTCTAAAGTACGGTGCAGCATCATCCCGTAGCCGCCAATGTTGCCACCAGCACCGCATCCAATCGGTAACACTTCTGCGTACGTCTTGGCTAAGCTGTTGTATAGGCTACGCTCACGGTTATCGACGGCCCAGTGGTTCACGCTCAACTGCTTCATGTGGTGCTTCGCCATAAAGTTCACACCTAGCTCATACATGCCCGCTTTCTCTGGCGTCGTCGCTGGTGGTGGGATCTTGCCTTTTTCAACGAGATTGAGCATTGGCGCGGTTCCACCCACGACCAACTGATACAAATCCAAGCCATGCGCGCCTGTCGACATAAAATCGTTAAGATCTTGTTCAAGTATTTCTTTGGTTTGATAAGGCAAGCCGTACAACAAGTCGATGATGACTGGGATTTTGTCTTCCTTCGCCAGTTCCGAAACGCGTTTAAGTACGTCTTCTCTATCATCAAGACGCTTTGCACT
>NZ_JAWPOX010000195.1:0-965 GCF_033344475.1 Vibrio sp. 1288
GCTTGGCAATTAGTTGGTCCAATTTGTGAGGCTCATCAAGACTTATCGTCAATTTCGCTTTTCCGTTTGCAGAACGGCTTAAAGAAACCTTCGCATCAAGTAGTTGACTCAATTTATGCGACATTTGCTCGGCTTCGGTATCTTCTTGTTGAGCTTTTTGCTCATTTTGTGGGGCTAAGCACTTTTTTACTAACTGTTCGGTTTGTCGAACCGTCATTTGCTTTTTAGCCACCATTTGAGCCACTTCGACTTGCTGTTCACCTTCCAGTGCCAGCAGCGCACGAGCATGCCCCATTTCAAGTTGTTTCTCCGCCACCAAGCGTTTAACGTCGGCATCCAATTGGTTGAGACGCAACAAGTTACTCACGGTAGTTCTTGACTTACCAATCACATCCGCCACTTGCTGATGCGTTAGCGAGAACTCATCTTGCAGGCGCTCCAATGCTTGCGCCTCTTCAATCACATTCAAGTCTTCACGCTGAATGTTTTCGATCAAAGCCATAGCAATAGCTGCGCGGTCTTCAACTTTCTTAACCAAGCAAGGCACGCGTTTCAGGCCTGCTTGTTTCGCGGCACGCCAGCGGCGTTCGCCAGCGATGATCTCAAACTGTCCGCCAACAACCTGACGAACCACGATCGGCTGGATAATGCCTTGCGATTGAATAGAAGCCGCTAATTCTTCAAGCGCTTCAGGTGCCATATCTTTACGCGGTTGGTAGATCCCCGGCTGTAATTGGCCAATGGCTAATTCAGTGAGTTCACCGTCTGCTGACAAGGCTTGGCTTTGCGATGCAATTTGCTGTTTTTCACGAGCAAACGAACTGGTCGACAACAACGCATCCAGTCCTTTTCCTAGACCACGCTTAGACATGGATTGCATTCCTTAGGTTAGAGTTAAACTGGGATTTCTTCGCGGCGGAGCATTTCGCCCGCTAGAGCAAGTTACGCTTTGGCACCGGCTGAGT
>NZ_JAWPOX010000196.1:0-961 GCF_033344475.1 Vibrio sp. 1288
CTTAGAGTCAGGCGAGTTAACACCTGAGAATAGCGAAGAGAAACACTTCGTCAAGGTGCTAGAAAACCCAGGCAAAGCGAAAACTAAAATCGAGCGCACTTGGTTAAAATACACCCAACTGGCTCGTGGTCGTAAGCGCTTCCATACGCTAAACGGTCGCAACAAACCAGATGCGGCTGACGACTATGCAGAAGAGAGTTTGGCTGAAGACGATTAATAAGAAATAACCAAACGTCAGATGTTCAACAAACGTTCATCATTCGGTGTGAGTGAACGCTTCTGACCCATTTCTTCTCCTAAAGCCCAAGGGCGCGTTCTCCCGAGGGCTTTTTTAATATCTGCGATTTTGGTGCATGGGAAATGTCGACCTATTTCGCCAGCATCGCAATCTTTTTCAAAAACGTTTCTTTTAAGTGCTCCTGCTCGTACTCTAGGTGATACGTGTTGTGGAAACCCACTTTCAGCTCCACGCCGTTGCCTCTTAAAAAGACGTTGTAACCATCGTAATCCGAGAACGCCTCCACACCTTCATAGATCTTACCGAACTCCGTTGGCGAACCGTTGTTCATGACGTTTTCGTACGCTTGTAGCACTTTGCTTGGATCCAATTCGTTTTTCATAGTGATATCCCTACCTGTTCACACGCTGTAATTATGGTTAAGGAATGATTTACCTGCCATGTACGAGGTTGAGTGAGATCAAAATATTTGAATTTTTTCCGCCACTTACCATCCAATAAACCCAGAACATCGACGCTTGATGTTTACTTTACAACTTAATTCAAGCCATAAATTTTACGCATCTATCAATGAACTCAAGTGACCAAAAAACGCTCACAAGTTAACAATTTAGCGTAAAGCAAACGTAAAACTGGTTGCAAAAGGCAACATTGGTTAAAAAAAAAGCAAAATTTTGACCTAAAACAATAGCAGTTCGCCATTACTTATTTTATAATGCGAAT
>NZ_JAWPOX010000197.1:0-961 GCF_033344475.1 Vibrio sp. 1288
GCTCATACACAAAGCGTACTGGCATGGCGGTTAAACGTTGGTTTACGCCTGCTGACATTTGCTCTAGCAAGCTGTATTCGATTTCATTACGCAAGTCGTATTCTGCATCACGCGTCATTTTCATCGCGTAGCCTGCGAGCTCATCATAGTCGAAAAAGCCTTTAAAAAGCTCGTCTAAACAGTATCGGATGATGTTATCAAGCAGGATGATGGTCTTACGGCGTTTGCCTTTTTGCTCAGGCACCATCACGAAGCGTGGCAGGTGGTCGGTTGGAATTTCGATGAGAGCGTATTGAGAGTGGTCTTCTTTGCGCAGTTCGACGGCGATGTAAGCGTATTCGTCTTTGAGGAATTGCAGCACGTCGATTTCATCTTTCATCAATAAAGGCGTGATATGTGGCATGACTTCTTTGCGGAAGTATTTGGTGATCCACTTTTCCTGCGCTTCATCGAGTTGATGCTCATTGACCAAGAAAATGCGACGCCGTGCCATTTCTCTAATTAATTCACTGTAAAGTTCGTCGAATTGTTCGTTAAGCTTAAGGGCTTTAGCTTGCATCTTACTTAACAGACGCTTGGAGTTGTCACTCCCTCCTCGCTCTTGGTTGATCAAAATACGACGTTTCACATCAGCGAAGCGCACTTTGTAGAATTCGTCGAGGTTGTTGGAAAAGATCCCAAGAAAACGAATACGCTCGATCAACGGAACGGTTTTGTCGGCCGCTTCTTGTAACACTCGTTCATTGAAAGATAACCAACTAAGCTCTTTTTCTATATATAGTTTTTCTGCGCTCATAACCTTACCTAGCCTAAAGTGAAGTAATCGTACTGATCATGGGGATAAACAGACGAGTGAAAACATTATGAGATTTTTGTTACAGATATATTTCATACCACGCATTGCATAAGAGTTGTATTCTTTTCAGGTGTTTAATGTGATCTGTAATATAATTGTCATCTT
>NZ_JAWPOX010000198.1:0-961 GCF_033344475.1 Vibrio sp. 1288
CATCATCACGGGCTGCTGCTCGTAGTAATTACGCAAGCTCGACTCACGCTGATAGAGCTTATCTTCCATCAACTTACGGCTGGTGATATCACGCGCCTCAAACAGATACTGCTTTTGTTTGCCTACCTGCTGGGAAAACGGCTTTAAAGAAATTTCGAGCACCATAGAGCCGTGCTGTTTGCTCCAGATTTCGGCTTCAAATGTCGAAACTTGTTGCTGCGGTGCGTCAAAATAATCGGCGATCGCGTGGCGTGCTTGCTCACTCCAGTTTTGATGTAACCAAAGTGGCTTATCTAAGCGTAATTCCTGATGATAGAGCAAAGATTGCAGACGATCGTTGCCAGATTTAAGCAAACCATGTTTATCCAAAATCCCCATGTACTGCATACTTTGGTCAAAAATGGACTCTAAAATCGCCTGGCTTTCACGAGCAGCTGTCTCGCTGCGACGAATGCGTTGCAAGTAGTAGCTCAGTAGCAAAATGGCCACCAGCATCAACACGAACAAACTGCCAAACAAGCGAATTTCTTTGGCGAAACGCTCCGAAAATTCCATCGGCTTATTAAAAAAGACCGCCGAGGATTCTTGCTCTGCGCCCAACCCCCAGCGCACGACCGCTTGGTAATCGAGCTTGATTTCAGAATCGCCATTCACCACCGGAGGTAATGGTTCTTGTGGGTGGTCGAGCACCTGTTCAAGTAATCTAGCCGCTTCAACACCTTGGCGATAACCGCTTTGAATCACGCCGCCCACCGCGCCATGACCCAATCCTACATCGTGCACCATAAACAATGGCGCGTTGGAGGCCTTGTTGATCTGAATCCAGTCACGCTCGCTGCCGACCACACCATCTTTGTCGCGGTAGTAAGTCCAAAACAGCACCACATTTTCTTTATTGAGTTGAGCGATTTTTTGCTTCAATGCTTCAACATTGTCAGGGACAAGTTGAGTGATCTTGTTG
>NZ_JAWPOX010000199.1:0-957 GCF_033344475.1 Vibrio sp. 1288
ATCGGTAACCAGCTTATGCTGGCGGTTTTAACGTTGAGTTTGATCTTTACGTTAGTCATTTCTGCCATCAGTTTATATCGTGATTTTCAAGAAGAGTTGTCCCATCTCGACACCGACTTAAAACAAGTGGAGTCGAGCTACCTCTCCAGCTTTTCAGCCAGTTTGTGGGTTGAAGACCGTGAGCTGTTACTCACCCAAGCGCTGGGGGCGATGCGTTTGCCTTCGGTGGATTACCTACGCATTGCTACCAAAGACGAAGTTATCATCGAGCTCGGAACAGAAATCACGCAAGATGTGGTTGAGAGGCGTTGGCCGATGCAGTTTAGTGTGGGTGAAAAAACGTTTGAGCTCGCAGAGCTGACTGTGCAGTCTGACCTTAGCGCCGTCTATCAAGATTTATGGCAACAGTTCTTTTTTCTACTCACGACAGAAGCGATAAAAATTTTGCTGTTGATGGTTGGGGTGTTGTGGGTTGCCTTCCGTTTATTGGTGAATCCTTTGCAGTTGCTTTCCGGTGCGGTGAGTGATTTTAGCGGCGGTAATGCGCCGAGTACGGTCACGCTGCCCAAACGTTGGTGTTTTGATGAAGTCAGCTTGTTGGCGCAAAAATACAATCGAAGCGTGCAAAAAGTGCGAGAGCATCAAGCCGAGTTAGAAGCAGAGCGAGATAAGGCGGAAGTCGCCAATCGCAAGAAAAGTGAGTTTCTCGCGACCATGAGCCACGAGATCCGCACCCCTATGAATGGCATTATTGGTGTGGCGTCGCTGCTTAGTGATACTAAGCTCGATCCGCAGCAAAAAGAATTTGTGGAGATCATCGATAACTCATCGCAATCGCTCATGACCATTATTGATGACATCCTCGATTTCTCCAAAGTTGAAGCGGGGAAGGTGGAACTCGCCAGCGAGACGTATCATTTTCGTCAGTTATTGGATGATGTGATCAGCTTACACACC
>NZ_JAWPOX010000019.1:0-92244 GCF_033344475.1 Vibrio sp. 1288
TCTTTTAGTTGTTGATTTCATAACACTCTCCAATTTTGGGGGTAGAAAGTGTCAACCTTATTTAGGACGGCACAAAGATTATAAAAAAGGGGCGTTTCGCCCCTTTTTTATTGTTGCTGAGATAAAGCGAAGTACTTATCGGCAACCATCAATGAGATCAAACGCTCTTTACGTTTATCTTTGAACTGCTCAACCCACTGGTGCGCATTTTCAATGATCGCTAATGCTTCTTGCTCATTCGCTAGGTAATAATCCATCTTTTCGGGTAAATCCGAATAGTCATCCTTCACTTCAACATAGTGGACGCCTGCCTCTAACTTACCTTCCATAAACCAAGTCTCATATTTTGGCTTTGACATAATAACCAAGGAGTTAGACGACATAGCCCACTTAAGGTTGGTGGCCACATCATTGCCTTCTATACAGAGCAAAAACTTATACTGCAGTTGCTCTTCAATACTCATAAAGCCCTTTTCCCATGGTTTCCCTTCTACCGGGCGGGTCTGGCCAATATTGCATTGCGGATGGTTGTAAAACGCATGAATCACCTTTTTACGATGCGGCTGAAAACCCACGCCGCGCCACGCTACCATGTCCTTTTTATCTTGATAGCGAACAGGATCATCAATAAATTTAAAATGACGAACTTGATTAAGTTTCAACACCACTGAATTTTGGTTGTTACCAAAAATAGGGCGGCTTTTTATAAAGCTCGGTACATTGGGGATGTGTGTAACATCGCCGTTGATGTAGTTAAACGCAAAACTGGAAGGGAAATAGCGTACAACTTGGCGAAGATCGAAAAAATACGTCCAGCCTTTCGTTTTTTTGAATGTATCGATGGTCGAGTAACTTTGTTCTCGGCTATCAACTGAAAACGGCGTTTCACACTTATTGTAATAGTTCACCCGCTCAATACAGCGTTGCTGCTCTGCTTCGGTCAGATTCGAAAGTAAACGCTTGGCTTGTGCTCGATATACAAAGCGAGGGATAAGTATCGAGAGAGCGTTTGAGAAATAATAAGGGAACTTACTGTCTTTCATTCAGTTTTTCCCCAATCGCGATGGCTACTGGCTTGGGAACGAATTGTTCGATACTTCCGCCATGAATCGCGACTTCTCTCACGATAGTCGACGATAAAAACGCAAACTCTTCTTCAGGAGTTAAAAATACGCTCTCAATTCCTGGTAATAGCTTTCGGTACATGTTGGTCAGTCCAAACTCGTATTCAAAGTCTACCGTTGTTCGTAAACCACGAATAAGAACCTTAGCTTTCTCATTTCTCGCGAAATCCACTAATAACCCGGAGAACCCCTTTACCGTCACACCAGGTAAATGCGCTACAACGTCCTGCATCAGTGCAACGCGCTCTTCCAATGAAAACATGGTGTTCTTCGATGGGCTTGCGGCTACGCCAATCACAACCTCATCAAACATTTCGTGAGTACGTTCTATTAGATTGAGGTGACCATTAGTCACTGGATCAAAAGTGCCCGGATAAATGACTTTCATATAATTTACTAAGTTATTCGAAACTGATTGAATTATTGAGGCTCGAACGCAAGATTACAACAACTTAAGCTCGATAATAGCTCGACTTACTTCTGACACTCACTACAAAAGAAGGTATTACGTTGGCCAATCTTTAGCTCTTGAAGTCGTTCGCCGCACTCTGGGCATGGCTCTCCGGCTTTTCCGTAAACCAATAACTCTTGTGCAAAGTAACCCGGCTTTCCATTGGCTTGCGCAAAATCTTTCAGAGTAGTCCCACCTTGCGTAATGGCAACCTCAAGTGTCATTTTGATATTTTCAACAAGTAACCCCCACTCTTGAGAAGTTAGCTTACCTGCAGGCCTTGAAGGGTGAATTCGAGATTTAAACAACGACTCATTCGCGTAGATGTTCCCGACACCAACCACGACTTTGTTGTCCATGATGAACTGCTTGACGGCGACACGCTTATTTTTAGCTTTCTCCGCTACATATTCCGCATTGAACTCTTCAGTTAAAGGCTCAGGCCCCATGTTTGCTAGTAAAGCATGTGACTCACCAGGAGCACACCACAGCCATGCCCCAAAACGACGCGGATCGTTATAACGCAGTATTTTTCCACTGCTTAGTTTGAGATCCACATGATCGTGCTTTGCTGGCGGAAAGTCGGCATCTAGGACACGTAAAGACCCAGACATGCCCAAGTGAACAATGGCTGTACCTGTGTTTGTCTCGATCAGTAAGTATTTCGCACGACGGCTAATCGCACGGATCACCTGCCCTTCCAATTTTTTAAGCTCTGTAGGAATATCCCAGCGCAATTTAGGCGTTCGAAAAGTAAACGACTGGATCGTTTGTCCAACCATGTGGGGGCTAATCCCCATACGGCTCACTTCAACTTCTGGCAACTCAGGCATTAAATTCTCCAATTCACCGGCTAATAGTTCTCGCTGCTAGCATAATCGAAAAGAAAAACGATAAATAGGGAAGCTTATTAGGGGTATAGGCGCAAAAAGGCTCTACTCTGGCATAAGGTAGTTTTCATCGACGGAGATAGCGACCCATTTGTCTTGCCAGGTTTTAAATAGCCAAAAATCAGATAAACGAAAGAAAGTCACCCGCTGCGGCTCTTCGATATCCTGATACCAGACTTCTACCGTTTCAGGTACCGTCAGGTTAGGTTTTAAATGATCGTACTGTTTTGAGGTAAGCTCCGTCCCTTCTAATGATTGCCAGCGTGATACAAGTTCACTGATCGGTGCATCAACTTTGATGTTGGATTGCCACCGTCCATCATGCAGCTCGAACTCCCAGCCACTATAGTACAAAGACTCCACCGTATAGTCGGAGCGAAGTACATTTGGGTAAGGGTCTGCTTGATCTGTTAATAGGTAAGTTTTGATCCACATCGGCGCATTTAAGATCACTATAAATGCGATAATGCCCAGAATAAGAATATTGTTCCATCGGCGGCGACGAGCCGGACTCACACGCATAACCATCTCTACTCTCTTATCGTTATGAGTAAATTACCAAAGAGTATTGAGCTTGACTAGAACAACGGTGTGCAAGTGTGTAGGGAAGTTGTAACTAAGCGGCAGAGAGCGATCAATCAAAAATTCGAGTATAGAGTCGGACCAGTAAAATAGCTTCAGCAGTACTTTACAATCCGATGACGTACTGAACACTTTATCTTCAGCACTTTTATTCAGGTAATAAAAAACCCAACTCGAAAGTTGGGTTTTTCAATTCATCAAAGAGACTGAAACCAATTATTTGATTTTTGCTTCTTTGTACATAACGTGCTGGCGAACTACTGGATCAAACTTTTTGATCTCAAATTTGCCTGGCATGTTACGCTTGTTCTTATCAGTTGTGTAGAAGTGGCCTGTACCTGCAGAAGATACTAGACGGATTTTCTCACGAACGCCTTTCTTTGCCATTGCTTATTTCCTCTTAAACGTTTTCGCCACGTGCACGCATGTCTGCAAGAACAGTATCAATACCTTTCTTGTCGATGATGCGCATACCTTTAGCAGATAGACGTAGTTTAACAAAACGTTTTTCGCTCTCTACCCAGAAACGATGAGTTTGTAGGTTCGGCAGAAAACGACGCTTAGTAGCATTTCGTGCGTGTGAACGGTTGTTACCCGTTACTGGACGCTTACCAGTTACTTGGCATACTCGTGACATGAATGTCTTCTCCAAAATCGTTTCAGCTCGATATCAACCTTGGTGGCCGAACCTCTCTATCTCTCGAAAAGAAGTTAGAGGTTAAGAACCGCTATGGAAAATCCATACAAGGCTATCAAAGGTCGCGCATTATACTAACTTGATATGCATTGCTCAAGACCCGAACAGATCCTTTTTACAGGTTTTCGTGAT
Source organism: Vibrio sp. 1288 (assembly GCF_033344475.1). NCBI lineage: Bacteria > Pseudomonadati > Pseudomonadota > Gammaproteobacteria > Vibrionales > Vibrionaceae > Vibrio > Vibrio sp. 1288. The sequence continues at coordinate 3,877 of NZ_JAWPOX010000019.1, forward strand.
CTTTTTTTTAGACAGCAGATTTTTTTAGCAGTCCAAGCTGAATTCAGTTAAAAATTTAGTGGCGTGGATGATAGCAGATTTTTAGCAACTAACAACCTAAAAAACGCACAGTTATATCCAGCCTCTTTCAGCAAAAGAGACACTTTCCCCATCTCCGATGACGAAATGGTCCAAAATACGAATATCCACCAATGCTAATGCGTCAATGAGACGCCTTGTAATCCTTCTGTCAGCTTGGCTCGGCTCAGCAACCCCTGAAGGATGATTGTGCGCCAAAATCAAAGCCGCCGCGTTATGATGCAGAGCACGCTTAACAACTTCTCTCGGATACACCGACGCTGCATCCAACGTTCCTTCAAATAAAATTTCATCTTTTATCACTCGGTGCTGGTTATCGAGAAAAAGAATATAAAAAGCCTCTCTTTGCCGATCCCTCAAAATAGAAGACAGATATAACTTAGTTTGGTCGGGGCTGGTTAAGGCATCACCACGCTTTAGCGTCTCCGCCAAGTAACGTTGTGTCATTTCTAGTACAGCTTGCAATTGAACATACTTGGCTTGCCCTAATCCTTTGTGACGACAAAACTCTTCTTCTGATGCTGAAAATAGTTGTCTGAGCGAACCAAAGTCTTGAATAAGGAAGTCTGCAAGCTCAATCACGTTCATTCCGCGGGTGCCTGTGCGCAAGAAGATGGCCAGTAGCTCAGCATCGGTCAAAGCTTGCGGCCCTCGTTGCAGTAGCTTCTCTCTGGGCATGGACTCATTTGGCAAAGCTTTCAGTATCATCTGATGTCTCTTTATATGGAAAGTGTCCCTATTCCACAAAACAAAAAGCGAAAGTCGAGTATGACTTTCGCTTTCTTCGTACTATCAGTGTTTTCCATGCAACTTAACAGTTCATCAGAGTTTAAAGTTGCCAACCAAGCCGTGAATTTCTGTTCCAGACTGTGATAGCTGCGTGCTGATTGACTCGGCATGCTGCAACGTCTCATTAATGTTGTTCACGATCTGTTGAATAGCCACTAAGTTTTGGTTGATGTCTTCTGCAACCGCGCTTTGTTCTTCTGCGGCAGACGCGGTTTGAATACCCATATCTCGAATTGTTCCGATAGAATGATGAACACCAGAAAGAGATTGCTGAATGAGCGCAGATTCTTCCGCCGTTTTGACACCTCGTTTTTGGCTCACCGACATCGTACTGACCGCTCTTGATACACCATTTTGTAGCTGCTTGAGCATGTCGCCAATTTCATGAGTACTATTTTGCGTACGACTGGCTAACGAGCGCACTTCATCCGCAACGACGGCAAACCCTCGACCTTGCTCACCGGCTCTAGCCGCTTCAATCGCCGCATTTAGGGCCAACAAATTCGTTTGCTCGGCTATCTCGCCAATCACATCCAGCACTTTGGTTATTTTTTCGGTCTGTAAACTCAACTCAGAAATTGCATCTGACGTGCTGTCTATCTCCGTCACGAGTTCGGTAATGCCTTCTATTGCTTGCTCGACCTCATGCTGAGCGGCGGTGACTTGACTGTTGGCATCGTCAATTGCCTGCGCGGTCGCATTAGTATTGCTGGCTACTTCTTTGGCAGTCATGCTCATTTGTGTCACCGCAGTCACGACTTTGTCCGTCTCTAAACAGTGGTCCTGCATTTGGCCGCTCGCTTGGCTGGTCTGAGTGTTCAGGCTTTGGGAAACGGTTTGTACTGTCGTCGCAGAGCGGTGGATATCCTGCATCAGTGGGTGCAGCTTATCCATAAACTCATTAAACGCCGCTGCCACTTCACCGACTTCATCCTGACTTTCGACTTTTAAACGAGCCGTTAAGTCACCGCCGCCTGCGGCAACATCTTTTAATGAAGCCGCGACATGTTGTAATGGCTGAATGCCTTTAGACACCACGATACTGGTGAGAACACTGGTAATGATCAATCCAATAGCGGAAATCAACACGGCAGATAATGTATGCTCTTTTAGCTCTTGAGTCTTTAACTCTCTGTGCATCGCAACTTGCTGGTCGATGTCATCAATATAAACGCCAGTACCTAAAACCCAGTCCCATTTCGATAGATATTCTGCATAGCCCAACTTAGGCGCTTGTGCGTCAATGGTCGGTTTGTGCCACGAGAAATAGAGGAACCCATCCCCTTTTTGAGAAGCGTCAATCAAGCCCGCAATAACTGCGACCCCATTTTCATCTTTTAAGTCGTAAAGGTTTTTACCCTCTAATGCAGGTTTGATGGCGTGCAACGTATTCACACCTTGAGAGTCGTAGGCAAAAAAGTAACCATCGCTTTCAAAGCGCATGGCTTTCAGAATTTCTTTTGCTGCCTCTTTATTACTTCCATTTACATCCGTGTCGTATAACGGTTTTATCGCCGTCACGCCCATCATCATATAGGCTTGTAACTCTTTCTTTTTCGTTTCGATGAGCTCTTGCCTGTCTCTTGCCAGCTCTGCTTCCAAACTTTTACTGCTGTTGATGTAATACACCACTGAGATCAACGTGGTGATCAACAACAGCGGAATTAGGGTTATCAGCAGCAATTTGTTTCGACTTTTCAACACCATGGTTTCCACTACCTCTTTTTCTTTTCAGACTTGCAAACTCCGCGCAACTTGTCTGTGAGGTAGGCGAGAATTTTCCCTTCCTCGGTCAGATTAATACTCTGGAGTTTGATGTGAATTATCTTCTCGTTATATATGCTCGGGCGGTCAGACTTTGAATTGTGTTAAAATCCGGTCATCAAATTGGAGATCTCACATGCAAACACTAGCAGGAAAGAAAATTCTACTCGGCATCAGTGGCGGTATTGCCGCGTATAAATGTGCGGAGCTAACCCGTCGCCTCATAGAGAGAGGAGCGCAAGTTCAAGTTGTAATGACGAAAGCCGCAAAAGAGTTCATTACCCCTTTAACCATGCAAGCCGTTTCGGGCCGTCCTGTCTCGGACAGTTTACTAGACCCAGCAGCGGAAGCCTCTATGGGCCATATTGAATTGGCCAAATGGGCAGATTTAGTGCTATTAGCGCCCGCGACCGCGGACTTAATCGCGCGCATGTCCGCAGGCATGGGGAACGATTTACTTACTACGCTCGTGCTCGCGACGGATTCCCCTGTTGCTGTTTCTCCTGCGATGAATCAACAGATGTATCGCAATATCGCAACCCAAGAGAACATCGCTACGTTAGCGCGTCGTGGTATGCACATCTGGGGCCCTGCGGCAGGAGAGCAAGCCTGTGGTGATGTAGGACCAGGTCGAATGCTGGAACCAATGCAGCTAGTACATCTATGTGAACAGTTCTTTCAACCAAAATTGCTAGAAGGTAAGTCGATACTCATTACCGCCGGACCAACTCGCGAAGCGATTGATCCAGTGCGTTACATTACAAACCATAGCTCCGGGAAAATGGGCTATGCATTGGCGAGCGCCGCAGCGCAGATGGGAGCAAAAGTCACCCTCGTGAGCGGTCCTGTCAGTTTAAATACGCCCGTAGGTGTTGAGCGCATAAATGTTTCCAGTGCACAAGAGATGCACGAAGCCGTTATGACACATGCAAACCAGCATGATGCCTTTATTAGCTGCGCTGCCGTTGCCGACTACCGCCCACAAACGATCGCGTCTCAAAAGTTGAAAAAGACAGAAGACAACGACGAAATGGTCATTAATATGGTTAAAAATACTGATATTGTTGCATCTGTGGCAGCAATGACGGAGAAGCGTCCGTTTACCGTCGGTTTTGCGGCTGAAACCAATGATGTAGAGACCTATGCTCGAGGCAAGTTAACGAAGAAAAACCTCGATATGATCTGTGCAAACGACGTTTCGGTTGCAGGGCAAGGATTTAACAGCAACGACAACGCAATTACCCTTTACTGGCCTGAAGGTGAACTTGCGCTCACTTTAGAATCAAAAGAAGCATTGAGCTTTAAAATTCTCGAAAAAATGCATCAATTGATGTAACTAACGTTTGAAAACCCTGCCAATTTTTTACAAAAGCTGGCATAAATTTGGTAAAAAAATGACAACTAAGGGTGTTAAATCTCCCATTCCACCCTTAGTGATCTAGTTTGAGGCGAAATAGCGTCTTATAATCCCCTCCGCTCAACTTTGTATTTTGAAAGGAAGTAACTAATGGCCGGCAGTAAAAAATCCAACCGTCGTGAAGAGATCTTACAAGCATTGGCAGAAATGCTTGAATCAACAGATGGCGCTTCACGCATTACTACGGCAAAACTGGCCAAGCAAGTCGGCGTTTCAGAAGCCGCTCTGTATCGTCATTTCCCAAGTAAAGCGCGCATGTTCGAAGGATTGATTGAGTTCATTGAAGAAGCCTTGATGACACGTATCAACCGTATTCTAGACGACGAAAAAGATACACTAGAGCGTATTCGTATGGTGATGCACCTTATTTTGGCGTTCTCTGAACGTAACCCAGGTCTGACACGCATTTTGTCGGGTCATGCTCTAATGTTTGAAAATGAACGCCTACGTGAACGCATCAATCAACTCTTTGAGCGTATAGAAACACAATTGCGCCAAATCCTGCGTGAACGTAAGATTCGTGAAGGGAAGTCTTTCCCTGTCGAAGAGCGCATCCTAGCCGCGCAAATTCTGGGACAAGTTGAGGGGAGCCTAAACCGCTTTGTGCGTAGCGACTTTAAATACCAGCCGACTGCAAACTTTGACGAGTACTGGGCGCTTTTGAGTGCACAAATAAAGTAAAAGACTATGAGTAAAGACAAATACACGCAGCCCGAGTTTTCTCTTTCACTTCTTCACCCTCGTAACTGGGGCGTATGGCTTGGTTTTGGTCTGTTGGCCATCCTCGTCAATATTCTTCCTTATCGGCTGCTGCTTTCATTAGGTCGTTCACTCGGTAAACTTGGCATGCGCTACGGTAAAAAGCGTGTCCACGTTGCTCAGCGTAACTTAGAATTGGCCTTTCCAGACAAAACAACTGAAGAGATTCAACATATTGTTGAAGAGAACTTCAAAAATACCGGTATGGCACTGATAGAAACCGGAATCACTTGGTTCTGGCCGACTTGGCGCTTTAAAAACCTGATCGTCGAGAAAGATCTCGGCGCACTGCGTGAAAAAGCCAAAGAAGGTAAAGGCGTCCTACTTTGTTGTGTCCATGCTCTAAATCTAGAGATCACTGCGCGTGCTTTCGCCGTGTTAGGCGTGGCCGGGTACGGCGCGTTTCGTCCGCATAATAATCCTGCTTATAACTTTATCCAGTATTGGGGACGAACACATAACGGCAATAAACTGATTGATCGTAAAGATGTAAAAAAGATGATTCGTGTATTACGCAGTGGTGAGCGTCTGTTCTATTTACCGGATCACGATTACGGTCGCAAAAAATCAGTATTTGTGCCCTTCTTTGCCGTAGACGATGCGTGTACAACAACAGGCACGAGCATTCTGGCGTATACCTCAAAATGTGCGATCATCCCAGGCTCAGGGTTTCGCAATGACGAAGGAAAATACGACATCATCGCCGATAAGTGCATTGAAGCCGACTATCCACAAAAAGACGAAGTCGCCGCTGCCGCTTATATGAACAAGTATGTGGAAGAAGTCATTCTACGCGCTCCAGAGCAATGGATGTGGCTCCATAAACGCTATAAAACCATGCAAGATGAGCATGTCGAGAAAGGCATTCGCTATAAGTAAGTGGTCAAGGCGATGAATCCAAAAACAAAAAAGGGCAGATGAATATCCATCTGCCCTTTTTACTTTTTCAGAAAAAGTAACCAATTAAATGCCGTATTCTGCGCGGTACGCTTTGACTGCTTCTAGATGCTCTTTGTCTGTGCCTTTCTCTTCAAGGAAAGTCACAAGGTCAGTCAGGCTAACGATTGAGATGATTGCACAACCAAAGTCACGCTCCACTTCTTGGATCGCAGACAACTCACCTTTGCCTTTTTCTTGGCGGTCAATCGCAACCAACACACCAGCAAGGTCTGCGCCATTTGCTTGAATGATTTCCATCGATTCACGAATCGCAGTACCTGCTGTGATTACGTCATCCACTAGCATGATGCGACCTTCAAGCGCAGAGCCTACAAGGTTACCGCCTTCGCCGTGATCTTTCGCTTCTTTACGGTTGAAGCAGTAAGGCGTGTCGACGTCATGATGATCCGCCAGCGCGACTGCTGTTGTCGTCGCGATTGGAATCCCTTTGTACGCCGGGCCAAACAGCACATCAAACTCAATGCCTGAATCAGCGAGCGCGGCTGCGTAAAAACGACCAAGACGCGCTAGGTCACGACCAGTATTGAAAAGACCAGCGTTAAAGAAGTACGGGCTTTTACGGCCAGATTTCAAAGTAAACTCACCAAACTTAAGAACTTCTTTCTCAAGTGCAAACTCAATAAATTCACGCTGGTATGCTTTCATTATTTTCTCTCTATGTCCTTGGTTTCTTGTGTCTCTTCTCGACAATCATTCATTTCTCTATTGTCGAGATAAAAAAATAGCCCCCATAATGGGAGCTATCTAAATCAATTGGCTAACGCCGCCTTCTGCGCTGCGACAATTTCCGTAATGCCGACTTTCGCCGACTCGAGCAATGCCATCAACTGTTCGTGACTGAACGGTTCACCTTCTGCGGTGCCCTGAATTTCAATCATCTTGCCTTCTTCGGTCATTACTACGTTCATGTCTGTGTCTGCCGCTGAATCTTCAACGTATTCAAGATCACACAATACTTCGTCGCCTAGTAAGCCGACAGAAACTGCCGCTACGTGGCCTTTCATTGGGTTTGCTTTTAGCTTGCCGCTATCTACTAGGTGTTGGAACGCATCGGCCATTGCAACACTTGCGCCGCTGATAGATGCAGTACGCGTACCACCGTCAGCTTGGATAACGTCACAGTCAACGGTGATCATGAACTCACCCATGGCTTTTAGGTCGACAACAGCGCGTAGGCTTCGCGCGATAAGACGCTGAATTTCCATCGTACGGCCGCCTTGTTTGCCACTTGCCGCTTCACGACGAGTACGCGAATGTGTTGCTCGAGGTAGCATGCCGTATTCAGCTGTAACCCAGCCTTTACCTTGACCTTTTAGCCAACGTGGCACAGATTCTTCGACGGTCGCATTACACAACACTTTGGTGTTACCGAACTCAACTAGCACTGACCCTTCAGCGTAAGCTGTGTAGTTACGAGTAATTTTGATAGGGCGAACTTGATCCGCCTTGCGATCGTTTGGACGCATGGGCATCTACCTTAAATATGAGGAGAAGACGATTTGGTTGGGCGAAGATTATAACGGAATCGATTCCGGATTCATAGGTTACGCATCTGGCACAACATAAACAATCCATACATCCCGCGCACCTATCGACGCAGCGTGATACACTCTTGAAGTAATTTTCAAAAAATGAAGACAGGAAAATTCGATGATTTACAGTATGACAGCGTATGCACGCAAAGAAGTAAAAGGCGATTGGGGTTCTGCGGTATGGGAAATCCGCAGCGTGAACCAGCGTTATTTAGAAACATACTTCCGCATGCCAGAACAATTTCGCGGGTTAGAGCCCGTTTTACGTGAGCGCTTTCGTAAGCGCTTAGCGCGAGGCAAAGTAGAATGTAATCTGCGTTTTGAAGCAAACCCTGCCGCAAAAGGTGAGCTTAGCATCAATGAAGCGCTTGCTAGCCAGGTAATTAAAGCCGCTGAACAAGTCATGCACATGACTGGTGAACTGAGCCGAATCAATCCATTTCAAGTCATGCAATGGCCGGGGGTAATGGAAACGCCAGAGCAAGACATGGATGCGGTAAATAAAGTGCTACTAGAAGCGTTTGATGGCGCAATGGATGAATTTATTGAAGCGCGCGCTCGTGAAGGCGAGAACATGAAGGCGCTGATTGAGCAACGCCTAGAAGCGATCACATCAGAAGTTGTGAAAGTGCGCGCACGCATGCCAGAAATACTAGAGTGGCAACGTGAACGACTATTCTCGAAGTTCGAAGACGCTAAAGTGGAACTGGATCCATCTCGTATCGAGCAAGAGCTTATCCTTCTGGCACAGAAATCAGACGTAGCAGAAGAGCTAGACCGTCTTGATTCTCACGTAAAAGAAACCACAAACATTCTGAAAAAAGGTGGCGCAGTCGGTCGTCGTCTGGACTTCATGATGCAAGAGTTCAACCGTGAATCGAACACGCTAGCGTCGAAATCCATCAGCACCGACATCACCGCATCGGGCGTTGAACTGAAAGTTCTAATTGAACAGATGCGTGAGCAGATCCAAAACATTGAATGATCTAAAAGTCATCGAGTATTGAAACAAAAAAGCCCCGCTAATACGGGGCTTTCTTTTATTCGTCTTTTTCCAAGGTACTGTTATCAACGTAGGGCCAATAATGATGTCCAATTCTGATCAGCAAAGTAGCCGCAGCCAAAATAAACGCAGCCAGAGATAACCACACAACCAAAACTGCATCCAGCTCTTTCATTCCGAGAGTGATATAGCGGGCGATCGCCATCATCGCGATGTAGATAGGATAGCGTACCGGAATTTTACCGTTCATCACGAACTGCTGCACCATGGCGAGCACTTCCAGATAGATAAACATCAAAAGAATATCTGTGAGTAAGACACGCTTCTCTACAAATACGTGCACAAACTCTTGCATCATGGCGTACAACGTCGCCAAGGTAATAGAGACTAATAACACCGCCTCCAAAATATGGAAGATTTTCAGGAAAGGTCGACTAAAGGATTTCGGTAAATTCGACGGCATGGTCCATTATCCAAACAAAGAAAATAGGCCTTGAGTTTAGCATGCAACGATCTTCAATCAATCAGAATAAACATCAGTGCGAATCGACTCCAAGTCCTGGCATTTGCTTATAAAAATGCTCCGCTTATTTGGCGGAGCGCTTTTGTGTTATAGGACCTGTGGCATCACTTACGCCACTTGCTGCTTTTTTTCAGCTACGCGCTTTTTCTTCCGATATTTAGGGTGAGTGATCGGAATCGCAGATAGGAGCTTTTTGGTGTATTCGTTTTGCGGGTTTGCATAAATTTCTTTAGCGCTGCCTGCTTCTACCACTTTACCAAAATACATCACGGCAACTTTGTCAGAGACATGTTTCACCACCGAGAGATCGTGAGAGATAAATATGATCGCCAAATTCATTTCTTGTTGCAGTTGTAGCAATAGGTTCAAGATTTGCGCCTGTACCGACACATCTAACGCAGATACCGATTCATCACAAATCAGTAGTTTAGGCTTCAATGCAATCGCGCGAGCAATACCGATACGCTGCCGTTGTCCGCCTGAAAATTCATGTGGATAACGGTTTACTGCCGTTTCTGGTAATCCCACTTTGATTAAAAGCTCTTTTACCCATTGTTTACGCTCTGTTGGCGTGCCAATTTTATGAATAACAAGCGGTTCTTCCAGAATCATACCGATGGTATGACGCTGATTGAGTGACTCCATTGGGTCTTGAAAGACGATTTGCATGTCTTTACGCAGCGAGCGCATCTCTTTAACAGACAATTTAGTGATGTCTTTACCTTCAAAGAAAATCTTACCTTCCGTTGGCTCGTATAACTTTAAGATCGTGCGACCAAGGGTGCTTTTACCACAACCTGACTCACCAACTAGCCCCAGTGTTTCACCTTCAGAAACAGACAGTGAAACCCCGTCTACCGCTTTGATGGTGTAGCCTTTCTTGAACAGCCCTTTACCAGAAACAAAGTGCTGCTTAAGATTTTCAATTCTTAATACTTCTTTTGCCATAACATCCTCTTTTATGACTGGTTCACTTTGCTCAGTTAACTGGCAAACATACTGGCATCAATAGGCTTGATATCGATCATCTGCTTTGGCTCATTATCTAAGCTCGGCATCAACCCCATCAAACGCTCTGTGTATGGGTGCTGCGGGTTATCAAACAACTCAAAAATTTCTGCTTTTTCGACAATACGCCCACCATACATCACGGCAACATCATCACACACTTCTGCCACAACCCCGAGGTCGTGAGTGATGAAGATCATTGCCATGCCTGTTTCTTCCTGAAGCTCGTTCATCAGTTCAAGGATAGACGCCTGAACCGTAACATCCAACGCTGTAGTCGGTTCATCACAAATCAGAATATCCGGCTTACAGGCCAATGCCATCGCGATCATGACACGCTGGCGCATACCACCAGATAGGTTATGGGGATACTCATTCAATCGCTTCTCTGGCATTGGAATTTTTACTTTTGCCAGCATCTCAATCGAGTACGCCTCCCGCTCCTTTTTGTCGAGCTCAGGTCGATGGAGCTCAAGCACTTCACATATTTGACGACCAATGGTGTGCACTGGGTTGAGCGCCGTCATCGGGTCTTGGAAGATGATCGAAATACGATCGCCACGCATGGCGTACATCTCTTCCGCAGGCAAATCAACTAGGTTGGTGCCGCGATAATTCACTTCACCTTTAATGATGTTGCCATATGGCTTAGGTAATAGCCCCATGATCGACATTGAAGTTACGCTCTTGCCACTACCTGACTCTCCCACCAGGCCGAGTGTACGTCCAGCTCTCACATCAAAGTTCACACCATGCAGAACCTTCACTGGCCCATCATCGGTGGTAAATTCAACTTCGAGATCTTTAACACTTAGGATTACATCGTTTTCCATAACCAATCCTTACAGCTTATAAGTGTCATCTACGACAACAACAGGTTCAAAAGCTTTGCCTGATTTCATCGCTTGTTTCGTTTCTTTTTTGATATCACTATCAATCCAGTAAGTGCCATCGCCTATGATTGAACCACTGAACAGCGCCTCTGTCATGCGATTCATTGGCTTATCTGGAAACTTTAACCAGCGCCAGTGACCATAGCGGACATAAGGAACCATGTAGCCTGGGACGATAACGTGAGCATCAATGATGTCACGCTGAATCTCATGACCTAGCTGGATCTTTTTATCCATATCCATGCCAAAACGATACTCGATGATCTTTTCATCCAGTTCTGGCGTGCTGTAGTTTGTGAAAGAGTTAGTTTGCGGCTTGTTCGCATTGACTGAATGGAAGTACTCCCAATACGTTGGGATCTCAGACGTACCCATATCTAAGAAAGCCAAATCGTGCTTTTTCTCACGTACGTATTTGAACATGGATGAGCCATCAACTAACTTGAGCTCAATATCCAGCCCTGCTAGCTTGGCTTGCTCACGCAAAAAGGCAATACGAGGAGTATGAACAGGTGTTCCGTAGGTCAGCTCGAAGCTTAAGCGCTCACCTTTATCATTGACACGAATACCATCAGAACCAATTTTGTTAAAGCCTGCGGCTTCGAATGCCTCGGCCGCTTTTGCGGGATCAAACTTCGGTGCCTTAGCATCTGGTAGGGTGTATTTACCATGACCATAACCGGTCGGGTTCGGTTTACGGGAGTAGTCGCCACGCATGACATTCTCTATCATGCCATCAAAGTCAATCGCGTAAGTAATGCCCTTGCGAATGTTTAAATCATCCAGCAAAGGCATCGCGGTGTTCATCCATACACCACCAGCCCCAACTGGGAATTGGTTGTAACCCCAGAACTTTTGAATGTATCCCTTTTGGTAAGGTTCCGTATTCGATTTATCATGCCACAAGCTTGGTAAAACAAGACCAAATGCGTCCAGCTTCCCTTTCTCAAAGTGCTTCATCGCGATATCACTGTCGCGAATCACTGTGATGCGGATTTTGTCGACATTATAGCGATGTTGATAATACTTATTGCTGTAACCCCACCAGTCTTCACCGACATGTTTGAAGGTCACACTTTTACCTTTTTTAATGTCATCTAGGTAGTATGCACTGGTCGTTGGTTCACTTTTAAAATTGTAGTAGCGGACAAAGTTGTCATGTATACCGTCACCATTTTCATCTTTTGAAGGGTTAGCATAAAAATGTGCGGGACGTGGGCGCAGAGCCCCCATTCGTAACAGCAATTCTTCCGGATTAAACTCTTTCGCCGCCTTAACAGCAAACGTATGAGTGTCGTACTTGATAACATCCGCAATCGTTTTGTTGTAGTAATCGTTGTACCAAGGTTCCAAGATGTCTTTGGAACGATAAAACTTCAGCATGAACACGAAATCGTCGGCAGTCACAGGTTTGCCGTCCGACCATTTGGCTTCAGGGTTGAGTTTGAAATAGACCGTTTTGTTGTCACCTGCTAACGCCCACTCGTTAGCAAGCTCAGGGATGAACTCTAAAGTATCTGGGTGGCGGACCACCAAGCCTGGTGTTTCATCTAAGATAAAAGAACGTAGCCCTGCATTAGCGTCTGGACCAACACTACGTAACGTCTGCGGGAAACTTGACATAAAGGTGCGATAAGTCCCTCCACGTTTCGCTTCTGGCGAACCATATTGAGGCTCATCCCAGTTTGTTTGCCAGTTTAAGTCGGTCGGAAGCGTTGCTGACATTGCACCAAAACTCAGGGCGCTCAGCGTGGACGCTAAAAATAATTTCTTCATAAAACTTCCCTTTTTTATGTTTTGCTCACAATGCTCGCTTAAACATAGCGTGTGAATTTTTTCGGGTCGAAAGCCGCTCGAATGGCTTCACCAATAAAGGTCACCATTACCAGAACCAGAACAATAGAAGTCACTACTGACGCAACAATCCATGGCGAATCTAAGTTTGACTTACCTTGTTGCAGTAGTTCACCCCAACTTGGCGTTGGTGGCATCAAGCCTAAGCCTAGGTAATCGAGAGCAGTCAGTGCTGTGATGTTAGCTGCAATAGTGAAAGGCGCTAGGGTTACAATCATCACCATCGTATTTGGCAAGATGTGATTAAACAAGATACGTCCAGTCGATGCCCCTAAAGCACGAGCCGCCATTACATATTCTCGTGCCGCTTCTTTATAGGTCATGGTCCGCATGTACCATGTCATACCCATCCAAGTGAAAAGCACGTTAATAGCGACAAAGAGAGCAAACGTCGGCTGAACGATTGAGACAAGAATCATAATGACGTACAAAAACGGGACCATTGACCAGATTTCGATAAGTCGCTGTACAAACAAGTCAAATTTACCGCCCCAAAAACCCATAGCACAACCGACTGCAGTACCGATCGCGTAGGAAATGGCCATCGTAAGCAACGCAAATCCCATCGCCGTTCTGAATCCGTAGACGAGTCGCGCCAAAATATCGCGACCTATCACATCTGTACCTAAATAATGCTTATTTTCGGCACTAGGTGCTGTTGGCGGGAAATCACCACTAAAATCTTGTTCATATGGGTTCCACGGCACAAGCGGCAAAATAACAAAGTTGTCGCCCCCTTCAGCCTCAAACGCTTTTTGCAGTACACGATAATCGGCTTCACTGGATGACTCTTGGCCGAATTCGCTACCTAAACGTACGTCACTGACAACAGGAAAATAGTAGCTACCATCGTACTTGACGACTAGCGCTTTACTGTTGATCAAAAGTTCGGCGAATAAAGAAAGGATCAACATGATAGAAAGAGCAACAAACGACCAATAGCCTCGTTTGATCTCTTTAAAGTGACGAATTTTCTTTTGAGTTAATGGACTAACTTTAATCATGTTACGCTCCAAACTTCACACGTGGGTCGACTAAAGCAACACAAATATCTGAAATGATGTTACCAATGAGCAGTAACAACGCATTAATGGCGACAATACCCATAACAACAGGGTAATCACGCTCCATGATTGATTCGTAACCTAATAAGCCAATGCCATCAATATTGAAGATAACTTCAATCAGGAAGGCACCGGTCATGAAGAACAACAAAGAGTTACCAAAGTGACTCGCGATTGGAATTAAGCTGTTACGCAACGCGTGCTTACGAACTGCTTTTTTGAAAGGTAATCCTTTCGCAATTGCGGTGCGGATGTAATCTGAGGAAAGGTTTTCCATCAGGTTATTTTTCATTGTCATCGTCAGCGTGGCAAAATCACCAATGAGGTAACAGATCAAAGGCAACACCGCATGCCACATAATGTCTTTAGCGCGTTCAAAGAAGGTTTCGTAATCGTCGAAGTCATCGCCGACAAAGCCTCCCATCGGAAACCATTCCAAGTGATAACTAAATAACGTGATCAGCAATACACCCACCACATAACCTGGTAGCGCGTAGCCTACGAAAATGAGTACTGAAGAAGCGGAATCAAACACAGAACCGTGCTTGAGTGCCTTATAGTAACCAAGAGGAATCGAGATAAAATAACTAATAAAGAAGGTCATGCCGCCATAAAACAACGACACTGGCAAACGCTCTGCGATCATGTCCGAGACAGGCTCGTAGTAACGCGTCGACTCGCCAAGATCTAGCATTACCAAACGACTTAACCACTCGACGTACGCTTCCGTTACAGGTTTATCCAGGCCATAAAACGCATTCAGCTCCGCGATTTGATCGTCAGAAAGGGCCGTATTACCACCCGCAGACGTCATTGATGCGGCGCCATCTCCCTGAGACTGCATTTGTGACAACATGCGTTCAACAGGTCCGCCAGGCACGAAACGAGTGATAGCAAAGATGAGAATAGTTATCCCGAGAAACGTTGGGATAACCAACGCCAAACGGCGTAAAAAGTACGACAGCATATACAACTTGCTCCTTGTCTACTGTCCAGTTCAAACGGAGTGAAAGAGGATATTTTCCGCCCAAAATGGTGCATATTTATCTCGTAGTAACTAAAACTGTTGAAGCACACTCCCTGCGCCTCAAGAGCTAGACTTTTCTACTACTGCAATAATTTCAGCGTCATATTTATCTTGAATCCACATCAGCTTCAAGTGTTTGAAACCAAAACATGACAAACTTCCTTCGATGTCGAAAAACAGAAATGTTTTTGTAAAAAATTATAAAAAACCACAAAAATAATTCATACAGAATATCAATCTAGGCTGTTTAGAGCCAAAACCCTACATAAAAATGCACCCTACACACATAAATAGACACATAATCCAAGGTTATATTTGACCTAAAAATACGAGTGAGCCCTTTAACAGCAATGGGTATCATATTTTGATACCACCTAATAAGTTCGAGCTAACAAAGTATGGATTCGATATAAAACTCATCTCAGAACAATTCACTGGAAAAATATCTTTTTCCAGATTCAATTACCCACTAAAAAACCATAGGCAAGATAAGTCATTAAAGTTTATAAGAAACACAAAATACGGTGTTTTATTGAAATTTAATCTCGATTCATAAACCTTATTCGGTTTTTTATTCCGCCTTTTAAATAAAGCCTGGTTATTTACATCTTTTTTACATTTAAGCATCCCCGTTTACCACTGGTTTGACTTCCTTTTTTCATCTCGGTTATACATTGGCCGAACGTTAACGAAATATTAACGTCACATTTGGCCGCTATGCGGCCAGACATAGGAAATAATAATAATCGGAGCAACAAGGATGTATAAAAACACAACCGCTTTATCTGTTGCGATAAGCCTTGCTTTGGGGACAGCAGCAGTTGCAGCCCCAGCAACAGCACTGGCAGAAGAGCAGCAAGTTGAAAAACTTCAAAAGATGAAAGTTACTGGTTCGCGTATCTCCACGACGGATATGGAAGGTCCTTCACCAGTTACTGTTATTAATAGTAAAGACATTGAGTCTAAAGGCTTTAACAGCGCGCAAGACGTATTGAACAGTTTGACCCAAAACACAGGTGGTGTAATGGCTCAAACAGACTCTTTCTCGTTTACACCAGCAGCGCAGTCAGTCAACTTACGTGGCCTTGGCGCGTCACGCACATTGATTCTTATTGATGGCCGTCGTCTTCCTCAATACCCGCTAGCACAAGATGGTACATCTAACTTCCAAGATATCGGCCAAATCCCTGTCGCCGCTATTGAGCGTGTTGAAGTAATGACCGACTCAGGTTCTGCTATCTACGGCTCCGACGCAATCGGTGGTGTCGTAAACTTCATTTTAAAGAAAGACTTTGATGGCGTTTCTGTAAAAGTACGCGCGGGTGACGCGACGGATGGTGGTTACCAAAATGGTCGTTTAGACGTTGTAGCTGGCAAAAACTTTGACGACAAACGTATTCTCTTCGTTGGCCAATTTGCGGGCAACGAAATGCTAAAGCAATCTGACCGAGATGATTGGGCTGGCGATGACGGTTCTAGCCGTTCTCAGCTAAGTGGCTACTCTAGCTACGGTGCAAACTTTGAAGGCGCCAACGGAACACTCCTAACACCAGCTGATGCTGGTTCTTCCTGTAAAGAAGTCGTTGGTGATGCCGCGATTGAACGAGCGGATGGAAAGTGTGGTGTTAACCGCTCTGCATACCGAACATTAAAACCAGAAAACAAACAAGTAGACCTACTTTTACGTGGTGAAATGGACATTAACGACAATGTCACTGCCATGGCAGAAGCCCGTTTTGGCTACAAGTCTACAGAATCTGAATTCGAACCTAACCCTTACAGCGTTGAAGTTGATGCCACTCACTTCCGCGGCGAAGGCGAATACACTCGCCGTATGGTCGAATTTGGACCACGCGAAAGTAACACTGAAGCCGATTCTTTTGGCTTAACCTTAGGCTTGAACGGCCTGCTTGCTGATACGTATGATTGGGACCTATCCGCTGGTTACTCTGAGCAAAGCGTTGAAACAAGCAACCCAGCAATCTTCCTAACTCTCGACCAAGCTGTACAAAATGGTGATGTCGATCTTCTAGGGCCTATCTCTCAAGACGTTGTAGACAAATACAGCGGCACTTCAAGCAAAGAAGCTTACTCAAAGCTTTACTCTGTTAACGGCTCACTGGCTGGTGATTTGGTTGAACTTCCTGCAGGTATGTCTGGCTTTGCTGTTTATGGTGAATGGAACCGTACTGACTACAATGAGACGATTGATGCGACAACAGCAGCTGGTGGTTTCTCTGGTCTAGGTGGAACATCAGGCGGCGGTGACCGCGATCAGATTGGTCTTGGTGTTGAAGCTCTTATTCCTATCATTGAAGATTTAGAAATGACTGTCGCTGGTCGTTACGACCACTACTTCGACGACTCGGCAACTGGCGGCGCATTCACTCCTAAAGTAGCCCTAGCATACCGTCCTACTGACACCCTATTGCTACGTGGTAGCTACGGTCTAGGCTTCCGAGCTCCAGACTTGAAGCGACTATTTGGTGATCAAACTCGAGGCTTTGGTTCTGGTTTTGACCCTGTGCTTTGTGCCAACGCTGGTGGTAGCGGCCCACAAGATAAAGACAAGTACCCAGAGTGTGATACTCAGTACTTCGATACGCTTAATGGCCCTAACTCTGAGCTGAAAGAAGAAACAAGTACAAACATTAACTTGGGCCTAGCGTGGGAGCCTGTGGATGATCTTGGTGTAACTGTTGACTGGTACCACATCAAGATGGAAGACGTCGTAACAGCACCAACTTACCAAGACGTAATTAACGATCCAGGTAAATACCCAGGTACTGAAGTCGTTCGTAACCCAGATGGCACCATCAAGTCGGTATCCTATGGTCCAGTGAACCAGTCGTATGAAGAGCGTTCTGGTATTGACCTAGCGATCAAATACGCATACGACACTAATGAGTTCGGTTCATTTAACACGCGTGTTGCTGTAACGAAGATCTTGATTGCTGAATATCAAGAAAACGACAGCGAGCCTGTAACGGATGAAAGAGATTTCATGCCTGAATACACCGCAACGTTAAATCTTGGCTGGGCATATGAAGATGTCGCTATCAACCTATTTGGTAAATACCGCGACCGTATGTGTTCAAGCTACGCAAACCGTTACTACTTTGATGACTGTGATTCTGCTAAAAAAGCGGGTTACAAAGCAGAAATCGCTAGTATGACAACGTGGAACCTAACGGCTTCTTACCAATTCAACGAGAGTGGTCGTGTAACTCTTGGTGCTATCAACATGTTTGACAAAGTACCGCCTGCAGATCCTCTAAGCGATACCTCTCCATTCTATGCAACTGGGTATGACGATCCAATCGGACGTCAGCTATACGTCGAGGCATCATACGACTTCTAAAAAATATTTGGCGCGGGTTTTCCGCGCCCTTTTCGACTGACTAAAACACTGACAAGGATGCAACCATGAAATTCAAGGAATTTGGTCTCAGTGCCATAGCTGCAGCATTGCTTACTATCAGTAGTAGCTCTATAGCGGCCAACTCTGGTGCTGTCGTTTCCACACAAGCAAAAGCAAATCAATCTTCAGAAGCTTCGCAACAAAAAATCGACAATTATGCCGAAAGTACTGAAGGCATGTTGGCAGAATACAAAGGCTTACTACGTCAAATCGACAGCATGAAAGTCTACAACGAGCAAATTAATCGTATGGTTCAATCACAGCAAGGTGAATTGGACTCATTAAATAACCAAATTGCTCAGATCGATCAAACGGCAACAGAAGTAGTGCCACTAACACTTAAAATGATCGATGCACTCGATGAGTTTGTGACTCTCGATCTGCCTTTCCAGAAAAAAGAACGTAATAAACGTGTCCAAGAACTGCGTCGTCTCATGGATCGCGCCGACGTAACGACTTCTGAGAAATTCCGTAAAGTGATGGAAGCCTACCAAATTGAAGAAGGCTTCTCTCGCTCAATTGAATCTTACAAAGCTAGCCTAGATAGAAATGGGGAAACCGTGACTTACGATTTCCTACGTATTGGTCGCACGGCGCTTTTATTCCAATCTCCAGACGGTGGTGAGACAGGTATGTGGAACCAACAAACACGTCAATGGGAAACATTACCGGAAAGCTACCGCATAGCGGTACAGCAAGGCCTTCGTATCGCGAAGAAGCAAGCGCCACCAGCGCTAATCAAATTGCCTGTATATGCTGGGGAGGAATAAGAGATGAAAGGATTCAAAACTCTAGCCGCTGGTCTACTAGCGAGCTTATTTATGGCTTCAGGCGTACAAGCAGAAACGCCTAAAAACCTATCTGAACTACTCAAAAACGTAAAATCAGAAAGCATCGTTGAGTCAAAAGAGAATAAAGCCCGTGAAGCTGAGTTCAAGAACAACCGAGATAAGCAAGCGGCATTATTGCAACAGGCTCGTGAAGAGCTAGCTTCACAGCAAGCACTGGGCGATCAACTTAAAGCGACATTTGATGAAAACGATAAGCAGCTGACTGAACTAACAGAAACCTTACGTGTTCGCTCTGGTACTTTGGGCGAAATGTTTGGTGTGGTCCGCCAATATGCGGGCGAGTTTAAAGGCTTATTTGCAGCCTCTCAAAACGCAGTTCAGTTCCCAGAGCGTGACGCGCTACTAACGAAACTGGCTGAAAGCAAAGAACTGCCATCAACACAAGAGCTAGAAGCATTCTGGCATACCATTCTTCAACAAGTGGTTGCCTCAGGCGAGACAGCAACAACCCAAGCCACGGTTGTTTATGGCGAAGGTAAAGAAGCGGTTCGCGATGTTACTCTTGTCGGTGAATTTAACGCGATTGCCGATGGTAAGTACGTTACTTATGTACCTCAAACAGGTAAGTTCGAAGAACTCTCTCGACAGCCTCGCACCAATATTACGCGTCATGTTGCAGGCTTTGAGTCAGCGTCAAACAGCTATGAGCCACTGTTTATTGACCCATCCCGTGGTGTAATTCTGTCTCTACTTGTACAAAGCCCTACCGTTCAAGAACGTATTGATCAAGGTGGCATTGTAGGTTACGTCATCCTTGGTATGGGTGCAGTTGGCGCTATCATTGCTCTAGTTTGCTTCCTACGCCTTCAAGTGATTGGCGGTAAAATGCGTAAGCAAGCGAAATCAGAAACCGTGATTCCTGGTAACCCTCTGGGTGAAGTTATCCAAGCTTACCAAGAGCACAAAGGTGACAACCTTGAAGATCTGGAAGCGAAACTGGACGAAATCATCCTACGTAACGCACCGAGCATTGAACGCTTTATCAGCTCAATCAAACTGTTCGCTTCTGTAGCACCACTTCTAGGTCTACTGGGTACGGTTATGGGTATGATCGGTACGTTCCAAGCAATCACACTATTTGGTACAGGTGATCCTAAGCTAATGGCTGGCGGTATCTCTGAAGCACTTGTTACTACGATGCTTGGTCTGGTTGTCGCAATTCCTCTACTGTTCCTGTACACCATCGTACACAGTAAAGGTCGTCGTTTGGTTCAAACTCTTGAAGAACAGAGTGCAGGCTTCATCGCTCGCTATCAGGAAAAACTACATAAAGCCGAAAGCTAAGGAGGCGTTATGTGGTGGTTAGTTGGAGAACTTGAATCAATTAGGCGCTTCTTGGGAATGGGTGGCGATGTACTCGTCGCCATCTTCATCCTCAGCTTTATGCTTTGGGCAGTATTGTTAGAACGTTGGTTCTATTTTGCTGCCGTCGCTCCAAAAGCCATGAAAAAAGCCGTTGGCTCATGGCAGGGGCGATCAGAGCACCAGAGCTGGAACGCTAAGATGATCCGACAAGAAATTGTTTCTCGTCAGGACATTGAGAATAAAAAGGGCCTGCCAATCGTGAAAGTGTTGATTGCGCTTTGTCCCTTACTGGGTTTGCTCGGCACCGTTGTTGGCATGATCCAAGTATTCGACATCTTAGCGGTAACAGGAACAGGAAGCCCTCGAGCAATGGCCTCGGGGATCTCAAAGGCAACAATCCCAACGTTAGCCGGGATGGTGGCTTCTCTATCAGGACTGTTCTTTAGTTCACGTCTTGATCATTTAGCCAAAGTCACAACGCAAAAGCTGGAAGATAAGCTAAAGCATATTGCCTGAGTAAATGGAATTAGAGGTATAGGTCATGAAAAGACGCTATAGCAGTGATAGCAGTGATGAAACCGCTATCGATATGACACCGATGCTCGACATCGTATTCATCATGTTGATCTTCTTTATCGTAACAACATCGTTCGTAAAAGAAGCTGGTCTAGAAGTAAACCGCCCGACGGCAAGCTCTGCGCAAACCGTGAAAAAAGGTAACATCATGGTCGCAGTTGGTGCGGCGGGTGATGTTTGGGTTGATAAACGCCGCATCGAAGTGGACGCGGTTCGCGCGAATATTGAACGTCTTCGTGCAGAAAGCCCTGATGGCGCAGTTGTTATCCAAGCCGACACAGAAGCAAATGCTGGCGTAGTCGTGAAGGTTATGGACCAGATCAAAATGGCAGGTGTAGAAAGCATCTCCATTGCCGCAACCAATAAGGATTAAGCTTATGCGGTATCTGGCCTCAATTGCACTGGCGCTCATTGTCTCCCTCGGGTTGTTCTGGGGGATGGACAAGCTAGTAAACAAAGAGCGCCACGAGTTAGTGTCGAATGATGACCTGCGTATGGTCGAGTTTATTCGCATTAAACCAGACGAAAAAATACAGGAGAAAAAACGCGAACTTCCAAAGCCACCACCGCCTAAGCGTCCGCCGCCGCCGCCAGAAATGAAAGTGACAGCGACAGTAAAACCGGTGATGGAGCAGACCCCAATGGATATGCCAAAGCTTGACCTACCCGTAAATGTTACAGGTGGTTCGGTGCTTGGACATTATAGCCAGGGTGGAGGTGCGCAACTCGCGGGTAGCGGAGGTCCAACACCTCTAGCGACATTCCAACCTCAAATGCCTAGGAAAGCTGCGAAAGCAGGAATAGAAAAAGGGGTCGTCTTATTAGAGTTTACTGTCAACGCACGTGGTGCCGTAGAGGACATCAAAGTTCTTAAAGAGCAACCACGACGCTTAGGCCTCGGTCGAGCGGCAAGAAAAACAGTCTCTAAATGGACATTTAAACCAAAATTGGTTGACGGGAAACCTGTTAGCTCGCGCCTATCGCAAGAAATAGAGTTCTCAACCAATTAAGGAGTCACGATGAAAAGTTTATGGAAAAGCAAAGTGGCTTCTTTAATTCTCTTCGTAGGAGTGGCAATGGCCGCTCCTACGATGGCAAAAGAAGCTCCTCAGTTATCAGATCGGACATTTCGAACCGTTAACAAAGTGCAAGAGTTGATCGCAACTGAAAAATATTCAGCAGCGAAAGAAAAACTAGCAAGCGCTTTAGAAAGCACAAGTTCGAAAAAATACGACCGAGCAGTTTTACTTCAGCAGACTGGCTTTTTGTATTCGCTACAAGACAATTATGTGCAAGCAGCAAAATACTTTGCCGAAGCATTACAGCTCGACGCACTTCCCGTTCCTGTTGCTCAACAAGTTCGCTACAGCTTGGCTCAGCTTTACCTAGCTGAAGAAAAGTATACGTTATCTGTAAAAACGATGAAGGAATGGTTCAAGGTTGCAGAAACAACCAAAGAGAAGCCTCAAGCTCATGCTTATATCACGTTAGCGAGCGCCTATGTTCAGTTGGAAGATTACAGAAATGCAATCCCGCCAACCAAAAAAGCCATCGCGATGAGCAAGAGCCCAAGTGAGTCTTGGTACTTAATTCTCGTTGCATCTCACTACGAGTTAGGCCAGCTGAAAAGCGTTGCCAGTGTACTCAAAACTCTGACTTCAAAGTACCCTCAGAAAAAGCGTTACTGGATGCAACTTTCTGGTGTCTACATGGAGCTAGGTCAAGAGCGCAACTCTCTAGCCACCCTAGAAATGGTTTACAAAATGGGGAAACTAGAAGGAGAGAAGGAATATTTACGCTTTGTAAACTTCTTGGCTTATCAAGGTATTCCATATAAAGCAGCCAAAACTCTTGAAAAGGAAATGGCAGCTGGAAACATTGAAAAGACGAAGGAAAACTATGACCGCCTAGCCAGTTTCTGGCAGCAAGCTAAAGAGCTAGATAAATCAATTCTCGCTTATAAAAAGTCATATAACCTCGCTCCTTCTGCTAAAACGCAAATTCAGATTGCTCGCTTAATGATACAAGACAAGCAGTATTCTGAAGCAACTCGTTTTGTAGAAAGCGCGGCATCCAGTGCCTCTAAAGAGCAAAAGGCAGAACTTGAATACATTCGCGGGATGGCCTATTTCGAGCTTAAGCAACCACAAAAGGCCTTGCAGGCGATGAAAGGCGCTGCTCAATCGCCAAAATTCAGGTCAACCGTTAGCCCTTGGATAAATTTCCTAGAGTCTCAAGGATAATTCGAAGATTAAGTGTGAGTCAGTCGCACGCCTGGGGAAGTGAAAGCTTCCCCTTTTTTCCGTTTTATCTTTATTAACCCCTATTTTTAACCAGAGTCACTCACGCAAGCCAAATCGGGACTCTAAACCTAAAATCAGCACACTAAACGGTTGTAGAAATGGTTTTAATAACAGAGTGCGCGGGTGGTAAGTCCTGTATCACGCTCCTTCTTCGCTGTTTAGAAACACTCTGGCGTAAGTAACTATTTCATCTGAGACGATCACAGACAGAAAGATCAACTGGTAACAAAATAGAGATCATGATACTCTTCGCCTCCATTTTTCTGGCGTGATTATCACCAATATCCACCCCTTTGGTGGTTGATTTCTCAATGCCAGTGCTATCGTTATAAGAATGTCGAACTTTCCTTCGGCACTCAATCAATCCAATCAAAAGTGGAACAGTACAATGGGCAAAGGTACTCTCTATATCGTATCTGCACCTAGCGGCGCAGGTAAATCTAGCTTGATCTCAGCGATGTTGGAACGCAACCCAACCTACGCAATGAAAGTGTCTGTGTCTCACACCACGCGCAACATGCGACCTGGTGAAGAAAATGGTGTCCACTACCATTTTGTAGCGAAAGATGAGTTTGAAGCCCTGATCGCTAAAGGTGACTTCCTAGAATACGCAGAAGTGTTTGGTAATTATTACGGCACATCTCGTGTATGGATTGAAGAAACACTAAATAAAGGTATCGACGTTTTTCTAGATATCGACTGGCAAGGCGCACGCCAAATCCGTGAACAAATGCCAGAAGCCAAAAGCATCTTCATCCTGCCACCATCAAACGGTGAGTTAGAGCGTCGCTTGAACACTCGTGGTCAAGATAGCGATGAAGTGATCGCAAAGCGTATGGCTGAAGCCAAGTCGGAAATCTCTCATTACAACGAGTACGACTACGTGATCGTAAACGACGATTTTGATACCGCTTTGATGGATTTTAAAGCTATCTTGCGTGCTGAAAGATTGAAGGAAGAAAAGCAAGCTGCTAAATATAAAGGTATGCTTGACGCGTTGTTAGCAGAGTAACTTCAAAAAAGTCACGCTGTAAAACATAAAGAATTTCCCGTTTTTTGCCCAGTGCGAAAAACACAATAAACTACCTGAGAAAGTCCACAAACGGTGGCTTGTCTAATTGCTAGTAAATAAAGTAGTTAGGTTGTATACTTTCTCGTCATTCTAAAATTTTAGTTAACTATTTGGAGTCCTCATGGCACGCGTAACTGTTCAAGACGCTGTTGAAAAAGTTGGCAACCGTTTCGACCTAGTACTGATTGCGGCTCGCCGCGCTCGTCAAATGCAAACTGGCGGTAAAGATGCACTAGTGCCAGAAGAGAACGATAAGCCAACGGTTATCGCTCTACGCGAAATCGAAGAAGGTTTAATTACTAAAGAAGTTCTAGACGCTCGTGAACGTCAAGAACAGCAAGAGCAAGAAGCGGCAGAGCTAGCGGCAGTAAGCAGCATCGCTCACAACCGTTAATTCTGACTTTAGAATTCAACAACCTCCCGGGCCTATAATTTGTATCTATTCGATAGCCTCAAAGACGTTGCCCAAGAATACCTAACAGAGCCTCAGATTGAGGCTCTGCGTCAATCTTATGTGGTAGCGAGAGATGCCCATGAAGGGCAAACCCGCTCTAGCGGTGAACCATACATCATCCACCCTGTCGCAGTGGCTCGTATCTTGGCCGAAATGCGCCTTGATATCGAAACCCTCCAAGCTGCTTTGCTGCATGACGTCATTGAAGACTGTGATGTAACTAAAGAAGATCTCGAAGAGAAATTCGGCAACACTGTCGCAGAATTGGTTGATGGTGTATCTAAACTGGACAAACTCAAATTCCGCGATAGGAAAGAGGCTCAGGCTGAGAACTTTCGTAAGATGGTTCTGGCCATGGTGCAAGATATCCGCGTCATTCTGATCAAACTGGCTGACCGCACGCATAACATGCGTACGCTTGGCGCGCTTCGACCAGATAAAAAGCGTCGTATTGCTCGTGAAACGTTAGAAATTTACGCGCCCCTCGCTCATCGTCTTGGTATTCACAATATCAAAACCGAACTCGAAGAGTTGGGCTTTGAGGCGCTATATCCCAACCGCTACCGCGTACTGAAAGAAGTGGTTAAAGCCGCACGTGGTAATCGTAAAGAGATGATCCAACGCATTCACAGCGAAATAGAAGGCCGTCTGCAAGATTTTGGCTTGAATGCTCGCGTCGTTGGTCGTGAGAAAAACCTGTTCTCTATCTACAACAAGATGAAAACCAAAGAACAGCGTTTCCACACCATCATGGATATCTACGCTTTCCGAGTGGTTGTTGATACTGCCGATACTTGTTATCGCGTTCTAGGCCAAGTACACAGCTTGTATAAGCCACGTCCTGGTCGTATGAAAGATTACATTGCGGTACCAAAAGCGAACGGCTACCAATCGCTACATACTTCTATGGTTGGTCCACATGGCGTGCCAGTTGAAGTTCAGATCCGTACCGAAGATATGGATCAAATGGCGGACAAAGGTGTCGCTGCGCACTGGTCATACAAAGACAAGGGCGACAAGTCTGGCACAACAGCGCAAGTGAAAGCTCAGCGTTGGATGCAAAGCCTGCTTGAGCTACAACAAAGCGCGGGTAACTCATTCGAATTCATTGAAAACGTAAAATCGGATCTTTTCCCAGATGAGATTTACGTCTTCACACCAAAAGGTCGTATCGTTGAATTGCCATTAGGCGCAACGGCTGTCGACTTTGCCTATGCCGTACATACTGATGTCGGTAACTCTTGTGTTGGTGCTCGTGTTGACCGTAACCCTTACCCACTAAGTAAGGCACTGAAGAACGGTCAGACAGTGGAAATTATCAGTGCCCCAGGTGCGCGTCCAAACGCGGCTTGGTTAAACTATGTCGTGACTTCTCGTGCCCGCACTAAGATTCGACAAGTACTGAAAACGATGCGTCGTGAAGAGTCGATTACTTTAGGTCGTCGCCTACTTAATCACGCACTTGGCCGTCACTCGATTGATTCAATTTATCCAGAAAATATCCAAGAAGTCTTGAATGATCTTCGCCTAGAAAGCATCGATGATTTATTGGCTGCTATTGGATTGGGTGAGTTGATGAGCATTGTGATCGCACGTCGTCTCCTTGGTGACACCGAAGAGCTCACGACAACAAGTTCAATCCCAACGGACTCGAAGAAGAAGCTTCCGATTCGTGGCGCAGAAGGCTTATTGCTGACGTTTGCAAATTGTTGTCATCCTATCCCAGATGATCACATTATTGCTCACGTATCGCCTGGTCGTGGTTTGGTTGTTCACCGAGAAACATGTCCGAACGTTCGTGGTTATCAGAAAGAGCCAGACCGTTATATGGCTGTCGCTTGGTCTGAAGACTACGATAAAGAGTTCATTGCTGAACTTAAAGTCGACATGCTTAACAACCAAGGTGCTCTTGCAGAACTTACCAACGTGATCTCGAAAACAGGATCAAACATTCATGGCCTTTCAACGGAAGAACGTGATGGTCGTCTATACACTGTGACTGTGCTGTTGACGACGAAAGATCGTGTCCACCTTGCTGGTATCATGCGTAAGATTAAGGCAATGCCTCAAGCAACCCGAGTCAGACGCAGAAAGAACTAACCTCTATCGCCACCTACTCTGTTAGGTGGCGATTTTTTATACCTCAATAAATATGAACCTAGAACGTTACAACCGTATTCACCAAGTCCTAAAAACTCGCCAAACTGATCTGACACTTTGTCTCGAAGAAGTACATAAGCCAAACAACGTCTCTGCTGTGATCCGCACCGCTGACGCGACAGGCTTACACAAAGTTCACGCAATTTGGCCAGACAAAATGCGTACGCTGAGCCATACCTCAGCTGGCGCGCGTAACTGGGTTGAAGTGGATACTCACGATTCGATTGAAACTGCGATTACCGAACTCAAAGCGCAAGGTATGCAGGTTTTGGTGACCAATCTTTCGGACACCGCCGTCGATTTTCGCGAGATCGACTACACCAGACCAACGGCAATCATTTTAGGCAGTGAAAAAGTTGGCGCTTCGGAGCAAGCCAAACAGCTTGCCGATCAAGACATTATTATCCCAATGGTGGGCATGGTGCAGTCACTAAACGTATCGGTTGCCAGTGCCGTAATTTTGTATGAAGCGCAACGTCAACGTGAAGCCGCAGGCATGTACGACCGAGAAGAAAGCGCTCTGCCTAAAGAGACAATCAACCGTATTCTCTTTGAACGTGGTCACCCAGTGCTGGCAAAGGTCGCGAAACGAAAAGGGCTCGTTTACCCACCACTCGATGAAGAAGGTCAAATCATCGCCGATGACGCGTGGTGGCAAGAGATGCAAAGCAAGTAACAGACTTTCGTCATCCTGAACGGCGGCGAAGGAGCGTGGTTCAGGATCTAATTCTCAAATATACAGATGCTGATAGTGTTAACTTCAGCGACATACTTGTTGGAAATAGAATCCTGATGTCGCTAAAGCTCCTCGGAATGATAGGTTATCAGTCAAATCATGACACTAACTAAAGCATGACTATTTTTTCCTGTACAAAAACACAGCTCCATGGTTAACATACTGCTATGTTAACCATTTTCTTGAGCCCTCTATGTCCGCCCAAATGTTATCTGCCGTCCCATTAACCTCCCTTTCTGGAGTTGGCGCGAAAGTCGCAGAAAAACTCGCCAAAGTTGGCTTACATAGCGTTCAAGATTTGCTGTTTCACCTTCCGTTACGCTACGAAGATCGTACTTGTATTTACCCTATTGCCAAACTGCATGCTGGCCTTTGGGCGGCAGTGCAAGGTAAGGTCATGGCAGTCGACACCATCTTCGGTAAGCGCAAAATGCTAACGGTAAAAATCAGCGACGGTAATGGCACTATCACGCTGCGCTTTTTCAACTTTACCGCAGCCATGAAGAACAATTTCACGCAAGGTAAGTTAGTACATGCTTACGGTGAAATTAAGCGCGGTGGCATGGGTTGGGAAATTGTTCATCCTGACTACAAGTTTTACGTCAGCGAGCAAAAGCCCGATGTAGAACAGAGCTTAACCCCTGTTTATCCCACCACCGATGGTTTACGCCAAATCACATTACGCAACCTTACCGAACAAGCTTTAGCCCTGCTTGATAAAACCGCAGTGCAGGAATTACTTCCAGCGGGGTTGTATGACCATCAAATCACGATGTCGCAAGCGCTGCACACCATTCATCGCCCACCACCAACCATTAATTTAGATGAGTTTGACGAAGGCAAACATCCTGCCCAAATCCGCTTGATCATGGAAGAATTGCTCGCACAAAACTTATCGATGCTGGCGGTGCGTAGCAAAGGTCAGAAGGATTCAGCGCTACCTCTCGGTCCTTGTCATAAACTAAAAACGCAGCTTTTAGCCCAACTGCCTTTCTCTCCTACAAACGCTCAAACCCGAGTAGTACAAGAGATTGAAGCCGATCTAGAAAAACCGCACCCAATGATGCGATTAGTGCAAGGCGATGTTGGTTCGGGGAAAACATTGGTTGCCGCTTTGGCCGCTGTTAGAGCCATTGAGCATGGCCATCAGGTGGCACTCATGGCGCCAACCGAACTATTGGCCGAGCAACACGCTATCAACTTCGCAAACTGGTTTGAAACAATGGGCATTCAAGTCGGTTGGTTAGCGGGCAAACTCAAAGGTAAGGCAAAGGAAGCCGAGTTGGCTCGTATTGCCAGTGGTGAAGCACAAATGGTAGTGGGTACTCACGCGCTATTCCAAGAACACGTTGAATTTCATCACCTTGCTTTGGTCATCATTGATGAACAGCACCGCTTCGGTGTCCATCAGCGATTAGAATTGCGTGAAAAAGGCGCAAAACAAGGCGCCTATCCACATCAGTTGATCATGACGGCGACGCCTATTCCTCGCACCTTAGCCATGACCGCTTACGCCGATCTGGAAACTTCCGTGATTGACGAGCTACCACCGGGTCGAACGCCGATTCAAACCGTTGCTATTCCTGATACAAAACGTGACGACATCGTCGAGCGTGTCCGAAATGCCTGCTTAAACGAAGGCAAGCAGGCATATTGGGTGTGTACCCTGATTGATGAGTCGGAAGTATTAGAAGCGCAAGCCGCGGCAGATACCGCAGAAGAGCTTCAACGTAAGCTACCGGACGTAAAAATTGGTCTAGTACACGGACGAATGAAGCCGGCAGAGAAACAAGCGGTGATGCAAGATTTCAAAGACAATAAACTGCATTTGCTGGTCGCAACGACAGTGATTGAAGTTGGTGTGGATGTGCCAAACTCTAGCTTGATGATCATAGAAAACCCTGAACGTCTTGGTTTGGCACAATTACACCAGTTAAGAGGTCGCGTTGGCCGAGGTTCCGTTGCTAGCCATTGTGTGCTGCTGTACCACTCTCCGCTGTCAAAAACCGCGCAAAAACGTCTCGGAGTACTACGTGAAAGTAACGATGGCTTCGTCATTGCGCAGAAAGACCTAGAAATTCGTGGCCCTGGAGAACTATTGGGTACAAAGCAGACAGGTCTTGCTGATTTCAAAATCGCAGACTTAGTTCGAGATCAACGCCTGATTCCCGAAGTTCAGCGTATTGCGCGTCATATTCATGACAATTACCCGACTAACGCAACAGCGATTATCGATCGCTGGTTGGGTGAGCGGGATATTTACTCCAAAGCGTAATGATTGAAAGCGAGCCAAATGGCTCGTTTTTTAATACGCCAAAAACAAAGCAAACGTTTGCTTTTTGAGTAAATCTCTCTATAATCGCGCACAAATTTTTAAGTGTGTTAGATCACACTCCACCAACCTGAGTTGACTCTGATTAACAGCAATCACAGGTAACGACGTCAACTCCACCCTGCTCTCCCATTCAGCGAGAACTAGGGAAATATTGCGACTAGCGAGACAAACAATGACAACTTCAAACCGATCTTCGGAACTGGTCTATCAACTCAACGATCGACCACCTTTGCCTCAAACTATTTTTGCCGCACTTCAGCACTTATTGGCGATGTTCGTCGCGGTTATCACTCCTTCACTGATCATCTGTCAGTCTTTGGGTGTACCAGCAGACCAAACGAATACCATCATCAGCATGTCTTTGTTTGCGTCAGGCGTGTCTTCGTTTATTCAAATTCGCACCATTGGCCCAATTGGCTCTGGTTTGCTCTCTGTTCAAGGTACCAGCTTTAACTTTTTAGGTCCTATTATTGGAGCAGGCCTATCGCTGAAAGCCGGTGGAGCAGACATCAGCACCATGATGGCTGCCATTTTTGGTACGATTTTAGTCGCATCATTTGCAGAAATTTTCCTATCTCGCGTGTTGGAGCATGCCCGCCGAATCATCACTCCGCTTGTTTCAGGCATCGTCGTCACTCTTATCGGTCTCACACTGATTCAAGTCGGCTTAGTATCAATGGGCGGTGGCTACGCAGCATTAAATGAAGGAACCTTCGGCAGCTTAGACAAACTTGCTCTGGCTGGGACGGTACTTGGATTAATTGTGATTTTAAACCGCTCGAAAAACCCATACATCCGTGTGGCTTCAATCGTGATTGCGATGCTAGTGGGTTACATCATGGCGTATTTTATGGGGATGGTAGATACTTCTCAGCTAGGCGCAACCGAGATCGTAGCACTGCCCGTACCAATGCAATATGGCTTATCGTTTGACTGGTCTCTGTTCATTCCGCTGGTACTGATTTTCTTTATTACCGCACTAGAGGCCATCGGTGATATTACCGCAACATCTGAAGTGTCTGGTGAGCCAGTAAAAGGCCCAGTGTACATGGAACGCATTAAGGGCGGTGTGTTAGCAGACGGCTTAAACTCCGCAATCGCAGCCGTTTTCAACAGCTTCCCGAACTCAACGTTTAGCCAGAATAACGGCATCATCATGCTAACAGGAGTCGCGAGCCGCTACGTGGGTTACTTTATTTCTGGCATGTTAGTGATTCTTGGCTTGTTCCCAGGTGTCGCTAGCTTTGTTCAGCTGATTCCTGAGCCAGTACTTGGCGGCGCAACGATTGTCATGTTTGGTACGATTGCTGCCGCTGGTGTGCGTATTATCTCTCGTGTTGAGCTCGATCGCCGCGCAATTCTGATCATGGCCTTATCCTTCTCAATGGGACTTGGTATCGCACAAAAACCAGAGATCCTGCAATTTATGCCAGAATTTATTAAGAGTATTTTCTCAACTGGTGTTGCAGCAGGTGGCATCACAGCGATCATTTTAAATCTACTTCTGCCAGAGAAACTGGAAGACGAAGATGAACTTCCTCAGGAAGTGAAAGAGTCTTAAGATTATTGAGAATAAGAAAAGCCCAACCTAATTAGGTTGGGCTTTTTGTTTTAAAGGGTGCGGGCCATCGACTTACTTGGTAGGAAAGCTGATTTGAGCGATTAAACCGCCTTCACTGCGATTACGCATCACCACAGAGCCTGAATGTTGGCTGATTATACGCTTCACAATCGCCAACCCTAGCCCAGTGCCTTCACTACCGCGAGCGGTGTCACCACGCGTAAAGGGTTCAAATAACCTCGCGATTTGAGAATGCTCGATACCCGGTCCGTTGTCCTCTACTGAAATCCACACTAGCTGCTTATCTGCTGTCACACCAGTGCTGATTTTGACCCAGCCATTGCCATAACGTAGCGCATTCACAACTAAGTTACTGATCGCCCGCTTAATCGCAATCGCACTTCCTTTGGCTGGCGGCAAGTTAAGATTAAGATCTGTTTCAATTTCAACCTCATAACCACCTTCAGAACTGGCGACGTCACTGGCAATCGTACTGATATCAACCGCTTCAAACGATTCTTGGTTCACCGGTTTGAGATAATCCATAAACTGACTGATGATCTCATTACATTCTTCCGTATCGCTAATGATCCCCTCCGCAAGATAGCTGTCCTCAGGAGACATCATTTCTGTCGCTAGGCGAATACGCGTCAGAGGCGTTCGTAAGTCATGGCTAATCCCCGCCATTAATAAGGCTCGGTCTTCTTCTAGCTCTTGAATACCTTTCGACATTTGATTAAAGGCTCGAGTTACAGAGCGAATTTCCGATGCGCCTTTTTCTGCCAACGGTGGCGGGATTTCGCCTCGACCGACGTCTTTCGCGGCTCTCTCTAAAGCCAAAAGTGGGCGGTTTTGTAAACGAATAAACAACCAACCACCAGCAATGATCAGCAGCGCCATAATCAAACTGTTACGAAACAGCGGTGCAAAATCTTCTTCTTGCAGCTCAGATAACGGAATACGAATGATGGAGTTCGGCAACTTTTCGATGTGCATCCACAAAATGTAACTTTCATCGCCAAGCAATAAGCGTACTTCTGTAGGCGAACCCAGCTCTTGGCTCATTTCTTCAGACATCAAATCAATCGACATTGCGTGATGAAATTCAATCGCCTTATCGCTGTCAAGGCTGTGAACCGTCACCCCTAATCTTTCTAATAATTGACGCCTTAACGGTGCATCAGACTTTAAAGGTCCTTCATCATCAAGCACCAAATTGAGCTCATGGGCGAGAATTTTATTGAACTGCTGCAAACTCGGCATCAACGCGTAGTTAAAAACGGCGTAGTAAGAGAAAACTTGGCTCGCGAGAAGCAAAGAGATGAACAGCAGAATAGATTGTGTCAGTGAACTTCGGATGCGCATGGAACGTTCCTAGTGGTCCTAATCGCGAAATTTCAGCCTTCAAAGGGAAGGTAATGAAGGCTGAAGTTGCTATAGCCAAGTGCTGGCTATGGAGTGAAGAGGTTACACCTCTTTGCCGTCTGGGACGAAAACATAACCTAGGCCCCATACGGTTTGAATGTAGCGCGGCTTGCTCGGATCGTCTTCTAACATGCGACGTAAACGTGAGATTTGTACGTCAATAGAGCGTTCCATTGCAGAATATTCACGGCCACGCGCCATGTTCATCAATTTATCTCGTGACATTGGCTCACGCGCATTCATCACGAGCGCCTTTAGGACAGCAAACTCTCCAGAGGTGAGTGGCATTGCCTCGTCACCGCGGAACATCTCGCGAGTGCCTAGATTGAGTCGGAACTCCCCGAACTCCACCACTTTTTCTTCCGTGCTTGGTGCACCCGGCAACTCTACAGTTTGGCGGCGTAATACTGCCTTGATGCGAGCCAACAATTCGCGTGGGTTAAACGGTTTTGGCAAATAATCATCCGCCCCTACCTCAAGACCTACGATGCGGTCCACTTCATCACCTTTCGCGGTGAGCATTAAGATTGGCAACATATTGTTCGCGTGGCGTAGACGACGACAAATTGACAAACCGTCTTCACCTGGCAACATTAGGTCTAGCACCATTAAGTGAAAGTTTTCGCGCGTTAGTAGGCGATCCATCTGTTCGCCATTGGCGACACTTCGTACCTGAAAACCTTGCTCAGAAAGGTAACGCTCCAATAGAGCACGTAAACGAGCATCGTCATCAACCACTAAAATTTTATGATTTTCTTGCATTGAAACATCCTTTCAGAAGCGTCTATTGTCGAAAATGTATCACTGTTTTTCCTAACGTGCTCAAGCAAATTGTTACTCTTTTTATCTTAAGCGCTTTATTCTCTCTCTAGCAGATATTTTCAGCACCTACTATTGACCATAATTCCATTCCAGTTCACGTTTGGCCTCAAGCAGCTCTTGCTGTGCCTCAGCCAGCTTGTGACGTTTTTTCTCAATTTTGTCTGCTTTCCCTGAATGCTGAGCTTCGACTAATTCTTCCTCTCGCTCCTCAACTTCTTTAGTCTTTTCTTCCACTTCTGCTTGCAGCTCTTGGCGCAGCTCACCTTCCGAGCATTCATTCTGGATAGCGGAAAGTGCTTGCTCCAAGCCTTTAATGCGATGCTCATTACCTTGCGCTTTTGCATACTCGAGCTGCTGCTCTACCGCTAACTCTTTAGCGTCACAGCCTTTCACTTCATCTTGAGCAAAAACTGAAAGTGAGAAACCTATTGTTAGTGCAGCACTACACATGACTGCTTTGTTCATTTTACTTCTCCGAGAAAGGCACCATGCCTTTATACCAAATATTCTGACGTTGAGACCCAAGTCACTCCTAGTGAACTTCATGAGACTTGAATCGGTGATAAAGCCTCAGTCTTCCGAGGCCGGTTGAATATATTCAATTGAGTTGATGAACCACTCTTTTTCACCTTCTGGGGTGCGTACCGTGAACTCTTCATCCACTTGTTTTTTCAACATCGCTCGCGCCATAGGTGAATCGATAGAGATGTAGTCTTTCGCATCGCCATAAATCTCTTCAGGCCCGACAATACGAAACTTTTTCACTTCTCCTGCCTCATTTTCTATTTCCACCCATGCACCAAAAAAGACTTTGCCTTCTTGTTGCGGAGAATAGTCAACGATCGTGACTTCTGGCAGGAATTTACGAAGGAAGCGGACACGACGGTCGATCTGACGGAGTAAACGTTTATTGAAAGTGTAATCCGCATTTTCTGAGCGATCGCCCAGGCTCGCCGCCCAAGTGACGATCTTGGTGATTTCCGGGCGCTTTTCATTCCAAAGGTAATCATGCTCTTGTTTGAGTTTGTTGTAACCTTCTCGTGTAATCAGCTTAGTTTTCAAATTAACTCCTATCTCAACTAAAAAATGCTGCTCTTTGGCAGCATTAAGGAGATGATATACCCAAAGATCCAATGTTGTTCAGGCTTTGGGTATCAAGGTGATAAGGCGGCCAGAGTGTTACTTTTCGTAATCCGGTTTTTGCGTCACGATGTAATTCGTATCACTCGAAACAACCGCGCCATGTTTTAGGAAGTTTTTACCTAAAATCATGCTGTAATGGAAGCGACCTCGGTCCTGTAAGTTGACTCGGATCTTCTTCTCTAATTCGCCAAGCTTAACATGCATTTCAACCACAGGGCGTACGTTCGCTTTCTCGCCTTTCTTAGCTTTAATACGCATGACATCAACAACAGGCTTGGTAAACGCCTGTTTCATGCCAAGATCGTTCTCATAGGTAAAGCTCACCATGTCTTTGCCGTCTTTCTTAAACTGCTTGATGTTCTTAGCATTGATTGAGCTTACATCTGCACCCGTGTCTAACTTCACAGGGAAAGACATCCCCTCAACTTCAGCCACTTCGATATGGCCAGCTTTGAAAAGTGGCCTTGCATCTAGTAGATGGTCTGCGCGAGTGTTCAGCAACACACCACCCTTGGCTATGTCATGACCAAAGACGAAAAAAGGTTGAGTGTCACCCTCATCAAGCACATCGAGCGCAAACTTCATTGATGTGTCTTTTCTACCGAGAAGAAAGTCTCCTTCGACAACAGGGCGAACCGCGCTGCCAACCTTGAGCTTTTTCAACACTGGTTTGGTGATTTTTTCTTCTTTCCCCTCATCGTTCATTAAATAAAACGTGACGGATTCATCCTTACCTTTTTCTGTTACTTCAAACCCATTTACACGCAGTAATGGCGTTTTCACAGTAAAAGTGGGGTAAGCAGGGACGGTATAACCATCAATGGTGACCTGTTCTTCTGGTGAAACGACAAGAGGTTTTGATTTGAGTGCGCTTTTGAACGTTTTTTCTACGCCACCCAGTAGATTTTCTCTGTCCGTATCAATAACAAAGTGCTGACTCGCGACGTCCCGACCTAAGCGAATTTGCGAACTGAACTTACTGCGATCACGCAGATACACCAACCAACGTTGAGTTTCATTTTCGCCGACTTTGACGGGTAAATAGACTAAAGGGCGCTCGCTTTTGGTCGTTTTCAGCATTCGTACCAAGGGTAATGTCATTGGATGACGCTTGCCATTCTCGCCCTCTAACATAAAAGAGACTTCGTTATGCTTTTTGTCTACCTTGATGTCCAGTGCATGGACGTTGGTATAACGGCTAGAAGTTGAGATGCTGATCTTATATGGCACACCTTCGACTTCAACCGTCTCTTTTTTGCCAATCATTTTTGCGCTTGGCTGTTCTTGAAGATAATCGTAACCAGCGAAGACCCATGCGTTATCATCGAGATAAGTTTTACCAATCAAGATAGGAGAAGAGAATTGCGTACGCTTGGTCAGGTTCACTTCCGTATCAACGGTGTGACCAGCGATTGTCATCGGCATTTTTATTGTCGGGCGTAGGATGGGCTTTTTGCTTGTTCGACTGCGAATCGCGCTCACTCTTTCCAGATCATCGGTAATCTGTATTTCCTTCCCTGTATAAGGGTGAGGAACCGTAAAGCTAACCTTTACTTGATATGGCTTAAAGCTGTCGGCGTCCCACTTTGCCTTCGTACCACCTAAGTCATCGACAATCGCCCAAAGTAACTCGTTATCTTTCAAATCTTGGTAATCTGGGTGTGAGCTACTGACATGGATATTCTCCGCATGCATCGATGTCGTATCTGCACCAGTATCAATCTTACCAATAAATGGCACCGCTTTTAGTTCCGGAATATCACTGTAATAGACGCTCTCCACACGCCCTAGTACCAATTTGTTATCGAGTTGATAAACGGGAGCTTGTGTGGTTCCTGAGATAGACTGCGCCCAACTAAGCGGGGCGGCAAGTAAGGCACTCGTAAGCGCTAACGCCAAAGACATTTTTTTCATCATGATTATCCGTATAAGCCGAGGTACATTTAGTGATATCAACAACCGTGGAATTAGGTTAGTCGATAACTGCGGATATAAGTTCTCAATTTAATTACAGTTTTGACATAAATCTGACTGATGTCCACCAGCGCCCGGTAAATTTTTGCCTCGTTAATTTAAAACATTGCAAATTCTTCGAACGACCCCAATGTTCTATACAACCAAAACCGAATTAAAAGAGAAAACACGGATGAGCCAAGCTATCTGTCGCATGATTGCTCAAGAACTGAATGTTCGCCCAGAGCAAGTCAACGCCGCTGTCACCCTAATTGATGATGGCAACACCGTCCCTTTTATTGCACGTTACCGCAAAGAGGTAACGGGGGGCCTTGATGATACCCAGCTGCGTACTTTGGACAGCCGTCTGTCTTACCTTCGTGAAATGGATGATCGCCGTCAAACCATCCTCAAATCAATCCAAGAGCAAGGCAAACTGACGCCAGAGCTAGAACAAGAGATCGCGCAGGCAGACAGCAAAACTCGTCTTGAAGACTTATACCTACCTTACAAACCCAAGCGTCGTACGAAAGGTCAGATCGCGATTGAGGCTGGTCTTGAGCCACTCGCAGATCAACTTTGGAATAATCTACAAACCGAGCCAGAAAGCGAAGCAAGCAAATACCTTGATGCAGACAAAGGCATCGCAGACACCAAAGCTGCATTGGATGGCGCTCGCGCGATCATCATGGAGCGCATCGCAGAAGACGCAAACTTACTGGAAAAAATTCGCAACCACTTAAATCGCAATGCGGAACTGGTCTCACGAGTCGTTGAAGGCAAAGAGCAAGAAGGCGAGAAGTTTAAAGATTACTTCAACCACAACGAGCCCCTAAGCAAAGTGCCATCGCACCGCGCACTGGCGATGTTGCGTGGCCGTAACGAAGGCTTCCTGACATTGGCAATGAATGCCGATCCAGAACAGGAAGAAGGTGCTCGTCAGTCTTACTGCGAAACGATTATCGCCGACCATTATGGCGTGACGCTAAGCAGCGCACCGGCGGATACCTGGCGTAAGCAAGTGATCAGCTGGGCATGGCGCATCAAAGTATCGATGCACATGGAAACCGAGCTAATGGGCGCAATGAAAGAGCGCGCTGAAATCGAAGCGATTGAAGTATTCGCCACTAACCTAAAAGACTTGTTGATGGCAGCACCGGCTGGCCCTCGTGCAACACTTGGTCTAGATCCGGGTCTGCGTACAGGTTCAAAAATCGCGGTTGTCGACTCAACAGGTAAAGTGCTTGCCACCGAAACCATCTACCCTCACCCACCACAAAAACAATACGACAAGTCAGCACAAATCGTTGATCAGTTGGTGCGTAAGTACAATGTGGATTTGATTGCGATTGGTAACGGTACGGCTTCACGTGAAACCGACAGCTTTGTCGCAGACGTCATCAAACGTGGCAACCTGAAAGTTCAGAAGCTCATCGTAAGTGAAGCGGGGGCTTCGGTTTACTCAGCGTCTGAGCTTGCAGCAAAAGAGTTCCCGAATATGGACGTATCACTGCGTGGTGCAGTGTCGATTGCACGTCGTTTGCAAGATCCATTGGCTGAACTCGTGAAAATTGATCCGAAATCTATTGGTGTGGGTCAATACCAGCACGATGTAAGCCAATCTATGTTGGCAAAACGCCTAGATGCGATTGTGGAAGACTGTGTAAACGCGGTTGGTGTTGATGTGAACACTGCTTCTGCGGCGCTACTGACGCGCGTAGCAGGCTTATCAAGCACCATCGCGCAGAACATTGTCGACTTCCGCGATGAGAACGGCCGCTTCGAAGCACGTACAACCTTGAAGAAAGTACCTCGTTTAGGTCCTAAGGCGTTCGAGCAGTGTGCGGGCTTCCTGCGTATTATGGATGGTAAGAACCCACTTGATGCGTCTGCGGTTCACCCAGAAGCGTACCCAGTGGTCAAAGCGATTTCTGAGAAGAACAACAAAGATATCAAAGCACTGATTGGTGATTCAAGCTTCCTTAAAGGTCTGCATGCGGTCGATTACACCGACGATAACTTCGGCGTTCCAACCATTACAGACATCATCAAAGAGTTAGACAAGCCGGGTCGTGACCCACGTCCAGAATTCAAAACGGCGACCTTTGCAGAAGGTGTAAACTCGGTATCTGACTTGGAACCGGGCATGATTCTAGAAGGCGTGGTGTCTAACGTAGCCAACTTCGGTGCCTTCGTTGATATCGGAGTTCACCAAGATGGTCTTGTGCATATTTCTGCACTGACAGATCGTTATGTGTCTGACCCACGTGAAGTGGTGAAAGCGGGCGACATCGTCAAAGTGAAAGTGATGGAAGTTGACGTGCAGCGTAAGCGTATTGGTCTATCGATGCGTATGAACGACGAACCGGGTCAAGACAACCGCAGCCAACGCTCATCAGCAGCGCCACGTCGTAATGACCAACCGCAGCGTCGTCAGCCTCGCCGTGATGATTCGTCATCGAACAGCGCGATGGGCGGTGCGTTTGCTGCTGCGTTTGCTAAAGCGAAAAAGTAACCTTACCTAGGCTTCACCGCTAACGAGCTTTCATAACTAAAAAGAAAACGCTCCAATCAGTCAACCTGCTTGGAGCGTTTTTGTTTGAGTAGGATATTGAGTCGTCATAATACTGCTATCACTTCTGACGGGGTATGGGGAGCGACTGCATGACCATAATGAAACTTGATCACCTTCCTGCGCTTTTCCATTAATCCTTCATTGATCGCAGCATCCAAAATGCGCTTAGGTAGTCGAAAGCGTATCGCGTAGCCTTTCCCCTGGTCTTCACTATACGATTTGAGCGCAAGCAAACTAAAAAGCCGTTCTAGTGTATCTTCCGGCTCTTCTTGATAACGCGTGTCGACTTCCGTTTCCATATCATAATCAGGATGCTCTGAAGGATCCCAAGAAGACTGACGTCGGCGCTTGTCGTCACCTTTTACTTTTCGCTCTGCATTGGTTTTGGCCAATGCGACCGTTGGCGTTACAGGCTCTCGGACTTTATTGTCGCGAGCTGCTTGTTCCGTCTGCACATTCACGGATGGGGCGATCAGTGGCACACTTACGTTGGTCGGTGACACAATCATTGCGAACCCTCCTCAGAGTCGCCCAACTCGTCAATATGGCTTAGCTTTATTGGCTAATAAAACCTCACCAGCCTTTATATCGACCACTTTTTAAACAACTTGAGGTATTTCCGCTCGTACTTGCTCAATCGTGAGCAAACTCTCGGATTTGAACACAAAATTCGTCATGTTCGGTGATAAAAGGCGCATGAGAGGACTGATTAAAAACAAACTGCTGGGTATGAGGCAACTGTTCACTTAAATCGTTAGCTACTTTAATTGGCACCAACCCATCTAAACGGCCATAAAGACGCAACATTGGAACAGAAAGAGACGTCAACGCATCGCGCAGATCCACATCAGCAAGGATGTTTAGCCCAACCAACAGCGATTCAGGGTTTGGCTGAGGGCGCGATAGTACCGCTTGCTTGAGCTGTTTAACGTCTTTACGCGCTGATGGGCTGCCCATCGCTTGCAACGCCATAAAGCGCTCAATGGTCAGTGAGAAATCTTCTAGCAACTGAGAGGTGAACGCACTCAGTACATTCGGTTGAATGCCACGCCACGGTTTTTCTGCGGCAAATTTAGGTGAGCTGGCAACCGTAATCAACTTAGCCACGCGCTCGGGCATATTTAATGCCACATGCGTCGCCACTAAACCTCCGAGGGACCAACCAAGCCAAATCGCTTTCTCTGGCGCACCTTGCACCACCAAGTTAGCAATATGGTCTAAATCTTCAGCATGAGATTCGGCGCTATGTCCGTACCCCGGAAGGTCAACCACATGAACTCGGAAATAAGGTTGAAGAGACTCGACTGTCTGCTGCCATACCGCACCATTCATGCCCCAACCATGAAGTAACACCAAATCTGGTCCCTGACCAAATGACTGCCAGTGTAATTTCGTGCTCATGCTCTCAATCTCCCCCACTTATTTTATTCCCTAAGGCTTCAGCCAAGCGTTAGGCTGAGTAAAATATCACCATGAATAAACGCTATGTTATCTCATCACTGGCAAAACATCATGCATCGCGTATTGAGCAGTCAATGCGGCCTGTGTCGGTTCCCTATTCAAACACCAAGCCACACAAATACTCTGCGCTGGTGCGAGCACTGTTTAAAATACCTAACTCCGGTAAAACGATGTCAACGCTGCGGTTTATCATTACAAAAAGAAGAAATGAGTACGGATAGTATTTGTGGTGAATGTCTTTCAGAGCCACCGCCATGGCAAAGGCTATACACGTTAGGCGATTACGACTTTCCCCTTTCACGGGAAGTACAACGCTTTAAAGATCACGGAGAGTCTTGGCATGTAAAAGCATTAACCGAGCAACTGGCACAGCGCATCACCACGCCAGCTCCAATCATTACCAGTGTGCCATTGCACTGGCAGCGTTACCTGCGCCGGGGTTTTAATCAAAGTGATGTTTTAGCCCGACACCTCGCCAAGCAATTGCAGACTAATTTTGATGCGAAGGTCTTTCGTCGAGTAAGGCTCGCCCAATCACAGCGTGGTAATACCAAAACAAGCCGTGAACAAAACTTAAAAGGCGCGTTTATTCTCAATAAGCGCCCTCACTCTTCCCATGTTGCCATCGTCGATGATGTAGTCACCACAGGCAGTACCGTCCGACAATTATGTCATTTACTACTTGAAGTTGGCGTAGAAAGCATCGATATTTACTGCATCTGCAGAACACCTGCTCCTCGTTCTCTCTAGATCGCTTCGCCATGCCTTAGCATCAAAAAGACTAGACCCATACGTCAACAAGAGTAGAATAGCAGCAGTAACCTACAAATTTACTCGGGTATTCGTCGTGTCAAATATTACTATTACAGAAACTGCGCAAACGCATTTCGCTAACCTTTTAGGTCAACAACCTGAAGGCACTAACATTCGTATTTTCGTTGTGAACCCAGGTACACAAAACGCTGAGTGTGGCGTGTCTTACTGTCCACCAGAAGCAGTAGAATCGACCGACACTGAACTCTCTTACAGCGGTTTTTCAGCTTACGTTGATGAGCTAAGCCTGCCATTCCTTGAAGACGCTGAAATCGATTTTGTTACCGATAAAATGGGCTCTCAGTTAACGCTAAAAGCACCTAACGCTAAAATGCGTAAAGTTGCGGACGACGCACCACTGGTTGAGCGCGTTGAGTACGTTATCCAAACTCAAGTGAACCCACAACTTGCTGGCCACGGTGGTCACGTAAACTTGGTTGAGATCACTGAAGACGGTGTTGCGATTGTTGCATTTGGTGGCGGTTGTAATGGCTGTTCTATGGTTGACGTAACACTAAAAGAAGGCATCGAGAAAGAGCTGCTAAACCAGTTCATTGGTGAACTAACCGCAGTTCGTGATGCTACAGAACATGACCGTGGTGATCACTCTTACTACTAAGAGTAAACACTGTCAGAAAATGGGAGGCTTCGGTCTCCCATTTTTGTATCGATACTGAGGTGATGCT
The DNA here is from genome assembly GCF_033344475.1 of Vibrio sp. 1288. Classification (NCBI taxonomy): domain Bacteria; kingdom Pseudomonadati; phylum Pseudomonadota; class Gammaproteobacteria; order Vibrionales; family Vibrionaceae; genus Vibrio; species Vibrio sp. 1288. The sequence continues at coordinate 46,200 of NZ_JAWPOX010000019.1, forward strand.
GAGATGCTTAGCTCGACTCGTAAAATCCGCTAGAAACTCAGGCGGAGTTCTCATATATTAAGAATCTTACGCATCTCGTAAACGCCAACGACACCAAGGAGCCAGCGTCATGCCGAAACGAACCCCACCAGAGATACTCTCATGCCAGACGGTTGCAAAATCCAAACTGTTTGCTGTGGAAGCGCTCGACCTTCGTTTTTCCAATGGTGAGCACCGTACTTATGAGCGTATGAAGCCAAGTGGACGAGATGCTGTAATGGTAGTCCCTGTAACAGAACAAGGCGATTTATTACTGGTGCGTGAATACGCCGCTGGAACTGAACGTTACGAGCTAGGTTTCCCAAAAGGGCTGATTGACCCAGGAGAAACACCACACCAAGCTGCGGATCGTGAGTTAAAAGAAGAAATCGGCTTTGGCTGCAATCAGTTAACCCCGTTGAAACAAGTTATCCTCGCGCCATCTTACTTTTCGAGCAAAATGACTCTATTTTTAGGACAGGCGCTTTATCCAGAGAAGCAAGAAGGCGATGAGCCTGAACCACTGGAAATTGTGCGTTGGCCACTTGCGCAAGCCGAAGAGTTATTAACTCACATGGATTTCTGTGAAGCACGAAGCATCACAGCGCTAATGTTGGCACTGAAACACTTACCACACACCACTCACAAGCATAACCAATAACGGTCATTAGAACCGAATAACACTGTGAGTAAGGACTATCACTTATGCCAATGACAAAAGATCTATCTCACCTACTTCCTCAAGTCATCGAGATTGCCCGCAGTGCTGGGCAAATGATCCTCGAAATATATGAAAAGAAGCAATACGAGGCCTACACCAAAAGTGACGAAACTCCCGTAACAAGTGCAGATATTGCAGCTCACAAGTTCATCACTGAACGCTTGAGTGATCTGACGCCTGACATTCCCGTGTTGTCAGAAGAAGACGCAGACATAAGCTTAGAGCAACGCGCTCAGTGGGAACGTTATTGGTTAGTCGACCCTCTTGATGGTACTCAAGAATTCATCGCTCGCAGTGGTGACTTTGCCACTATTATTGCGTTGGTCGACAACAATCGACCAACCATGGGCGTCGTTTACGGCCCTGTATCTGGCGTGACTTACTACGCTTATAATGGCAAAGGCGCCTGGAAAATTCCCGACATGTCGGACAGCGTCAAAATCCATACACACAAACACGAACAGCCAGAGCAAAGCATCGCAATTGCTATTAGTCGTCGCCAAGACATCAATCGTATTACTAACCGTATGAGCAGCGCCTGGAATTACGACTTAATACCGCTCGGTTCTGCAGCATTGAAAGCATGCCTCGTCGCGGAAGGGGCGGTAGATTGCTATCTCCGACTAGGTCCAACAGGTGAGTGGGACACCGCTGCGACACAATGCATTGTTGAAGAAGCTGGCGGACGTATTCTCAGCACGCAATTAGAACCGCTGTCATATAACGAGCGGGAAACACTAGAAAACCCGAACTTTATTGTTCTTGGTGATGCGGATTTACCTTGGAATGAGATTTTACAACGCAAAGATTAAGCGCCCTATCGGTAAAATTTAGAGCACAAAATTCTAGCAATAGAAAGGCCACGAATATCTTCGTGGCCTTTTCTTTTTGACCTTCTGTACAGCACTTGGAGTATTTGGCCTACTATGTTCCAATTGCCTGTAAAGCTGAACGAAAGAAAACAAATCAATTAAAAATCATGGTTTTAAATTTCCATTCATTCCCAATGTACAGCGAATAGAGGTTTTAGCTTACGATGATCCAAAAGCAAAAAGAGCTGCACAATAGCAGCTCTTTTAAGATATTGGATTTTGTCACGATAGGTTAGAAGCGCCCTTGGTAATTAAACTCATATTGACCTTGAGCATTCGGCTTACCCAACCATTTCAGTTGCTCCCCCATGCTGGATGGGAACTCTGCACCAGGTTTGAACCACGCTTTGGTTGAGTACCGTTGATTAGGCATCAGTTCAGCGGAAAACGCCGCAGAGACTTGTTTGCTGCTCTGCTCACCAGTTGCCGTCAATACACTATCCTGACAGTTTATATCGGCAATCACAGGACCGAGATCTAAGCTGCCAACGGGACTTTGAATACCACTGGCATTCCATACTAAAGTGCCTTCACCGTCCTTACACCAAGGCGCAGCATAAGTCGCATGACGAATATTCAGCTCAAGCTGCCCATCAACACCAACAGGCACAGGGAGGCGCGCTTGCTCAACAACTTTTACCGCCGGAATCGAGGCAACTAAGTTTTTGGCATAAGGGCCATCACTTAAGCTATAGCCGACAGAACCGCGCCCACGAACGTCCATTTCACTACCACGACCAAAGCGCACAGCAAACTCAGCTTTACCTGTCAGTAGACTCGACCATTGGAAATCCCAATTAACTTCTCCAAGGTTCTGGCGCTGCCAACGAATACTAGAAGCTTGACCTTGCCATACCGAACCGTTGGCTCCTTGAATGTCCAGGCCTCTCACTGTTGGTGCTTGTTGTAACACCCAAGAGACTGGTAATCCCATTAAAAGACTGACTGAAAAAAAGACGATAAAGATAACAACGTAAAGTACTGCTCGCTTCACCTTAACCTCGCTTAAACTGAAGGCGGTTTACATCGATCATGCCCGCTTGCTCTGTTCGGTCGATATCTAAAAATTCGACTTCAATACCCTGTTGCTCTTTCAAGTAACGTAACCAATCCACTAGTTGATTAAACGCGAGTGGTTTGATCCACACTTGAACGCTCTCATTACGAGGTTGTACTCGAATCAACTCAACTTTATAACGACGAGCTGAAGAAGAAACCAACTGATTCAACGGTTGACTAGAGTAGCTCACACCGCTGCTTTTTCGCAGTGCAGTGATGCCATCCGCTTTATCTTGTACCCAAGCTAGCAACTGTTTTTCGCTTTGAATACGTGACTGAGCTAGCTCCGCACGTTGGCTCATTGGCTGTAATAAACCCCAATAAATAATACCGATAACGGCAATAGCGCCACATCCCATGACCAAACGCTGCTCACGCTGCGAGATGCTGCTCCACCAAACCTGAGCTTGAGAAATTAAGTTTTTCATCATCACCTCACAAACGCTTCAAAACAAAGCTGCCAACCACAACGTTATCGCTACGGTTCAACTGACCTTGCTCAACATTAAACTTCTCTGCCAATTTCACACGAGCCTGCTCAAAAGGTTGGAAGTCTGAACTACGAGCCTGAATACGTACTTCGCCACGTTGTCCGTCGTATTTAAAGCTAGTGATCTCCAAGTCGCTGACCTGACCAAGCGTCGCGGGTAATGCCGCCAACCATGACAACATTGCCTGCTGACCACTTCCACCAGATAAGCGGCGCTCTTCATCATCCATTTGTCGTTTGAGGTAACTAACGGTAGGAATGCGTCGTTTATTTGGGAACACTTGGCGGAAAATACGCTCACTCTCCTCACGATACGCTTGAGCTTGTGCTTCGTACTTGTGGACCACGAGCAACTGCTGCGCAACCATGACGACGATAAGCCCCCCCGCAGCAATGGTGGTTTTTTGCCAGAGCTTCCAGTATTTACCCCAAGAAGATTTCGGCTTGAAGATCCCAGTCAGCAAATTGACTTTGCTTTCTGTCACCCCCTTCGCCAGTAAAGCCATCGTCATTTCTTCTGGTTGCGGATCCCATATTTCAGGTAACGCAGATTCAGGGACCGAGCTAAAGCAATCGAGCTTCCAACCTTCATGATTTTGTAGATAAGAAGAGAGGTAAAGGTCTAACCAAGAAGCGTCGACAACCGCGCCCTCTGTCGCAGAGTGACGAATTAGCCATTGCTCGCCAATCATTGTAGCACTGCTGTGCTCTCCACGAACCGGTAATGCAAGCACATCGGGTAAAATGCGTTTAATGGCGATACCTTGGCATGAAAAACGTTGCAGTACAGTCTGAATCCAAGCACGTTCAACTGCGCAAATCTGCGCTTTGTCCGCTTGTTTACCCAACACGCTAAAGTGCAGGCCATCAACGTCCTGAGCAACTTCGTCTTCCACTAAGTACGGTAACATCGCCTCGAATTGGCGTGTTGCACCAGGCGGTATATCCACTTGCGTCAGGACCACATCATTACTCGCCAACAGCGCCACAACTTGGCGCTGACCAGCATATGAGACCAATTCATCTAAGTGTTCCCACCCGGCGATTTCACCGCTAGCAATCACTTCCTGTTGATCTGTCGACCACACCACCCAAGGAATGGTACTTTGTTGTTCGCTACTCAGCCGAACGGTCAGAAACTCGCTCACTGATCCCTCCAAAACGACGGCGAACTACGGTCACCGTTTCTCTATTTGTACTTTGCAAAAGGCTTCGGATACGTACACGTGATTCATCCACCAACACTTGTGCATCCAATTCAAAAAAGGCGCTATCCACACCCAAATAGCCTTTGGCGTTTTTCTTTACATCTTCACTTAAGCCAGCCATTTCTGACTCTGCTAAAAATTCATCAATGCTATCCCACCCATCAAATGGGCGTTTTTCAATTAGCTGAATCGCATCACTACTGCTTAAGTTTGGTGAGAACATTGCCACCAAAATCGGAGCTTGCTCAACATCAATCGTATTCACGTTTAAACGCCAGTCATCACTTGGTAATGCACAGACCAACGGCTCCAATTTTTGGAAAATTTCACCACTCACCTGATAGACAGCCCGTAACTCGGAAGCATCTGCCATCCAACCATTTGATGCTAAATAGGAAGGCTTCATCGCTTCATATGTGCTGTCTTCAACCCCAGTAGTCGAACGGACAGAGTCGTCAGCATCAATGTATTCCCAAGTAGAGTCTGCAATGATTTCTGCTTGATATGGCTCGACATCCAACTCTTCTAATAGGCGCTGCAATACATTCACTAAATATGGTCTTGTAATTTGCTGACCCGTTGGTTGCACACGACTCAATACATTTAGATTAAAGCACGCTTGCTTGTCTCTAATTCGTCCCGCCGCTTGACCATAATCTAACGGATAGACTTGCTCTTTTATCGCCCACGGTTGACTCATATTAATCGTGTCGGTGTCTTTATAACTTTGTTCGATACCCACTTTTGCTAGCGCCTCGACGCCAAGGCTGTACCAGTACGCTTGCTGGTAATTGATTTGATTAGCGCCTCGCTGAAACTGCAAGAACAAACGTTCCGACATGCTGGCGGCAACCGTCGCCATAATCGCCAGCAACATCAACACTATAATCAAAGCAACACCGCGCTGACGGTTAACCATTATTGCTGTCTCCTGAACTTTCCTCTTTCTGACTCAATGTGCCATCAGGAGTGAGATAAGTGCGGGTAATTTCTCCATAGTCTTTGAGAGTTAGAACAACAGAAACCGCTTTCGGCAGCGCTTTTTCTTCAGCCCACTCTTTTTTCCATTGCTTACCATCATAGAAACGCATATCAAATGACTCGACCTGCGTTAGCAATGGAGTAACAGTACCTTGTTGCCCAACCGGCGTATCAGGATAGCGCCACCATACTCGCTGCAGTGTTTCTTCTTTTAAGCGATAGCCAACCTTGGTTACTTCTCCACGAGGGAACTGCTGCTGAGGGTTGTGCCAACCTAAACGGGCAAACATCAGTCCTTTGGTATCGGAGTCCAACAGGTAATCGGACCAAAAAATTAGCCGGCTAGCAGGCTCTTCACCATTAGTACGTGTTTGACGCATCACCATTTGACGAAAATCGTTATCCATCATCACCATGGCACGCTGAATTTCGTTTAAGCGTTGGGTTCGTTCTTGTGATAGCGCATTGCTACGCTGTACTTGCGATACCACTTGGTACGCAGCGACACTTAAACTGGCAAAGATGGCAATCGATACCAACACTTCAATAAGTGTAAAACCTTTTACCCTTTGGCGCGTGTTTGCGCGGGGATGATTATTGCGCCACATAGCTTCGTACCGTTACTACAGGGCTCGCGCTTTTCTCTACCGAGACGCTCACATCAAATGCTTTCAGCAATGGCTGCGTCGTGGCGACTGGCGTGACTTTCCAGAACCAAGTGCGTCCTGCCAGCTCTTCTGTGCCGTTTTTCGCTTTGAGTTCTCCGGTATTCAACATCACATTTGCCATCTGATTATCCACAACCATGGCTGCAAACACTTTTTCTTCTAGATAACTGATTGTATTAATATGCTGGCTCACAGAGCGAATGACACTGATGGCAGCGGTAGCGAAAATTGCCAGTGCGACCAATACTTCCAGTAAGGTCATGCCTCTCGTCCGGCGATGACTCAAATTTGGGCGAGCTTGCTTAAAATTGCGCATTCTCATCCTCTTTCACTTCTTCGCCCGGAGCTAATAACAAAATTTGTCCACTTTCTTTGCCAATGACTCGCCAACCGTCATTAAAGGCATCACCATTTTGCGGAAAAAAAGACAGGGTGAATGGCGTGACTTCGGCGCTGGAAAAGATAAACACTTGCGGTGGCTCAATTTTCTTTTCGTCCTCTTCTTCTGCGAACATGTCTTCATCAAAAAGAGAACCTGGTTTGAATAAGCGCTCATCATTATCCCAAGCACCACCGCCGAGTTCGAGTTGTAGCGTAATATCTTCTTCTAGCTTGGTTTTGCTCGGAATCTGCTTTAATTTCAGAGGCTGCCAACCTTCTGAGGTTAAACTCAGTAAAACGTAGGTCGATTTGGCATCATCCACTCGAACGCCAAAATCTTTACCGCTCAGCACCGCTTCTTCATTGAGCAGCTGTAAACGTTGAAAAAAACTTTGAGCATACTGTTTGGAAAGATCTTTTTGGCTAGTCGGTAACGTCGAGATCACGGCCACAGCCGTAAGAGATAGCAAAAACAGCACCAATAGAATTTCTATCAATGTAAAACCGTTATGTTTTCGCATTTGTTTCATTAGTGCTGGCTTAGGCTCAATTATTGGAAGTCTTGCATGTTCCAGTTGCCAATATCTGCAGCTGGACCTTCTCCACCTTCTTGGCCATCTGCGCCTAGAGTGAAGATATCGATTGTACCGTTATCACCTGGGCTTAAGTATTGGTACTGGTTGCCCCAGGGGTCATTAGGAAGACGTTTGATGTAACCACCATCACGGTAGTTGCGTGGCTCTGGGTTAGATGGCTTGCTAACCAATGCTTCTAGACCTTGGTCCGTTGTTGGGTAAACGCTGTTATCCAACTTGTACATATCTAGGGCATTTTCCAGCGCTACGATGTCCGTAATCGCTTTTTGTTGGTCAGCCTTCTCTTTGTTACCCAATAGGTTTGGAACAACGAAACTTGCCAAAATACCAAGGATAACGACAACAACCATCACTTCTAAAAGTGTAAAACCCTGTTGTTTACTACGCTTAAACTTCATTTTTTTCTCCGAAAGTTAGATTAAAGCCATGCCGTTAGTAGACACGTCTTAATTCGAAATTATCCGCTCATCAAATTATTCATTTCTAGCATTGGCATCAAGGTCGCCATCACAATGAACAACACTAATCCAGCCATTAATGCAATCAGCGCAGGAGTAAACACACCCAGAGCAATATTGACTGTTGATTCAAAGTTTTGATCTTGGTTATCGGCTGCCCGCGTCAACATGCTCTCTAATTCACCACTTTGCTCACCACTGGCGATCATGTGTAGCATCATTGGTGGAAACAAGCGGGTTTGGTCCAACGCCTTACGCAAACTAGCGCCCTCTCGGACGTTATCCGCTGCAAGCAACACTTGCTGCTTCACATAACGGTTAGACATAACATCTACCGCAACGCGCATACCCTCGAGAATTGGAATCGCACTGGAAGTACAGATCGAAAGTGTTCGCGCGAATCGTGCGGTATTCAAACCTCGAGAGATCTTACCTATTAGCGGTAAGCTCAAGATTTTTCTGTCCCAAGCTAAGCGAAAGTCTGGCTTTTGCAACGCCAGTTTGAGGCCATAGAAAAGCGCCACCAGCACAACGAAAATAATCAGCCCCCAATCTTGCACAAACTCACTGGCTGCCAGTAAAAATTGCGTCGATTGAGGTAACTCTTGGCCCATCTGAATGATGGGTTCAATGATTTTAGGAACCACTGTCGCCAATAAGAACGAAACGATGACAACCGCGAATACCACCAAAACTACAGGATAAATCATTGCTTGAAGCAATTTAGAACGCATCTTTTGGCGGTTTTCGACATAGTCTGCCAAACGCTCTAATACGGTATCGAGGTGACCTGATTTTTCGCCCGCCGCAACCATAGAGCGGTACAGTTCATCAAACACGTGTGGGTAATCGGCAAAACTGTCGGCAAGCGGATAACCCTCTGTTACTTTCGAGCGAACCGCAGCCAACATAGAACGAATCCTCGGCTTTTCAGCCTGCTCAGAGACCGCACGCAAACACTCTTCCAAAGGCATTCCTGATTGGACTAGCGTAGACAATTGCCGTGTGATGAGTGCCAGCTCAGATGTCGAGATGCCGCGCTTAAAGCTGACTGAACCTGAAGACTTAGCCGATTTAGCTTTCGTCTCGACCACTTCAATCGGGATCATCCCTTGCTCTTTGAGTCGCTGGCGCACTTGTCGGGCGTTGTCCCCTTCTATCGTGCCTTTTTTATGCTTGCCTTTTGCATCTAGCGCTTTGTACTCAAATGCCGCCATTAGGTTTCCTTCGTCACTCGCATCACTTCTTCAAGTGACGTAATGCCACGACGCACTTTGCTTAAACCATCGCTGCGAATACTTGGCGTATGGGCGCGAACGGCTCTCTCAATTTCTTGCTCACCAGACTCTCGGTGAATCAACTCTTGCACTTGCTCATCAACCATAATGAGCTCGTGGATACCTGTTCGACCTCGGTAGCCTTTTTGGTTACACGCTTCACAGCCTTTTGCTCGGTGCAGTTCTAACGGTTCATGCGCTTCCATACCAAACAGTTTTTTCTGTTCCGCATCGGCTTCATACGGCTCTTTACAGCTTGGACAAAGCGTTCGAACTAAGCGCTGCGCTAGCACCCCTAATAACGAAGAAGAAATAAGGAATGGCTCAATACCCATATCACGTAGACGCGTAATCGCACCCACTGCGGTGTTGGTGTGGAGAGTCGACATTACCAAGTGACCCGTTAAGGACGCTTGCACTGCAATTTGTGCGGTTTCTAAGTCACGGATCTCACCGACCATCACCACATCCGGGTCCTGACGCAGAATGGCACGCAAGCCGCGCGCAAACGTCATGTCGACCTTTGGGTTCACCTGAGTTTGACCGATGCCATCAATATCAAATTCGATCGGGTCTTCAACCGTTAGAATGTTGCGTTCGTTGCTATTGATCTCTTGCAAGCCAGCGTACAAGGTGGTGGATTTACCAGAACCTGTCGGGCCCGTCACCAAGATGATACCGTGAGGGCGACCAATCAAGTGACGGAAGTTGTCATGCACTGAAGGGGTCATGCCCAAACTATGTAAATCAAGACGAGTCGCGTTTTTATCCAACAGACGCATTACCACGCGCTCCCCATGAGAGGACGGCATCGTAGATACACGCACGTCCACCGCACGACCACCGATACGCAACGAAATACGGCCATCTTGAGGCACACGCTTTTCTGCGATATCTAGTTTAGCCATAACCTTCACACGAGAAACTAGCAAAGGCGCTAGCTTACGACTTGGGGTCAGAACTTCACGCAATACGCCATCGACACGGAAACGAATCGAAAGGGTTTTCTCGAACGTCTCAATATGAATATCCGACGCACCTTCTTTGATCGCTTCGCCCAACATGGCGTTGATCAATTTGATGATTGGCGCATCGTCTTCCGATTCTAATAAGTCTTCATCGTGCGGCAGTTCTTCAGCCAAAGAGAAGAAATCATCGCTATCAGCACCAATATCTTCCATCAACTGACGCGCTTCAGACGAGTCGCGTTGATATGCTTCAGTCAGCTTTTTATCAAAGGCTTCTTTATCGATAGGTTGTGGTACGAAGCTTTTCTTTAATACACGACGGACTTCAACCAGAGCCGCAGGGTTAAGCGGCTCGACATAGTAAAGAATAGGTGGACGCTCAGGATGCTCTGTCTCCAGCACCAGTTTAAAGCGGTTGGCAAAACTGAATGGCAGACGACGCATACTTGGCGCTGTGTCTAACATATCAACCATTAGTTGTTTTCCATTTGATCAATAAACGCTTGAATCTCTGTTGGGTGCTGACGCTCCTGGCCAAAGGCAGGCATAACCGGGATCTTCTCGTCAGCCATCAACTTCAACCCTTGATCCGCTTTGTAAAGCTGTTCTGCGCGAATAAAGTTGTATTTACGCTGCGTAATACCGTCGGCCGTCACACCATCGCGAATAATCGTCGGCTTGATGAACACCATCAAGTTACGTTTTTCTGTTTGCGTGCTAGTTGACTTGAACAGATGGCCAAGTACCGGAATGTCACCCAATAGCGGCACTTTAGACTCACTTTCAAGTGCGCGTTCATCGACCAAACCACCAAGAACCAACATCTGACCATCTTGGATCATGACAGAGGTGTTTAACTGTCGTTTAGCAAAGCGAACGTCAACCGCACCGTTTGCGCCTAATACGTTGGAAACTTCTTGTTCAATGTTTAACTGTACAGAGTCACCTTCGTTAATTTGTGGCACTACTTTGAGTTTGATACCGACTTCTTTACGGTCAACCGTTTGGAATGGGTTGTCGTTGTTTGAGCCAGCCGTAGAGCCCGTAATAACCGGAACCTCTTCACCCACAATAAATGATGCTTCGCCATTATCCATTACGGTAATACTCGGAGAAGATAGAATGTTTGAGTTGGAGTCAGAAGCAACAGCACTAATTAGCGCTGTCCAGTCACCCATGACAATACTCATTGCCGCACCATTTACTCCGCTAAGTGCTGAAGCTAGCGTAGAGTAGTCACCTGATTCAGTAACATCATATGGCGTTCGTTCGCCATTAGAGTTGGTATAGTATTCAGTTCGGGTTTGATCTTTTGCTTCTTCTAGACCAACCATTACCTGACCAATCGGGGCTCCTGAGTTACCGTACTGAATTACAGCACCCGTTTCTAATGAACCCCACTGAACACCTAGGTTAATACCATCACCTTCAGACATTTCGACAATTAACGCTTCAATAAGAACCTGAGCACGACGAATATCGAGTTGAGAAATGACGTCTTGTAATGCCATCATAATATCTGGTGGCGCTGTTAAAACTAACGAGTTAGTTGCAGCGTGAGCAGCAATGACGACCTCACCACGCGATGCACCTGATGTTTTCTGACCGGCTTGTTTTTCAGCTTGCAGGTTATCGGAAACACCTTTCAATACATCCACCAAATCTTCAGCTTTCGCATTTTTCAGGTACACAACTCGGTTGTTACCTTTTGTCGCCATTTCAACATCAAGTTGACGAATCAAACGTTTCAAGCGGGCTCTTACTTTTGGATCACCAGAAATTAAAATCGCGTTAGTACGTTCATCGGCCACAATTTTAGGTTCAAGGAACTCTGGCGTGCTTTTCTGATTCGCACTTTTATTCAGTGCTTCAACAATGCGTACCATTTCAGCAGCAGATGCATTACGCAGCTCTACCAATTCAATTTCTTTATCACCGGCTTGGTCAACTCGCTTGATGATCTCTGCTAAGCGATTCACTACTGCCGCACGACCTGTGATCAAGATAATATTCGCTGGATCATAATGAACCACGTTACCGGCACCGGCGTTATCAATCAGCTGACGAAGTAGAGGAGACAACTCTCGAACCGACACATTACGCACCGCGACAACTCGAGTGATAACACTATCGCCTTGCGCGCTGCCATCACCTAACACAGGGATTGCTGAGGTTTTTGAGTCTTTTGCTTTGATAACCTTAAGTACCCCATTGTCCATCTCTACGACTGCGTAACCGTATACTTCAAGGACATTAAGGAAAAAGCTGTAGTATTGCTCTTCGTTAAGAACGTCATAGCTGCGGACATCGATTTTACCGCGTACTGAAGGATCAACAATGATGGTCTTTTCGAGGTTACGACCCACTATGTTGATGAATTCTTGAATATCAGTGCCTTTAAAGCTCGCACTAAATTCGTTTGCCATTGCACCTGGTACGCAGAGTAAACTTCCTGCTAGTAGCCAAGCACTTTTGCTGAACCAATGTTTCACGTATGTCTCCCTGAACTTACGCCGGTTGCCTAAGTCTTACAATTGGATATAGATATCGTACTGTTGGCCGTCTCGCTCAACAGTTAAATTTAATTCTTGCGGATCGCTCATCACTTGCATCAGTTGTACTGAAGAAGACGGGTCACTTAAATCGATCCCGTTCAGTTGAACCGCAATATCGCCAGGTTGTAGTCCTACATCATTAAATAATGCGGCATCACGACCAGGTGATACTCGATAACCAACAATGTCTCCGTCTTTTTTGACGGGTGAAATGGTGATGTATTTAAAAACGCTTTGTGGATCTTTCGCAATTTCCTCGCGGATTTGCTCTAATTTCTCTCCAACGTCAGACGTCGCTGCTTCTGCTCGCTGAGCTTGCGCCCTGGCTACCTGCGGCGATTCAGATAGCTTCTTATATTCTATACCTTCCATCATTAAGGTCTCGTCTCGACCTTGGTTATCAATGATGACGCGATCCACCAATACCGCTTTTAGTGTCGCACGTGTCCCTTCGATTTCTTCACCCAAACCGTACGTAGCTTGCTTACCTCGGTTAGCAATAACAGCAAGGCTGGTGTTGACATCACTACTTGCAACCGCACCGACCAGCGTAAGGTTAAGGCGCGTCTTAGGGGCGTCTTTAACAATGGGCTGTTCTACAACTGCCGCTTTTTGCTCAGTGTATTTACCGAATAGGTTGGCATTCTGAAGGGCATTAAAATCTATCGCGTCGCCTTTATTGCTCGCGACAACGCCACTCGCCGATGGACGCCATTGCGGCACTTCCGACGATTGAGGTATGGCTAACCACACAATTTTGCCAAGTATCCATCCGGTTATCGCAATAAACAGACAGGTAAGCAACAAGCTAAGTTTGGCTTGAATGGTATAATGATTGGACTTGATCTGAGCCAGTAGCGGTCTGCTTGATAATCCTGCACTTAGCTCTAAACGTTTCACTGAATGGATTCCTTTATTCTAACGTCCGTCATTTAAGCTATAACGATAGCTATCGACTTTAAATTGCTAAATTTGCAATAAAATTATTACTCAACAAAGAGCAGTGAACTATATCACAAGTTGTCTTTCATACCTTTTTCTTATGCAGTTTTTGCCAACTCCCTTGAAAAAAATACGCCTTGACTCCATCTGTAGGTGAATAATCCATCACTCATTGCCGTATTCGGGCAGTGATTAGATAGCGTAGTGTTCTATGAGTTCCCTAAATGAAGCCGTTAGGCTAGATAAATGGCTATGGGCCGCAAGATTTTACAAAACCCGCTCCATCGCGCGTAACATGGTCGATGGCGGTAAAGTCCACTATAATGGCCAACGAAGCAAGCCGAGTAAAATCGTTGAAGTGGGCGCTGAAGTCAGACTTCGTCAAGGCAACGAAGAAAAAATCGTGATCATCGAACAAATCTCAGATCAACGCCGAGGCGCTCCCATCGCACAAACCTTATATCGCGAAACCAATGAGAGTATCGCGAAACGTGAGGAACACGCGACTCAACGTAAGCTTAATGCCCACAACCCAAGTCCGGAACGCCGCCCAGATAAAAAGCAGCGCCGAGACATCATTAAGTTCAAACACCAATAAAAGCCGGAATTACCAACGAGGAAAGCACTCCATGGCAAATAATGTTTTAAACCGCTACCTATTCGAAGATCTTTCAGTACGTGGCGAGTTGGTACAATTAGATGAAGCGTACCAACGTGTTATCTCCAGCAAGGAATATCCGGCAGCAATAGAGAAACTGCTGGGTGAGCTACTCGTTTCAACTACTCTTTTAACTGCCACTCTTAAGTTCGAAGGTTCGATCACCATCCAGCTACAAGGCGACGGTCCTGTGTCTCTTGCCGTTATCAACGGTGACCATAACCAACGTGTTCGTGGCGTAGCTCGCTGGGAAGGCGATGTTGCCGATGACGCAAATATTCACGATCTAATGGGTAAGGGCTACCTTGTGATCACCATCGAACCGAAAAACGGCGAGCGTTACCAAGGCGTCGTTGGACTAGAAGGTGACACTTTAGCAGAAGTGCTAGAAGGCTACTTTGCAAACTCAGAGCAGTTAAAAACGCGCCTATGGATCCGCACTGGTGAGCATGAAGGCAAAGCACACGCAGCAGGTATGTTGATTCAAGTGATCCCTGACGGCACTGGCTCTCCAGATGATTTCGAACATCTAGAGCAGCTCACTGACACAGTAAAAGATGAAGAATTGTTTGGTTTAGAAGCGAACGAGTTATTGTATCGACTATATAACCAAGACAAAGTACGTCTGTACGAGCCGCAACCTGTCGAGTTCCATTGTGGCTGTTCTCGTGAGCGTAGCGGTGCAGCAATCATCACCGTTGAGAAAGCTGAAATTTATGACATTTTGGCAGAAGTTGGATCAGTTTCTTTACATTGTGATTACTGTGGCACAACTTATACGTTCGACGAATCTGAAGTCACTGAACTGTATGCACAAGCTTCTACAGACAAGAAAACCCTGCATTAATTTACATAGCTTATCAAGCACGTAATTTACCCTACAAAAGGCCAGCTTAATGCTGGCCTTTTTGTGATCAACCCCTCGTAATAACTAGCCTCAAGCGTAATAAAACAACTGCTTAATTTTAAACAATTAATAATGATTTTGCCCTAGCGCAAAGGATTGCGTGCACGATAGACTATTCCCACCAATATGTGACGGGTTACCTAAAACCTTATTGAAATCATGGGTAAATTTTGAGCTATCTCCCTGTTTTCTCCCCGCCCCGTTGCTAGCATGGTGAGCAGATTAAAATTAAAACATTCTTACAAAATCCCTACAAAATCCTTATAAGGAGCACCTATGACCGTTATGGAACATACTAAGGCTGCAACACTTGATCTAACCAAGCACGGACTGCATAACGTAAAAGAGGTTATTCGCAACCCAAGCTACGAAATGTTGTTTGAGGAAGAAACGCGTGAAGACCTAACCGGTTATGAGCGCGGCGTGGTTACTGAACTAGGTGCGGTTGCCGTTGACACTGGCATCTTTACTGGTCGCTCACCAAAAGATAAATACATCGTCAAAGACGCTACGACAGAAGAACATATGTGGTGGACGTCTGATCAAGTGAAAAATGATAACAAGCCAATCACTCCTGAAGTGTGGGACGAGCTAAAAGAACTGGTCACAAACCAGCTTTCTAACAAACGCTTGTTTGTTGTTGACGGTTACTGTGGTGCAAACCCAGATACACGTTTGAGCATTCGTGTTATCACAGAAGTCGCATGGCAAGCGCACTTCGTTAAAAACATGTTTATTCGCCCGACGGAAGAAGAGTTAGCGACATTTGAACCAGACTTCGTAGTAATGAATGGCGCAAAATGCACTAATCCAAAATGGGAAGAGCAAGGCCTGAACTCAGAAAACTTCACCGTATTTAACCTAACTGAGCGCATGCAACTTATCGGTGGTACTTGGTACGGTGGTGAAATGAAGAAAGGTATGTTCGCGATGATGAACTACTTCCTTCCACTAAAAGACATCGCATCAATGCACTGTAGCGCTAACATGGGCAAAGATGGCGATGTAGCGGTATTCTTCGGTCTATCTGGTACGGGTAAAACGACCCTGTCGACTGATCCTAAACGTGCGCTAATTGGTGATGATGAGCACGGCTGGGATGATGATGGTGTCTTCAACTTCGAAGGTGGTTGTTACGCAAAAACCATCAAACTTTCGAAAGAAGCGGAGCCGGACATCTACAACGCAATTCGTCGTGATGCACTGCTAGAAAACGTAACAGTACGTGGCGATGGTTCTATCGACTTTGATGATGGTTCGAAAACAGAAAACACACGTGTTTCTTACCCTATCTACCATATCGATAATATCGTTAAGCCAGTATCAAAAGGCGGTCACGCGAATAAAGTGATCTTCCTATCAGCCGATGCATTTGGCGTACTGCCTCCAGTATCTAAATTGACACCCGAGCAAACTAAGTACCACTTCCTGTCTGGCTTTACCGCCAAACTAGCGGGAACAGAGCGCGGTATTACTGAGCCAACACCAACTTTCTCTGCTTGTTTCGGCGCGGCGTTCCTAACGCTTCACCCAACTAAATACGCAGAAGTACTGGTTAAACGCATGGAAGCAGCAGGCGCTGAGGCTTACCTAGTGAATACTGGTTGGAACGGCACTGGCAAACGTATCTCTATTCAAGATACACGCGGAATTATTGATGCCATTCTTGATGGTTCGATTGAAGAAGCACCAACTAAGCACATTCCAATCTTCAACCTTGAAGTACCAACGTCACTACCAGGTGTGGATCCTAGCATTCTAGACCCTCGCGACACGTACGTTGACCCACTTCAGTGGGAAAGCAAAGCGAAAGATTTAGCAGCGCGCTTTATCAATAACTTTGATAAGTACACAGACAACGCTGAAGGTAAATCCCTGGTTGCGGCTGGTCCTCAGATTGATTAAATCGAGTAACAGCGACGTCGCGTAAACGCAGTGAAAAGTTGGCATTAACTTATCACCTTTACGTAGGCCAAGTTACAAAAATTGCTTCAAGCCCCTCTTTTGAGGGGCTTTTTATTGAATACCACAGAATATTGATACAAGCTAAAGCCTATCTAGTTTTATTTCATAACACACGTAGGTTCTAGCAAAGATGAAAACAGCGCGTCGAGTTCTACTTCTGTTACTGGTTATCTTAGTTGCCATTCCGGCCGCTACGATTGCGCTGCTAACAACATCTTACGCGGACGCAACCTGGCGCTTGCTGTCAAACACCTTTTCTCTTCCCTTCCGGGCCGAAAGCGTGCGTTATGGCTTTCCCTATCACCTAACTTTACAACGCGTGAACACCAGCGGAGACGATGCGTCTTACATCGAGCAAGTCGATTTATGGATGAATCCCGATGTTTATCGCGATGGTAAATGGATCGTTGATAGTTTATTGATTGATGGTATGAGCTTGCAGTATGGCGCACCAAAGCTCCCACCTTTAGATAACGTTTTATTCCATCAAATCGCGCTCAAAAATATTGATTACGCCGACGAGCAGTTCTCTGCCAATGGCATTGACCTTCAAATTCAATCACCACAATGGAATGGTCAATTAATACCATATGGCGAAGTTCAACTTGCAGCTGACCAACTCTATTGGAATGGCGAAGCCTTTAATCAAGTCTTAGTCGATATAGACTACAAACCGCAAGACAGTACGCTTTATGGCACCTCTTTTAACTGGCGTAACAGTCAAATATCTGGGCAAGGGGAGCAGTATCCTCAAGGTTGGTCTTTAGTAAATGTGACCATCAACAAGCTGAAACTGAGTAATACGCAGCGCCAATCACTGCTTGCAAAACCTTGGCACGATCTACCATTTAACATTAATCATATTAATAGCTTAGATTTGCTTAACGCCGATATTGAATGGGGCGACTGGCACTGGCAGAACTTGGATCTTTCTGTGGAAAACGCCACACTGCCACTGTCTCTCTGGAAGACAAAAGCTCAAGTGTCATTGCAGGCGGATAGCGTTCGATTCCAGCAGCAAACCGCAATAGAGCCACGTTTGAGTGCCGCTATCGAGCCAGGAGTAATCCAGCTCAACGAGCTCAGCTTAGATTGGCAGCAAGGTCGAGTGCAAGTTTCTGGATTGTTCACGCCAACACAATGGAAGCTCAAAGAAGCCTCTATTCAAGGCCTCAAGTGGGCAACACAGCCAGAAGACAACCTAAATTGGTGGCACGCCGCCACCAGCGAGTTAGAGCATGTTGCAATCGAACGACTCGACATTGAGCGCAGCCAAATTATCCAGCTATCTCACGAACCTTATTGGCAACTTTCCGGTTTAAATATCGAAGGGCAACAGCTTGATATTAAACAGTCGGCTCAACGTTGGGGCCTTTGGCAAGGCGAATTGGAAGTCAGCGTTGTCAACGCTAGCTATGACCAAATACTCACGTCTCACGCAGCACTTGCCATGCAAAGCAAAGATGGCTTTTGGCAATTGACTCGCCTTTTTGCGCCACTCGAGCAAGGCTACGTAGAAGGCATCGGACAAATAGATTTGAGTACCCCGAGCCAACCTTGGGCGCTCAACGTCAATGCTGATGGTATTCCCTTATCGCTCTTCCACGATTATTTTTTACCCGACACACTGGCTATTGATGGTTTTTCCGATCTTAGCCTCGATCTACAAGGGTTATCAGGTGATCGCAACATGCTGGCCTACAGCTTATCGGGTGAAGTGGAAGCCAATCTCCGAGATACCCGCTTGAATTCCCAAGCGGATCATTCGCTCAAAGTCATTACCTTAAGTCCACTGCGTTTAAGCGCGCAACGAGGGGAAGTTGCCATAAAGCCGGTCACAATTTCAGGAAAAGCCATAAGTGGTAAGGTTTGGGGAACATTTGATATGGCCAACAACCCGCTAAGTGGCATTACTTATCAATTGGAAGAGTCGTGCGGAAACATTGAAGGCGATCTACTAAGTGGTGAAACCCACCGTAATGAGTGCGTGAACGCATCAAAACTGGCCGAGCCTACTGATATTGAGACTCCACAGAAAAATGAACCTTCCATCGAGCAACCTATCGTGATTGATAACATCAATTTGGAGACTCAAGAGGAAGAGCTTTACGAAGAAGTTATCGAAGAAGATGAAGTACCCGACACGAATTCCGCAGCAGAACAAACCCTCTCACCGACAGAGCAAGAAGGTGAAACAGATAAGCGCCCAGCAGATCAGTCGGCGCTTACCCCATCAGCAACTGAGTAACTGCGAGTAGTTCGGTATCAGCATATAGGTACCGACAAAATCCACAGCTGGCGTGTCACCACTATAAATCACTACGTGAATAACGATGCGTGCTTTGCGTCCCGACTCCAATCGGTCTAGGTCACCACTGATCCCATCCAACGAAGTACTCGCCACGGGGTTTTGTTCGACTGGTTGACGATAACGAATAGAGCTGTCGGCCAACACAATATCACCGTGCAACCCACGCTCTTTAAGCAGCAGCCACGTCATCCCCCACCCTGTCAAGGTTGCTAAGGTAAAAGCTGACCCGGCGAACATGGTGTTATGCGGATTAAGGTTAGGATTAAGCTGCGCACAGCATTCAAACTGGTAACCCGTGTACTGATTAATTTTGATCCCCATTTTGTCGCTAATTGGGATTTGTTGCTCCCAGCGCTGTTGAAGCTCAGTACACCATTCAGGGCGACGTAACACATTGGCCATCGGATCCAGTTGCTTCACCATTTGCTGATGGCGCACAGGGCCACGCTCATCGGTTAGCTCGCCTCGACGCTCAAAGCCATTTTTTTCATAAAAGGCGATGGCATCTTCACGGGCATTACACACCAAGCGTTTCGCTCCTTCTTGGCGCGCTAACGACTCTAGTGCAACCAAAACCAGCGAACCCATTCCTTTGCTACGGCGATTATTTTTAACCGCCATGTAGCGGATCTGGCCATCATTATCCGGTGTAATGTATAAACGGCCAATCGCCATAGGACGACCTCGTCCATCAACAATCATGCGGTGATGGCTCATTTCGTCGTATTCATCGCGCTCTGAGCCGATCGGCATACGCCATGGCTCACGAAGCAGTTGCCAGCGAAACTGATAATACTTGTTTATCTGATTATCGGTTTTGGGAGTAATGAGTTTGAACATATCAATCCTTTGAAAGCACAACACTAATCAGTGTCGGAAAAATTACTCCAAGCCAATTCCATGAGCTTGGAGTTAAAGCTTAGACTATGGCACCTGTGTTACCAGATTAGACCTGCAACCAAAACGTTACTGGACCGTCATTCACCAAGGACACTTTCATATCGGCAGCGAAGCGGCCACGCTGTGTGGGTAAAACTTCTTCACACAAGTCAGAAAAGTAATCATACAAGCGCTCTGCATCCACAGGATGCGCACCACGAGAAAAGCCAGCTCGCGTGCCTTTTTTTGTATCCGCAGGCAGCGTAAATTGAGAAACCACCAGCACTTTACCTTCCACCTGTTTAACGTTCAGGTTCATCTTGCCTTCGTCATCTTCGAACACACGGTAGGTTGTAACACGCTCCATTAAACGCTTTGCTTTAGCTTCATCGTCGTCCTTCTCTACGCCCAATAAGACCAGCAGACCACGATCAATTTCTCCTACGACTTCACCATCCACGCGGACGGCTGCTTCACTGACTCGTTGAATTAGCGCTATCACTACTCTCGCTTCCTTCATCTGTTAACTGAGATTCAGCGGTCGAGTGTATCATGTCTAAATCTTCACTCCAGTGCTCTCGCTCACCAAGCGCAGCCGTAACTTCCGCCCCCAATAACACGATCATCCAGCATAAATACACCCAAACAAATAAGATAGGAATCGCCGCTAACGCGCCGTAGATGAGCTGATAAGACGGAAACTGAGTGATGTAAAGCGCAAAGCCTTTTTTACTCAACTCGAACAGTATCGCGGCGACTGCTGCCCCCATGGCACCATGAGCGAGGTGTACTTTTTTATTCGGCACTAGAATATACAAGCCAAGAAAAGCAAAAAAGGACAGCAACAACGGTAGCCAACGCAGAAATAAATTAAACGCACCAGATAATGTCTCGTTCTCTAAAATTTGCAGCGAAGTCACGTACGACGTCGCCGCAATACTCGCACCGACCATGATCGGCCCTAACGTGAGTACCATCCAATACATAGAGAATGAAAAGACTAAACGGCGCTTGTCTTTAACTCGCCAAATGTAGTTTAAGTTCTTATCAATGTTGGAAATCAGCATGACCGCTGCGATGAATAAAAACCCACCGCCAACCGCGCTCATTTTGCCCGTATTCGCCACAAATTCCTGTAATGCCGTATGTACAGCTTCTCCAGAAGCTGGCACAAAATTCTCAATAATGTAGCCTTGCAGCACCTCACCAACGTTCGCAAAAACGGGAAATTTCGACAATATTGATAACAATACCGTCAGCATTGGCACGATGGATAACAAGGTAATGTAGGCAAGATAGCCCGCGTTCACATTCACACGGTCATGCGTTAATCGCTTAAGAAGATACTTAAAAAACGCGACGCAACTTGGCAGTAGATTGATTAATCTCGCCTTGTAACTCTCTGATAACTGGTTCATAGTTCATCCCATAATTAGCGCCGAGGACATAAGAATGCCTTATTTATTAGCAATTGTACTATCAATTTTCACTTTAACAGGGTGTCAATCTGCTTATTACTCAGCAATGGAGCAGGTTGGGTATCATAAACGAGATATTATGGTCGACCGCGTCGAAGATGCCAAAGAATCTCAACAAGATGCACAAGAAGAATTCACCAGTGCACTTGAAGCCTTGTCTGCGATCACCAACTTTGATGGTGGTGAGCTAGAAAATGTCTACAACAACATCAATGACAAATACGAAGATAGCGAAAAAGCGGCTCAAGACGTACGTGACCGTATTGCTGCGATTGAAGACGTATCCGGCGCACTGTTTGATGAGTGGCAAGATGAGCTAGAGCTGTACTCGAGTGCGAAACTGCGTCGTTCAAGCGAGCAAAAACTACGTGAAACCAAAGCCTCGTACAAAACCATGCTTAGCGCTATGAAGCGTGCAGAGAAAAAGATGACACCGGTACTGGATACGCTACGTGACAACACGTTGTACTTAAAACACAACCTTAACGCCAGTGCGATTGGTTCTTTGCAAGGTGAGTTCTCTAGCTTAGAGAAAGACATCCAGTTTGCGATCAAACAAATGAACGAAGCGATTGCAGAGTCCGATAAATTCCTACAAAAGCTCAATCAAAAGTAAATGATTTAGACCTCCTCCTAGTGAGGAGGTCTTAGTCGGCGACCTTACCGAGTAAACCGATGACTCTTCGAACAAAGCCTACTCTCTCTGGCACAGTTCCCCATGGTACTTCTATCACTTCATAACCCAACTCAGTATAGACACTCACTAACGACTGATGAATCTCCAATGCTTCTTCAAAGCTGTGCGGACGCACTTCATCTTGTACGTAAATGGATGCTTCAGGTCGACAAGTAAACACCTGACTATGGTACCCAGCACTTTCGGTTAAGAAAGCTTGGTCAACCTTACAGCCGCCCACTTGCAGGTATGCAATGATGTCGGGGATGGCGCGATCAACAAACGCAACATCATGACAACGCGCATCACTCTTTTGTTTGTCCATCAACCCAAGGCATAACTTGGCAAACTCAGGTAAATTCGTCCACGGCAAAATACCATTTTCTAACTGGCTTTGCTGCTCAATCAAGTCGCGAGACCCTTCAGGAAACGTGGCGTAACCACACGCGTCTAGCGCATTCAGCAGTGTTGTTTTTCCCGCGCCTGGCCCACCGGTGATAATAATCGGGTTCATATTCAACTCCAGAAAACAAAAAGCCCCGAGCATAACTCGAGGCTTCTTCTTAATTGAATCGCTTAACGAAAATTATTTCGCGCCACGAGAAGCACGCTTACGGTCGCTTTCCGTTAGGAACTTCTTACGGATACGGATGCTTTCAGGCGTTACTTCTACTAGCTCGTCGTCATCGATGAATTCTAGTGCTTGCTCAAGAGTCATCTTGATAGGCGGAGTAAGAACCTGTGCGTCATCGGTACCAGATGCACGAACGTTGGTTAGCTGCTTACCTTTCAGTGCGTTTACCGTTAGGTCGTTGTCACGGCTGTGAATACCGATAACCATACCTTCGTAAACTTCAACACCGTGACCGATAAATAGACGACCACGCTCTTGAAGGTTGAACAGTGCGTTAGTTAGCGCTTTACCCATCGCGTTCGCGATTAGTACACCGTTTACACGTTGACCGATGTTACCGCCTTTGTGAGGGCCGTAGTGATCAAACGTATGGTAAAGAAGACCTGAACCTGAAGTCAGTGTCATGAATTCCGTTTGGAAACCGATCAGACCACGTGATGGCATAACGAAGTCCATACGCACACGACCTTTACCGTCTGGAGACATGTCTTTCAGCTCACCTTTACGTAGGCCGATGTTCTCCATGATGCCGCCTTGGTGCTCTTCCATTACGTCGATAGTTACCGTTTCGAACGGTTCCATCAACTGACCATCTTCTTCTTTGATGATTACTTCTGGACGAGATACTGCTAGCTCGAAGCCTTCACGACGCATGTTTTCGATCAGGATAGAAAGGTGAAGTTCACCACGACCTGATACGCGGAATTTATCTGGATCGTCTGTTTGCTCAACGCGTAGTGCAACGTTGTGTACCAGTTCCTTCTCAAGACGCTCAAGGATGTTACGTGACGTTACGAACTTACCTTCTTTACCCGCGAATGGAGACGTGTTTACTTGGAATGTCATCGTTACTGTTGGTTCATCAACAGACAATGGTGGTAATGCTTCTACTGCGTTTTGTGCACAGATAGTGTCAGAAATTTTCAGCTCGCCAAGACCAGTGATTGCGATGATATCACCCGCGTTAGCTTGTTCCACTTCGTGACGCTCTAGGCCAAGGTAGCCCATTACTGTACCCACTTTACCGTTGCGAGTTTTACCGTCAGCACCAATAATGGTTACCTGCTGGTTTGGTTTAACGCTACCACGAGTTACGCGAGCCACGCCGATAACACCAACGTAAGAGCTGTAGTCTAGCTGAGAAACTTGCATCTGTAGTGGGCCATCAAGGTCAACATTTGGCGCGTCAACAACATCAACGATAGTTTGGAATAGTGGTTCCATGTTCTCGCCAGTTTCGCCTTCTTCTAGAGAAGCCCAACCGTTAAGTGCTGATGCGTAAACTACTTTAAAGTCTAGCTGGTCATCAGTTGCACCTAGGTTGTCGAACAGGTCGAACACTTGGTCCATAACCCAATCAGGACGTGCGCCAGGGCGGTCAATCTTGTTGATTACAACGATTGGTTTTAGACCGTGAGCAAACGCTTTTTGTGTTACGAAACGCGTTTGAGGCATTGGACCATCAACTGCGTCAACGATAAGTAGTACAGAGTCTACCATCGACATGATACGCTCAACTTCACCACCGAAGTCCGCGTGTCCCGGAGTATCTACGATGTTGATACGGTAATCGTTCCAGTCGATTGCTGTGTTTTTAGCAAGAATGGTAATACCGCGCTCTTTCTCGATGTCGTTCGAGTCCATGACTCGCTCTTCAGCTTCACCGCGAGACTCAAGCGTGCCTGATTGTTGTAGCAGCTTGTCAACCAACGTGGTTTTACCGTGGTCAACGTGCGCGATGATCGCGATATTTCTTAATTTATCAATCTGTGGAGTAGCCATGGATATTGATTCACTTAGATAGATGAAATGCCCCCACGCTGAGAACGGGTGCTCTCTGGCGACATTTGCTGATTAAAAAAACGGCCATAATGTACCAGATTTTAGCAAAAAGCCTAGAAATATGTGATCTACTCCCGAGCATTTCTGCGATTTTTACGCTTAATGCCCATTTTCTTCCTCAGAGCGAATTGATTAAACGCAACTTTATTCTAATCGATGCATAATTCAAATTGACTCTTGCTCAAAAACTGGGCTGAATACGCAATGTACCTGTCACATTATGGTGCAACAATGATTTTTAGCACCATAATAGTGCAATCAAAGATCATTTTGGTGCAAGTAACTGCACCAAACTAGCATTCAAAAACACAATTGCTTGAAATTAATGGAATATTTTTTTTGGCACGGTTTTAGCTTTAGCTAAAACAGCATCGATTAATGAAAAGTCAAATTGATTAATCAATGCCAGGTTTCATGAATAATTCATAAATCGAGCTTTTACCGCTTATTAACACTGGAGGTTATCCAAGATGTCAGTAGAAAACGTTCTATCGCTGATCCAAGAAAACGAAGTTAAGTTTGTTGACCTACGCTTCACTGATACAAAAGGTAAAGAGCAGCACATTTCGATCCCTGCTCACCAAATCGACGCAGACTTCTTCGAAGAAGGTAAAATGTTCGATGGTTCATCAGTTGCTGGCTGGAAAGGTATCAACGAATCAGACATGGTAATGATGCCTGACGCATCTTCTGCTGTGCTTGACCCATTCACGGAAGACGCAACACTAAATATCCGTTGTGACATCTTAGAGCCTGCAACAATGCAAGGCTACGACCGTGACCCACGCTCTATCGCAAAACGCGCTGAAGACTTCATGCGTTCTACAGGTGTTGCAGATACTGTACTTATCGGTCCTGAGCCAGAATTCTTCCTATTTGATGACGTGAAGTTCTCGACAGACATGTCAGGCTCTTTCTTCAAGATCGACGATGTAGAAGCAGCATGGAACACAGGTTCTGACTACGAAGAAGGTAACAAAGGTCACCGTCCAGGCGTTAAAGGTGGTTACTTCCCAGTAGCTCCAGTAGATTCATCTCAAGACATCCGTTCTGCTATGTGTCTAGTAATGGAAGAAATGGGTCTTGTTGTTGAAGCGCACCACCACGAAGTGGCAACGGCGGGTCAAAACGAAATCGCAACTCGTTTCAACACGCTAACAACCAAAGCTGACGAAATCCAAATCTACAAGTACGTTGTACACAACGTTGCTCACGCGTTTGGTAAAACAGCGACGTTTATGCCTAAACCACTTGTTGGCGACAACGGCAGCGGTATGCACGTTCACCAGTCTCTAGCAAAAGATGGCGTAAACCTATTTGCTGGTGACAAGTACGGCGGTCTATCTGAAATGGCGCTTTACTACATCGGTGGTATCATCAAACACGCTCGTGCAATCAACGCATTCGCTAACCCATCAACAAACTCGTACAAACGCCTTGTACCAGGCTTCGAAGCACCAGTAATGCTAGCTTACTCAGCGCGTAACCGCTCTGCTTCAATCCGTATCCCAGTGGTACCAAGCCCGAAAGCACGTCGTATCGAAGTTCGTTTCGGTGACCCAGCGGCGAACCCATACCTATGTTTCGCAGCAATGCTTATGGCTGGTCTTGACGGTATCAAGAATAAGATCCACCCAGGCGAAGCGATGGATAAAGACCTTTACGATCTTCCAGCTGAAGAAGCAGCAGAAATCCCAACTGTTGCATACTCACTAAAAGACGCGCTAGCAGAGCTAGATGCTGATCGTGAGTTCTTAACAGCGGGCGGCGTATTCTCTGACGACTTCATCGATTCATACATCGACCTTAAGTCTCAGGACGTAGAGCGTGTGAACATGACAACTCACCCTGTTGAGTTCGAACTTTACTACTCTGTGTAAGGTCGACACTGTGTAAAATGTAAACACAGCAATAAAATATTAGGCTCGCCTCGCAGGCGGGCCTTTTTTGTATTCGCCACTCAAGCTTCGACGTTTAACATGAGGGGATAATAAAAATACGCTTAGAATTTTTCCTTACAGGTCAAAGAGCTAAGCCATTGAAACGTGAAATCATCGAACAAGAGAAGGTGAGCAATGAAAGTTCAGCTTATTCCATCACTGTGTGCACTCAGCGGATTGTTAATCGCCTCTATCGCCTTCGCGCAGGTCGCGTATACGTGGGTAGATGAAAATGGCGTGGTTCACTTTAGTGATACGCCAAACAAAGGAGCAAAAGCGATCGCACTGCCAAACCTTGAAGCCAGCGCACCAGCTCCTGAGGTAGAAAGTACTGAATCGCTCGCACCTCAGACTACGCCATCTACTGCATCACAAAACAAGCCAGAGAAAACAACCGATCAGCCTCTCCCATTACAACTCTCGATGCTGACTCCCAAGCACAACGAGACCATCCGCAGCAATCGAGGCATCATCAATATTCAATTAGAAACCAATCACAAGCTTGGTATCGGTGAGCAATTGCAATTGTTACTCGATGGAAAACCTTATGGTGCACCACAAAACCATATAGTGTGGCAGTTAAACAATATTGACCGAGGCACTCACACACTTGCTGTGCACGCGAAAAGAAGCGGCAAGCTTATTGCATCTACTAGCCCTATAACGGTGCATTTACATAGAGCAAGTGTTAAGCCGACCGTAAAAGGGGCAAAATAGAATATCTGGTGAAAAAAATCACATCACAGCGATGCTTTTCACTTTTTCTTCTAAGATTTATTCGCCATACTTAACGTTCAATTGCACCATTATTGTGCATCGCACAATCTTAAAGCAAAACAAGGACGTAATGTGGATACCAGTCTTCCTAGTGCCATTCTCAACAATATGGTGACAGCAACGCTGATTCTTGATGATGGATTGGCCATCCGTTATGCCAATCCGGCTGCCGAATTGCTGTTTTCTCAAAGCGCCAAACGAATTATTGAACAATCACTTTCTCAATTGATTCAGCATGCGTCGCTGGATCTCGCGCTGCTCACTCAACCGTTGCAAAGTGGCCAAAGCATCACCGACAGTGACGTCACTTTCGTTGTTGATGGCCGCCCTTTAATGCTAGAGGTGACGGTTAGCCCTATCACTTGGCAAAAGCAGTTGATGCTTCTGGTCGAGATGCGCAAAATTGATCAGCAGCGCCGACTCTCTCAAGAACTGAACCAACACGCCCAACAACAAGCAGCGAAGCTGTTAGTCCGAGGGCTTGCACATGAGATTAAAAATCCGCTTGGCGGCTTACGCGGTGCGGCGCAATTGCTAGAAAAAATGCTGCCAGAGCCCTCTCTCACCGAATATACACACATCATCATTGAGCAAGCAGACCGTTTAAGGGCGCTCGTGGATCGATTACTAGGACCGCAAAAGCCAGGTAAGAAGACACAAGAGAATCTGCACCAAATTCTTGAAAAGGTTCGCCAACTGGTTGAATTAGAGTCACAACGCTCAATCATCATTGAACGAGATTATGACCCAAGCTTGCCAGAGATTTTGATGGATACAGACCAAATCGAGCAGGCAATGCTTAATATCGTCAGCAACGCCGCACAAATTCTTAGCCATCAAGAGCACGGGAAAATAACCATTCGCACCAGAACGGTGCATCAAGCCAATATTCACGGCAAACGCTGTAAACTCGCTGCTCGTGTCGAAATCACAGACAACGGCCCAGGTATTCCACCGGAACTACAAGACACGCTGTTCTATCCCATGGTCAGTGGCCGCGAGGGAGGAACTGGATTAGGGCTATCTATTTCGCAAAATTTGATCGACCAGCACAATGGAAAAATAGACGTAGAAAGCTGGCCTGGTCACACAACATTTACTATTTATCTGCCGATCTGAGTGCGCTAATAGACTTCAAGTCGCGTCAGTTTTTCGGTTTGCTGCAAGGATTACTACATGAGTAAAGGATATGTTTGGGTCGTTGATGACGACAGTTCAATTCGCTGGGTAATGGAGAAAACGCTCTCCTCTGCCAACATCAAATGTGAAACCTATGCCGATGGGGAAAGCGTGTTAATGGCGCTCGAACGCGAAGTGCCGGATGTTCTAGTATCAGACATTCGCATGCCAGGTATTGATGGGTTGGAGCTACTAAAACAAGTACAGCGCGATTACCCAGACCTTCCCGTGATTATCATGACCGCGCACTCAGATTTAGATGCAGCAGTGAATGCGTACCAAAAAGGTGCTTTTGAATATTTACCAAAACCTTTTGATATTGATGAAACTTTAACTCTGGTTGAACGAGCCATTGCACACAGCCACGAAAACAAACGCGAGCAGCTCTCTCCAGAAGACATTCCAGCAGAAACGCCTGAAATTATCGGTGAAGCACCAGCGATGCAAGAGGTGTTTCGCGCCATTGGTCGTCTTTCTCGCTCCTCTATTTCAGTCTTGATTAACGGTGAATCGGGCACGGGTAAAGAACTCGTTGCTCATGCACTGCACCGTCACAGTCCACGTGCTAACAAACCTTTCATTGCGCTCAATATGGCGGCGATTCCCAAAGACTTGATTGAATCAGAACTGTTTGGCCACGAAAAAGGCGCGTTTACGGGGGCAAACAATGTTCGTCAAGGACGATTCGAACAAGCCAATGGCGGCACTCTATTTTTAGACGAAATCGGCGACATGCCATTGGACATTCAAACTCGTTTACTACGCGTTCTAGCTGACGGGCAGTTTTATCGAGTGGGCGGTCACTCTCCGATCAGTGTCGATGTACGAATTGTCGCGGCAACACACCAGAACTTAGAAAAGCTGGTGCACGAAGGTGACTTTCGTGAGGACCTATTTCATCGCTTAAACGTGATTCGCGTTCAGATCCCGGCACTGCGTGAGCGTAAGCAAGACATTGAAAAGCTTACACAGCATTTTCTTATCCGTGCAGCTGATGAGCTTGGTGTGGAAACAAAAACTCTCCACCCGTCAACCGTAGAGATTCTTAACCGCCTTGATTGGCCTGGCAACGTGCGTCAATTAGAGAATATTTGCCGTTGGTTAACCGTTATGGCCAGTGGTAGCGAGGTGTTACCAAATGACTTGCCAAGCGAACTACTCGAAGAGAAAAAATCCATTTCAGACTCTGCACATGGTAGTTGGCAAGAACAATTGGCGGATTGGGCACGGCATTCACTCGCAGCAGGAGATAAAGAACTACTTTCTTACGCTTTACCAGAATTTGAACGCATTTTATTAGAAGCAGCCTTAGAGCACACTAAAGGTCATAAGCAAGATGCCGCTAAAGTATTAGGCTGGGGGCGAAATACACTCACCAGAAAATTAAAAGAATTGTACTGACAATCACTTACGTGGTGCGTTAACAACGAGCGTCGTTTGTCACTCGATATTAATAAAAACATCAGTACAATTGTGGCGCACCACCATCTATGTGATTAGGCGATGTCTACTGCTACGACTCAAATTACACTGCGTACTGCTGTTCTGATTCCATTTGTCATGATCTTCTTACTGGCGATCGGTGTCATTGTCTACGTCCAAAAACAAAGTTACGAAGAAGTGGTCACGGATATCAGTGACAAGCAACTTTCCGTGTTAACCGAAAGTGTCCACGACCACCTCAATAGCTATCTACGTAAGCCTTTTACTGCGGTTATGGCTCTCGCGCACAACGTCAGCTATCACAACCTTTATCGCCCTCACGATACCTCAGACATTCAAAACTACCTGCTGAGTGCATTCAAAAATCTTTACCAATCGATACCGCAGTTGGATGTAATCGCATTTGGTTCAGAAAACGGCGACTTTGCAGGCTTTCGCCGCGAGCTTTCCGACGATTACACCTTAATGGTGCAAGATCGCTACACCGATGGTGATCTGGTTATTTATGGAACCAACCATGTGAGTAACAACATTCGAACGGTTATCTCCCAATACGATCCTCGCACTCGCCCATGGTATAAGCCCGTTGCAGAGAGCCAAAACGCCACTTGGTCTGAAATTTATACCAACGCTGATGAACGCCAGGATATTACGCTATCAGCCATGACGCCGGTGTACAAACACGACCAATTTGCTGGTGTTTTGGTGACAGACATTCGTATCAATACATTCAACGAGTTCCTGCGCGAGTTAAAATACAACACTAAAGCGTCGGTCTACATCATGGACCCAGATCATCGTTTAATCGCTCACTCAGGCCCGGGAAGCGTCATCTCATGGGGCACAAAATTTTCGGATAAAGGGCAGCGTTTGCTTGCCGCTGAAAACGCAGACCCGATCATCAAAATCAGTGCGAGCCGAGTCCGGTCTTTCGATCTCAACAACACGAAGCAACCTTATACTTTTTCATTTGAACATGATGGCCAACGTATTTTCAGTCGGCTAACCCCGTATCGAGACCAAGACGGCTTAACATGGTTTATCGGCACCTCCATTTCGGAGTCTGAGCTTCTCGGCCTGTTACCGAAAAGCCAGCAAGAGAGCTGGCTCGTTGGCATTATTGTAAGCCTATTTGGGATCGTCATCAGTTGGATCATTTTCAACCGAGTTACCAGACCAATTAACGCGACGGCCGCCGCCGCTCAGCACCTGGCAAATGGGGATTGGGATAGCGGCATGCCAAAGCCTGGTTATGTGTATGAGACAACCGTACTGGTTCATGCTTTTAATGAAATGGCGAACAATCTAAGAGCGTCATTCAAAGCATTGCGTGAACAGTTGGTTTATGACTCTCTGACACGCTTATATAGTCGTCAGGGTTTGGTCGAAATCTGTGAAAATCAGTCTCATCTTTGTCACGGCAGTTTATTTTTACTTGGTATCAACAAATTTAGAGATATCAACGACAGTGTGGGTCATCACAACGGCGACCAGTTGTTGGTCAGCATCGCTGAAAGGCTAAAACAGCAGTTTCGTGACAACGCATTATTGGCTCGGATTGGTGGTGATGAGTTCGCGGTGTTTCTCTCAAATGTCGACACTGAAACCAAAATTAAACAAACCGAACGTCGATTACAGCAACTCTTTTCCACCCCATTTATGGTGGAAGGCGAGAATGTAGTGATGAAGATTTCACTTGGTATTGTACAAACCCAGCCAAACGAAACCATGCCTTTATGGTTACGCAACGCCAGCATCGCATTAAGTTACGCTAAACAAGACTCACTGACTGGTGTTTGTCACTACAGCCCAGAACTAGCGAGCGCTTCAAAGTTTCGTACGCAAATGCTGACCAAGATCCAAACTGGCATTGAAAACCGAGAGTTTATTCCTCATTACCAACCGATTGTGGATCTCGTCAGTGGCACAGTGTGTGGCGCCGAAGCACTGGCGCGTTGGCATAGCGACTCAGGTATGGTGTCACCATTAGATTTTATTCCAATCGCGGAAGAAAGCGGCATGATCAAAGCCATCGGCCAACAGATTCTGTTACAAGCTTGTCGCGACACTTACCAAGCGATCGAAAGCAAACAGTGGCCGTCGGACTTCCAACTGCATGTGAATATCTCCGTTAATCAACTATCTTGCCCAAGTTTTGTCGATACTGTGATAAGCGTATTGGATATCACGAAATTACCAGCAAGTAACCTCACACTAGAGATCACAGAATCACGCATCATTGATAGCGCACCGACAACACTAGAAAATATGACTAAACTGCGTGAAATGGGTATTGGTATCGCGATAGATGACTTTGGCACCGGCTACTCATCACTGGGTTACCTCCACTCTCTGCCGTTTACCTGCTTGAAGATTGATCGCACCTTCATCAATCAACTCACACAAGAAAACTTAAACAGTTCAGTCGTCGCTGCCGTCATCAATATCACAGCAGGTCTCAAAACTAATGTCGTCGCGGAAGGTGTCGAGGATAGCAATCAAGCACAATTACTGCGCTCTTTAGGCTGTAATCAGGTGCAAGGCTTCTATTACAGCCGCCCTATGCCACTAGAAGAATGGCCAACACATTTGGTGAACATGAAGTAGAAAAGAGCGAGAATCGTTGATTTCCTAGTCATCCTCTACTGACAATCTACCCAACTGTTATTTATACTTAACTGCAAATCTTACCCATGTATTGTCACAGATGATGTTTGGGCCCTGTTCCAGTTCATAACTATCCGGATCGACAAAATGATAACGAAGAACCTTCCTCTTACTGATTTGCACCGTCACCTCGACGGTAACATTCGTACTAAAACGATTCTTGAGCTAGGCCAAAAGTTTGGCATTGCCCTACCAGCATACGATATTGAGTCTCTCACTCCTCACGTTCAAATTGTCGAAGCGGAACCCTCTCTTGTTGCTTTCCTTTCTAAGCTCGACTGGGGTGTTGCTGTACTGGGCGATCTAGATGCATGTCGTCGTGTCGCGTACGAAAACGTAGAAGACGCGCTAAACGCACAAATCGATTACGCAGAGCTGCGTTTCTCTCCTTACTACATGGCGATGAAACACAAACTACCAGTAGCGGGGGTTGTTGAAGCCGTCGTGGACGGTGTGCAAGCGGGTATGCGCGATTTTGGCGTGAAAGCCAACCTGATCGGTATCATGAGTCGCACATTTGGCACTGACGCAT
Organism: Vibrio sp. 1288; assembly: GCF_033344475.1. NCBI lineage: Bacteria > Pseudomonadati > Pseudomonadota > Gammaproteobacteria > Vibrionales > Vibrionaceae > Vibrio > Vibrio sp. 1288. Next base: position 79,282 of record NZ_JAWPOX010000019.1, read on the forward strand.
GTCAACAAGAACTGGACGGCATTCTGAGCCAGAAAGATCACATCGTTGCCGTCGACCTTGCGGGTGACGAGCTAGGCCAACCGGGTGATCGCTTTGTGTCTCACTTCAAGCAAGTACGCGATGCTGGCCTTGGGGTAACGGTCCATGCTGGTGAAGCAGCAGGTGCAGAGAGCATGTGGCAAGCAATCAATGAGCTGGGCGCAACTCGTATCGGTCACGGCGTAAAAGCGATTCACGATCCAAAACTGATGGATTACCTAGCAGAAAACCGCATTGGTATTGAATCTTGCCTGACGTCAAACTACCAAACAAGTACGGTAGAAACGCTAGAAAACCACCCTCTCAAGCAGTTCCTAGAGCATGGCGTTCTTGCGTGTCTGAACACTGACGATCCAGCGGTTGAAGGTATCGAACTGCCATACGAATACGAAGTAGCGGCACCAGCCGCTGGTCTGAGCCAAGACCAGATTCGCCAAGCGCAAATCAATGGCCTTGAGATTGCATTCCTTTCAGAAGCAGAAAAAGCGGAACTGAGAGAAAAAGTAAAAGATCGCGCTTAAATCCAGCAAAAACATAAAAAAATGCCAGCATCTGCTGGCATTTTTTATATCTTGAATCTGTATCTCGGATTAAATAACACGAGAGAACTGTTGCTGACGTGCCTTTGCTCGTAGGTATTTATCGAAGCTCATACAAATATTACGGATCAACAAACGACCTCGCAGCGTCACACGAATTTCATTATCATCCACTTCTACTAGCTCATCGTTAATAAAGGTCTGAAGTAGCTGCAAATCTTCTTTAAAGTACTGTTCAAACCTCACTTTAAACTCAGACTCAATGGCTTTCTTGTCTAATTTGAAGTTACAAATCAGCTGCTTAATCACTTCGCGACGGAGCAAATCATCAGAGTCCAGCGAGACCCCTTTCCACAGAGCGTGACGAAGTTCGTTGACTTGAGCGTAGTATTTCTTCAGCTCTTTCTGGTTTTGCGCGTACGCATCGCCGATCATCGAGATTGCAGAAACACCAAAGCCAACCAAGTCACATTCACCTTGTGTGGTGTAGCCTTGGAAATTGCGATGCAAAATACCTTCGCGCTGGGCAACAGCAAGTTCATCGTCCGGCAAAGCAAAGTGGTCCATACCGATAAATTGGTAGCCAGCACCAGTCAGTGTCGCGATGGTGTCTTGCAGAATTGCCATCTTCTCTTCTGCCTTTGGCAGATCTTCGTCTTTAATCTTACGCTGCGCTGCAAATAGCTGTGGCATGTGCGCGTAGTTAAACACGGATAGACGGCCCGGCTGCATCTCTAGTACTTGTTCTAGAGTCTTGGCAAAAGATTCTTTGGTCTGCTTCGGTAAACCGTAAATCAAATCTAGGTTCGTCGAACGAAAGCCTAACTCTTTTGCGCGCGCAACCATCGCAACGATGAACTCTTCATCTTGCTCACGATTCACCAGCTTTTGCACTTCTTTGTTGAAGTCCTGAACACCGATGCTCAAGCGATTGAAGCCTTCACTACGCAGATGATCCAGCATGGTCAGCTCGATTTCACGCGGGTCAACCTCGATACTGATTTCAGCATCGCTGCTAAAAGTAAACTCTTGGCGTAGCAGGCTCATTACACGCGTGATTTGCTTTTCAGAGAGAAACGTCGGTGTACCACCACCAAAATGCAATTGCGTCACGGTGCGACTAGCAAGTAATGCAGCACGTTGACGAATTTCGTGTTCAAGCACGTCGAGGTATTCATCCGCTTTGTGCGAGTGGCGTGTAATGACTTTATTACATCCACAGTAGTAACAAAGCTTGTGACAGAACGGAATGTGTACGTACAGCGATAATGGGCGTTCTGGGTATTGAGTGCATGCCATATCATAATCAGAAATGGTGAACGCTTCATGAAACTCCAGCGCCGTTGGGTACGACGTATAACGAGGCCCGGAATAGTTGTACTTATCCAATACCGCTTGATCCCAGACGATTTGCTGTTTCGATTCAGTGTGTTGATTCGACATGGTGGTACTTTCCGTTAAATGCTAGGGCAACGAAAGCCGTCACCCGATATTCAGAGCCGCTATTTTGCCATACGACGATGACAAGCGTGGCAACGCCGACTGGCTTTTTAAGTATAAAACTAAAGAAGTGCTAGCGTGATCACGATACCCCCATTAGTCATAAGGAGACTATTGAGGGTCGCGCTTAAATCATCTGAATATTGATTTGATTATTCAGTGGCTGGACGTTTTTCTGCAACACTTTGAGCTCCTCAATAATCGCATCAGTGAGGCGGCTTTCCGCTTTATGACGCGTCAAGTTCTGTTGCATACGCTCTTTCTTGGCAAGTTTTTGGCGTTCTTCGCCACGCGCCATATCTTTCACTATGTGGTAAAGCTCAGAAATCGCAGGGTACGTTTTATCGAAATCAACGCGGTCTTCACCTTGTACATAATCCATGATGTTATACACACGGATACTGATTTCAGATAAATCGCACTGCCCTTGAATGCCCGCCTGACACAAGGTATGCACATTCTCAAAAATGTTGGCGTTACGTTTGTCTATCGCCAATTTTTGATGCTTCAGCTGCAATTCCTTTTGCTTTTTCAATTGAAGCAGAAGGTAACCTGCATAAGAAGCGAGTGCGACGATAATCACAACACCAGCAATAGCTAATAAGGTTACATTCATAGCTTAATTATCCTTTATAGTCGTCGAAATTAATGTCGTCGAAATCTGCTAGCAAGTCATCATCGTTGCGCGTGCTTTTCTCAGCAGGTGCAGTGAAGTCTTCCTCTTCTTCAGGTTCCAACAAACCTAGTTGGTCCATTAGCTTCTCAATGCGATCGAGTTTCTCATCGACGAATTTCTGTAGACCTGTGCCCAGGTTTTCACCCGCTTCAATACGGTCTAGCAACACGTTCAATTGCGCGTCATTTTCTAGCATCTCTAGTTCTTGCTCTGCCGACAAACGACGCTCTTGCTTCGTCATTTTCTTCGCAGGTTCAACAATCAGAGGTATTTTCTTTTTGCTGCCTAAGCGCGGGTCGCGATTTTGTGCAGCAGCTTGCTTTTTCTGCTCGTTAACTTCTGAGTTACGGTTACCCGTTTTCAGACCTTTACGCTTTTTAGCACGCTTGCGTAAGCGGCCTTCCACATCAGATTCTGTACGGTTACGAGTTACAACAAACTCAGGTGCACCAGCGGCACCCGGTTTTCTAGATTTTTTACTACGGCTCATTACTGGGGTTTCCTCAGTAAAATTACATCATTACCAATAAATTCGAGTTCGAGCTTATCCCGCTCTGCTAGGAACTGGAACGTGTCACGACTAAAGAACACTACGTGAGTGAGATCGTTCTTATAATGCCATGATTTGAAAGCCTCCACGTCGATGACCATTTTCGTCATCAGGCCTATCCAGCCCCCTGGCTTAACTAAATTCAACCATTGCTTCCACACCAAATCTGGGTGGTAGAGGTGCTCTATCACCTCTGTTGCTGTCATGAAGTCGTACGTTTTTTCTAAAACCGACGTATCAGGGTGGTAGTAGAGATCGTACAACGCCATGTTGTGCCCCGCCTCTTCCAGCATCAAGGAGAGCGTTGGGCCAGGACCACAACCAAAGTCGATACCATTTGATTGTGGAGAAATTCGCTCTGTGATCGGGTCAGCAATACGCGACAAAAAGCGTCGGTAACCCAAATCATCGGGGTTGTTCTCATGCAAATCATAGTGAGCTTTTTCGCTTTCCGCATCCAAACGTTGGTCTGGATTTACGAATACCAAGCTGCACTGCTCACATTGAAGATATTCACGACGCTTATCTTCAAAATAATGGTGAGTGCGCTGATTTTGGCATAAAGGACAGGTATGCATGCTGACTTCCTCAAACAGGGATGCGAAACATACCAGAAAGTGAACTCGGATTGGAGTGTTGTTGAGTATTTTTTCAGCAATTTTTATTAAAAAACTTTGTTTACAACCTATAAAGCTAAATAAGTGCAGTAATCTCAATTCAAGTTACGACTGAGCAAGTCAACGGATATAAAAAAAGCGACAGTCAGACTGTCGCTTTCTAAGTGCCATCAATTGGCGAAACTGTGTTGCACACATTTGGTGCACCAATGATCCCTTTGTTTTTAGAGCTTTCCCTGCCAAAAAGAGTTGTTTTTCATCTTCCTGATGAGTTTTGGCTATCCGTTTACTTCCTGTCTACTGAGCAACTTCCTGTGCCTGATCCGTTTCACTGTCTTAACCGTCAGACGAGATGACCATCCTTATCTGATAGGCTCCCTACCTATCTAAATCCCTTTCTAAATCACCAAGCATCCGAGCTACATCCTTGGAGACCTAAACCGTGGTCTTAAATCCTTACATTCACTCCCTGTGAACGACTTCTACTTTACGCCATCCCGTTATGCTCACAAGTAATGGGTTGAAAAAATAATCCGCCTATTTTTCTAAAAAATCAAAATTATCATTTAATCAAAAGCTTAAAAACACTAACAAGAAAAAGCCAACATCAAGTATGGCAAATGTCTCACAAACTGCCGAGCCAACTATCGCTTTCGCATCCAAACTCGACTGTGATATCTGTCACGAACAAAAATGCCCTAGTGGATTCACTAGGGCATTTTTGTACAAGTTGCTCGAACGATGTAGGGACATCTACCCAACCAGCTCAAGATGCAGGATCTTGAGCGATTTAGGTATATTAGTGCAGACCGCCAACGTATTTAGACAGCACTTCGATATCTTCGTCTGTCATTTTCTTCGCGATGTCGCGCATCATGGCATTCATATCATTGCCACGGTCGCCATCACGGAATTTTTCTAGCTGAGCTTTGATGTAGTCAGCATGCTGACCAGAAATTTTCGGGAAACCTGAAAGCTCAGTACCATTGCCACGAGGACCATGACATGCAATACATGCGGTTAGGCCACGCTCGGCATCACCAGCGGTATAAAGCGTTTTGCCTTTTGCTACTACATCTTCAGGTGTTGAGTTTTCTGAAACTGGTAGCGAAGCGTAGTAAGCAGATAGGTCTGCGATATCTTCATCGCTCAGTGGCATTGCCATACCACTCATTACAGGATCGTAACGACCTTGTTTACCACCACTTGTCATGCCTAGCTTAAGTTCTTTTAACTGCTTCTCAAGATACTTAGCGTGTTGGCCTGCGAGTTTCGGGTACGTTGTTATTGCACTGTTGCCATCTGCTCCGTGACAGGCGACACAGGTTTGTGATTTTGCTTTACCAGCCTCAATATTACCTTGGGCCCATACTGAGCAACTGGCTAAAAGACTCAAAATTAGCGCTAATTTCTTCATGACATTCCATTATAATTATCAAGCTTCCAGTACCACGGAATGTGAACATACCGCGTACACTCATGGTACAATAGGCGACCTTATGCCGAGCACGGTTATTTTACACATTTTCACAAAAAAGTAATCAATCGACTACACAAAGTCGAGATGGAGTTAACAGTGAGCGTAAAAATTCATTACCAAAATACGCATTTCATCACCAGCGCACCCGATATTCGTCACCTGCCGGAAGACGAAGGTGTCGAAATTGCGTTTGCAGGACGCTCAAACGCTGGTAAATCGAGTGCACTTAACCGTCTAACTAATCAAAAAAGCTTAGCCAAGACATCAAAGACACCTGGTCGTACGCAATTAATCAACCTTTTCAAAGTAGAAGAAGGTTGTCACATTGTCGATCTACCTGGATACGGTTTTGCTCAAGTACCGGTAGAGATGAAAAACAAATGGCAGAAATCTTTGGGTGAATACCTACAGAAACGCGAGTGCCTAAAAGGCTTAGTGGTTCTAATGGACATTCGTCATCCAATGAAAGATCTCGACCAACAAATGATTTTCTGGGCCATCGATAGCCACATTCCTGTGCAGGTTTTGCTAACCAAAGCAGATAAACTAAAAAGTGGTGCACGCAAACAAACTCTACTGAAAGTTCGTAAGCAAGTAGAAACTTTCGGTGGTGACGTTTCTGTTGATGTGTTCTCTTCACTTAAAGGATTAGGTGTCGATCAGCTACGTGCAAAACTGGATACCTGGTTTGCACCAGCACTAGCGCACCTGATAGAAGAAGACGAACAAGAGATACCAGCGAGCGATGAAGAATAATTAACAATATTTGTTAAATTTCTTCGACACGGCCCTGCCATTTGGTGGGGCTTTTGTTTATCTGAACTAAATAACAGACAATAAAAATCCCCGCCTTCCTGGCAGGGATAACGGGAGAGAAAAATTGGTAATTATTGTTATGTGACGAAGCATTGCTGAACTGAGATTCGATTTCAATAGGTTAAAAAGCGCTCTTGTTTCCTGTGCATCACCAAACATTCACTCGAAAAACACCCAATAGCTTTACAATTCAGACATTTAAGCCAAGCAAAGCTTCAAAAAGATGTAACTTAGTTTCCTTCAAGAAAAAATAATAGTGTGACTGGCGTAAATTTACAGGATGAATAACGCAATAAATTTGAAGGAAAAATCGAGATTTTGCAGTGACTTAGAAAGGTCAAAAAAGAAGGTTTTTAAAGGCTTACTTTAAGCTACTGATCCAAAAGAATAATTTTCTTTCGCCCAATAAAAAACGCCCCAGTCAAAAACTGACTGGGGCGGCTGAATCAGCCTAATCCAATAACGTGAAACAAAAGGTCTGAAAGATAGAACATCTTACCTCTGTACCCTACGAGTATTAATGTACAACAATTGGTCAGAATTGCAAAGAATTTTTGTAGTTTTTTTTCATGAAACTTTTATTAAGCAACATCAAAGTTAACTTTGCGCTAGCTTTTTTAATCTCAAAAAAAAGCCAGCGTTTGTGCGCTGGCTCATAATTAATTGGTTATTTTGGTCTAAAAGTGACTAATGAGCTTGATCCCAGTTATCACCGTGACCTGCTTCTGCAACCAACGGTACTTTTAGCTCTGCTGCAGATTCCATCAATTTCTGTACTTTACTTTCAATTTCGGACAATGATGACTCTTCAACTTCAAAGACCAATTCATCGTGTACTTGCATTAATAACTTCACACGACCATTGCCTTCTTCCTGAATCCACTGATCAACCAACAGCATCGCTTTCTTAATGATGTCCGCAGCCGTACCTTGCATTGGTGCGTTGATTGCCGCACGTTCAGCAGCTTTACGACGCATCCCGTTGCGCGATTTGATTTCTGGTAAATGCAAACGTCGACCAAAAATCGTTTCAACATACCCTTTATCTGCTGCCGTGCTGCGTGTGTCTTCCATGTACTGCATCACGCCTGGGTAACGTTCAAAGTATGTATCCATGTACGCTTGAGCCTCACCACGAGGAATGCCTAATTGCTTCGCCAAACCAAACGCACTCATGCCGTAAATAAGACCGAAATTAACCGCTTTCGCACGACGACGTTGCTCACTTGAAACGTCCTCAATAGAAACACCCATGATTTCTGCTGCGGTTGCCGCGTGGATATCTTTGCCATCACGGAATGCATCCAATAAAGCTTGGTCGCGAGAAAGGTGCGCCATGATGCGAAGTTCGATTTGCGAGTAGTCGACCGCTAAGATTTTATGCCCTGATGGCGCGACAAACGCTTGACGAATACGACGGCCGGCTTCGTTACGAATTGGAATATTCTGTAAGTTCGGATCAGTAGAAGATAGACGACCCGTTGCGGTCACTGCTTGGTGGTAAGAAGTATGCACGCGACCCGTTGATGGGTTGATCATCTTCGGCAGTTTGTCGGTGTAAGTTGATTTTAGCTTCGCCAGACCACGGTATTCCAAAATCAGTTTTGGTAGTGGGTAGTCTAGCGCGAGTTCTTGCAGAACTTCTTCATTCGTCGATGGTGTGCCTGATGGCGTTTTCTTCACAACCGGTAAACCCATTTTTTCAAATAGGATGGCTTGTAATTGCTTTGGAGAGTTCATATTAAACTCTTGCTCAGCAATTTCGTACGCTTTCTTTTCAAGCTCATCAAGGCGAGCGGTAATCTCGACCGACTGCGCACTCAGCTTCATTTCATCGATAAAGACCCCAGTGCGTTCAATGCGCGAAAGAACTGGCACCAACGGCATTTCAATCTCTTCGTAAACTGTCTTTAGGCTTTCATCCTGCTCGATATTAGCAAACAAGCGATTGTGCAGACGAAGGGTCACATCCGCATCTTCTGCCGCGTATGGCGATGCTTGTTCCAGTTCGATTTGGTTAAACGTAAGCTGATTTTTGCCTTTACCTGCAATTTGCTCAAAAGAAATGCAGCTGTGCTGTAGGAAGCGAAGCGCCAAGCTGTCCATATCGTGTTTACCGCCGACACTGTTGTAGATATACGATTCCAACATCGTGTCGTGCTTGATACCTTTTAGCTCAATGTCGTAACGAGCGAGTACAGACGCATCATACTTTAAGTTTTGACCGACTTTTGCTTTCGCTGCATCTTCAAGAATTGGCTTCAGCTGTTCTAGTACCCAATCACGATCAAGCTGTTCAGGCGCATCTAAATAGTCATGTGCAACTGGCACATAAGCCGCAATACCTTCATCGACAGCGAATGACAAACCAACTAGATTCGCTAGCATGTAATCTAGGTTATCGGTCTCCGTATCAAATGCAAACAGCTCAGCCGTTTGAAGTTTATCTAGCCAAGCATTGAAGGTTTCTTTATCCAGAATTGTTTCATATTGGCTGCGATCGATTGTTACCGCAGAAGTTTCCATCTCGGCTTGAGAAGAAGAAGCTTGTGAAGATCCTGCAAGCTCTACGGCCTCCACAGATCCAGAACCGCCTTCAAGTAGTTCATTCAACCAAGATTTAAACGTCAGTTGGCCATACAGCTTCACTAATTCGTCTTTATTTGGTTCCGCTTTCAGCAATGATTCTGGCGTTTCCTCAAGCTCAACATCCAATTTGATGGTCGCGAGCTCATACGAAAGCATGGCATTTTCTTTGTTGTCGATGAGCTTTTTCGCCATGGTTTTAGAACCACGGAAACCAAGCCCTGCAATATCATCGAGGTTTTCATACAACTTCGTCAGACCACCAATACCTTGCAGTAGTGCGGTCGCTGTTTTATCACCGACACCCGGTACACCAGGAATGTTATCTACTTTATCGCCCATCAGTGCTAAGTAGTCGATGATCAATTCAGGTGGAATGCCAAACTTTTCAACCACACCTTCACGATCCATTACGACGTTCGTCATGGTGTTGATCAAGGTAATGTTATCATCCACTAGCTGCGCCATGTCTTTATCACCAGTACTGATCAATACAGGCATGCCCTTTTGTGATGCTTGGTATGCTAACGTACCGATGACGTCATCCGCCTCGACGCCAGGAACACAGATCAGCGGCAAACCCATTGCACGAATAACATTGTGTAATGGTTCAATTTGACAACGCAGGTCATCCGGCATTGGCGGACGATTCGCTTTGTATTCTGCATACATATCATCACGAAAGGTTTTTCCCTTTGCATCGAAAACCACCGCGATGCGCTCAGACGCAAACTGACGCATCATGCTGCGTAACATGTTCACGACGCCGTAAACGGCATTAGTTGGAATTTCACCATTGCTCATGGTGCCCGGGTAGGCGTGAAAAGCGCGATATAGGTAAGAAGAGCCGTCGATAAGGATCAACGGATTTTCAGGAATACTTGCCATAATTGTCTGTATCCAATTCAGTACTTGAGAGATCTGCCTAGGATGCCATGACTGCTGATCTGAATCTATCTTGTTCGCTCGATCTAGGTCGCGTAAATTTTTCCGACTTTATTCACGAAAACACCACCTCCTGTGGATAACTCTGTTTATAGAAATTATCCACTGGTTATCCAATAACAAAAAACACAAGAAAGCACCAACCCAAACCATTGATTAATAACAACAAATTCGCATAACGGCGAGAAGATCAACGATCCTAAAATGATCATCGCATGTGGAAAAGATATTAATAGTGACGTCAAATAGAAATCGTAGAAAAGAAAAAAGCGACCCGAATGGGGTCGCCTAGCAGAAGTGGTAAAGCAAATTCTGTAAATAGAGCAGCTTAACCAAGAAGCTATAAATTACACTGGAAGCAATGTGAGCAATGTCGTGTCAAAAAGAATTCGTGCAAGTTCTCGGAAAAATGTTTCATCACTTCTCAACTTTCAGTTAATTAACTTCTGTTAATAAGTCACTCAACGTCCTTGTGAACTTTCCTCATTCCCTAAGACAGGATTAATAATAATGATTCTCATTTCGTAGTCAACAGTTAAATGAGAAAAAATCTCATTTATTTTCACATTGCTTTAATGAAATGCACTCGAGATTCTCGAAGATTTACTTTTTCTTCAAACTTTTCAATTATATAGCCATTTCTCAACAACAAGCGAAGCATAGCCGGAAACTGGTTTCGAGATTTCACTTTTAATGTGTTGTAGCCTTGTTCTGCCACCCAATCCTCTTGAGCTTCCAAAAGCAGTTGTGCCACGCCTTCATTTCGAGCTTCAGGGACAACACCACCTAACCAGCTATAGAAAACACCATCCTCTAATTCGTAACCTATTTTGAAGCCGACAATCGTGCCATTTTTTTCTGCAACGAGGATTAAACTGTTTTTCTCTTCTAAACGTTGAGTCATGGAGTCTACCGTTTCTCCTTTCGAAAACTCGGTAACACGCGCCACAACTTGAAGTGCTTCTTCCAATGTGCCTTCACGAATCAGCATTGTCATTATTCTCTTCTCCAAAATAAAAATACCCAAGCACCTTGGATTGTTACTGTTGTAATCCGCCTGAGGTTACTTGGGTATATACAGACGAACAACTCTTGTTGGTCTGGTATTTCTCACTGAGCGATAATTACTCTTCTGTCGCTTCCGGAGTACGATTTAGGTGTTGAGCAGTTTGTGCATTCTCTTCTGCCAACCACTCAGCAACGTCTTTCGCAAAGTACGTTAAGATGCCATCTGCACCTGCACGTTTGAAGCACAATAGTGATTCCATCACAATTTCACGCTCTTTGAGCCAGCCATTCATGATCGCCGCTTTATGCATCGCGTACTCGCCAGAGACTTGATAAGCAAATGTCGGTACTTGAAGTTCAGTTTTTACTCGGCGAACTACATCTAAGTATGGCATACCAGGTTTAACCATCACCATGTCCGCACCTTCATTGATGTCTAGCGCCACTTCGTGAATCGCTTCATCAATGTTTGCTGGGTCCATTTGGTAGTTTTTCTTGTTGCCGCCTTTTAGATTTGAAGAAGAGCCAACCGCATCACGGAATGGTCCGTAGTAGTTCGATGCGTACTTAGCCGAGTAAGCCATGATTTGAGTATGAATGTAGCCCGCGTTTTCTAATGCTTCGCGGATCTTACCAATTCGGCCATCCATCATGTCTGAAGGCGCGACTACGTCAGCACCCGCTTCTGCATGAGACAAAGCCTGCTTAACCAATACTTCTGTGGTTTCATCATTCATTACGTAGCCATCTTCATCGATGATGCCGTCTTGGCCATGTGTCGTGAATGGGTCGAGTGCCACATCTGTGATTACACCAATTTGAGGAATGTGTTCTTTAAGTGCTCGTACTGCTCGCTGAACCAAACCTTCTGGGTTGTAGGCTTCAGTAGCACATAAGCTTTTAGCGTCTTGGTTTACGACAGGGAAAAGCGCGATTGCTGGAACGCCTAGATTTGCAAGGTATTGTGCTTCTTCTAGCATTAAATCAATCGACAAACGCTCTACACCCGGCATGGACTCCACGCTCTCACGACGATCTTTACCCATAAGAATGAACATTGGGTAAATCAGATCATTAACAGAAAGTTGGTTCTCAGCCATCAAACGACGACTAAAATCGTGCTTACGTAAACGACGCATACGGCGTGCAGGGAATGGACCTTGAATTGATACAGACACCATTTTCTCCTTGTCTGGACGGTTATGATGATCAAATCATCTGGTGAACAAAATCATATCACTCTTGATGCATGTTGCGAGTGACAATCTGGAAAAAGGTAATGAAAAAAACTGAAAATGACCCAGCACTCACACTCAAGTATACTTCGAATACGAAACCAACCATGAAGCACAGAGAGTAACGATGATCGATACCCACGCGCACATCTATGCTAGCGAATTTGATAACGACCGCGATGAAGTAGTACAACGCGCCTTAACGCAAGGCATTAATAAAATCCTGTTGCCAAACATCGATCTGGACTCAATTGAGCCCATGCTAAAAACCGAAGCGGCATATCCTGACGTATGCCACTCAATGATGGGGCTGCACCCTTGCTATGTGGATAACAACGTTGAGCAAACGTTGGAGATCATCCGCGGCTGGTTTGAGAAACACAAGTTTATTGCGGTGGGCGAAATCGGTATCGACCTGTATTGGGACAAAACCTATCGTGCTGAGCAAGAAATGGCGTTCGTAGCTCAACTTGACTGGGCAAAAGAGATGGATTTACCGGTCGTTATCCACACTCGTGATTCGATTGAAGAAACACTCACTTTGCTACGACAAGAGCAAGATGGTCGTCTGCGTGGTGTATTCCACTGTTTTGGAGGCAGCTTAGAAGAAGCACAAGCAATCAATGAGCTAGGCTTCCACTTAGGCTTAGGTGGCGTATCAACCTTTAAGAATGGCGGGATGGATAAAGTCATTCCACATTTGGATATGCAGTGGGTCATTTTAGAAACCGACTGTCCATATTTAGCGCCGGTGCCACACCGTGGTAAACGTAATGAACCAGCCTACACTTCTCTCGTTGCACAACGTGTTGCCGACTTGCGTGATGTCGACATCGCAACCATCGATGCCATAACGACTGAGAATGCCAAAAAACTGTTTAATATTTAATTCACGATGACCCGTCCTGATATGGGTTGACACTTTTTAACTAAAACGCTCGATGTACTTCATCGGGCGTTTTGTATTTTAAA